>NZ_JACOOO010000041.1:0-72268 GCF_014287825.1 Clostridium hominis
TAAACTATTTTGAAAAAGCTTATATGATTAATCCAGAAGGAAAGGGATTATTTAATATAGGGGTAAGTTACTATATAGATGGAGATTATAATAGAGCAATAGAGTATTTCAATAAAGACTTTATCTTAGAGATAGAATTAGGAAATATAGATGATGCTGTAATTGATTGTATTTACTTAGCTAATACATATTCTAATTTAAACTCAATACCACTTATGGAGAAGTACTATGATAAAGCTTTAAAGTTATCTAAAAATATAGATGATAATGTTAAAGGAAATATATATTATAATTTAGGTGCAACTTATATTAAGAAGGATTCGAGGAAGTCTCTTAAGTATTTAAAAATGGCTGAAGATATAGGCTATGGCATAGATTGTTTTTACTTGTATCAAAAGTTAGTTATTGTAAATTTAGATTTGGGAAATAATGAAGAGGCTATTAAGTATTTAGCAAAAAGTAAATATGCAGCTCATTATGAATATTTAGATAATGATACATATATTCAGCATATGATTAGAATGTTAGAAATAATTTGTAATGATAATAATTATCTTAAAAATGTTGAGTATGGAGACGTATTAAGTAAGCTTTTTTATGTCAAAGACGGAAGTATGCACTATGGATTTAAATTGTTTTTTGCAAGCTATTATGTAGAATGGCTAAAGTCAAATAGAAAGTATAAGGAAGCTTTAGAGGTTATGGAAGAAATATTTTCTTTTTAGATAGATAAAATATAGTTTTAGTATATAATAATATAGATAATTTTCCCAAAACTACTAGGTTTATTATAGATTAGTAGTTTTTGTATAATAATACTAACGAATGAAAGAGAGGTTAGTATTATGAAAAATAGGAGTAAATTATGGGATAGAAATTTTACGATAATAACAATAGGAACTATTATATCAGCAATAGGAAGCATTGGATTGAATTTTGCATTAAGTATAGTTGTATATAACAATACAAGCTCTATTATGCTTACAGGCATATATAATGCGGTTATTATAATTCCACAGGTTTTGTTCCCAGTACTAGTAGCACCGTATATAGATAGAATATCAAGAAAAAAGATAATAGTATTTTTAGATTACTTATTAGGTGCTATTTATACTATTTTTGGAGTGTATTTAATTAGTACAGATTTTAATTATTATTTATTTATAGTTGTCGGATTTATAGCAAGTACAATTGGAGTTATTTATAGCTTGGCTTACAACTCACTTTTTCCAGATCTTATACCAGAAGGTTTTGCACAAAAAGGATATTCGGTTTCAGTTTTAATATATCCAATTATAGCTGCAAGCTTTACTCCAATAGCAGCTATAGTTTATGAAAGTGTAGGAATTGAAATTTTATTTATAATTGAAGGGGTACTTTTGCTTATATGTGCTTCAGTAGAGTTATTTATAAAATACGAAGAAGGTAATAGAATAGCTGACAAATATAAATTACAAGAATATTTTACTGATATAAAAGAAGGCGTGTTATATTTAAAAAAAGAAAAAGGAATCTTATTTATTTATCTTTATATAGCCGTAACTATATTTGCTAGTCAAGGAGTATCATTATTGCTAGTACCTTTTTTTCAAAGTCATATGGTATATAATACGACCCATTACTCACTTTTATTATCTGCTGAAACTATTGGAAGAACTGTTGGAGGAGTATTACATTATATGATTAAAATACCTGAGGGAAAAAGATATGCAATAGCATCAAAAGTTTATATTATTTATGATTTATTAGATGGTGTTTTAATGTTTGTAGCTTTTCCAATAATGGTAATAATGAGATTTATTGAGGGTTTTTTAGGTGTTAACTCTGCAAATATAAGAGAAAGTTCAGTCCAAAGCTATATTCCAAAGGAGAAAAGGGCAAGAGTAAATTCATTTTTTCAATTATTAGTTTTTGGAGGGATGTTTTTAGCGAATTTAGTTGCAGGAGTATTAGGGGAGATATTTTCATTACCTATAGCAGGAGCAGTTTTCGGTTGCTGCGGAGTTGTAGGAGCATTAATTCTTATATGTAAGAACAAGATTGAAATATCTAAAATATATAATAGGGATATATAAATAAGTAGAAGAAATGAAATAAAGTGCGAAATAATATGACATAGAAAATGATAAAATTGACAGCTACAGAAACTGACCCATTCGCTAAGAACTTTTAGCCACTATTTTATGCAAAAATACTAAAATTTAAAAACTCGCTATGCTCAAACATTTAAATTTCTTAACGCATTTTCACAACGATAGTGACTAAAGTTCTAAAGCTCATTCTATGTTTCTTACACTATTAATTTTATCATTTTCTTCTATGTCATAATCATTTATTTAGTAAGAGTTAAAAGTTTGACTTCGTCAAAGTCTAAGAGCAATTGCTTAGAATTAAAAAGGCTTGTGGATATTTACAGAGTAAATATCTTGGACTGCCGTAGGCACTATTGGACTCGACGAAGTCGACTTTTGGACTGCACACTTAGTGCGCAATTTATTACTTAAGTGTATCAAATTCATAACCATTATCTTTGAAAATCTTGATTATTTCAGGTAAAGCTTGAACAGTTGTCTTTTTTGTTAAGCAATCATGCATAAGTACTATTGATGGATTTTTTAAATTACCATCTTTATCTTTAATTTCTTTTAAAATATTATTGCAGATAGTACCTACAGGAACGCTGCTTGCATGAGAATCACCTGAATCAACATTCCAATCATAGCAATGAAATCCTTCTGACTCTAGTTTAACAATTATATTTTTTGTAAAGTCTTTTCCACGGGCGTTTCTAACTAGAGTATTTTTAGAGCCACCGGGAAATCTGAAGATTCTGCATTCTGAACCAGTCATTTCTTTTATGAATTCTTGTTGCTTATTGAAACTTTTCATAAATGCTTCTTCAGAAGTATAGATCTTATCAAATTCATGGTCTGCGGTATGGTTTCCAATAGCATGCCCTTCTTCATAAATTCTCTTAACTATATCGTTATGACTAGGAATATAAGGTGATATTATAAAAAATGTAGCCTTAACATCATTTTCTTTTAATATATCTAAAATTTTAGTAGTATTCTCACTAGGACCATCATCAAAAGTTAAGTACACTACTTTTTTACTATTACTATCTGTCATTTCAGGAGGATTGTCCATAGATGCAGAAGGAATAATAGATCCAGTTAAAAGTAGAATCAGAGTAGATGTAAATAGAGTAAGTTTATTTATAAAATTCTTCAATTTCGTTACCTCCAAACTTGTTTTATATAATAGTATTTTTATCATAACAACTTTATTTATTCATTTAAGTAAATTAAAGATTTAGAAGCGCACTCACTATACATAATATAATTATTGATATATAATATAGGTGAAAAATCAGAAAAGAACTTACAAGGAGTTATTATGAGAAAAGTTTATAGAAATCCTAGAGAATTAGCTACATGTTTAAAGGATATAGTAGATGTTTATTTAGAAGATCTTATGACATATGAAAAGATGGAAGAAAAAATAGTTGCTATAGTTGAGGCTAATAAAGACAGAATATATAAAGAAAAAAATATGAATGTAAATATATCAAAATATTTAGGTGATGAAAGAGTAGAAATCATAGACAAAATAATTAAAAAAGATATGTAATTGTAGAGCTGATTTATCAGCTCTTAATTTTTTATTAAGGAACTTAATTTTTTCTAAATACTGATGTAATAATAAAATATCATGCTATAATTAAATAAAAATATAAAAGACGGGGGTTAAAATGAAAGTAGAATGGAATAAAAGATATACAACTATAGCCGTATACTCTTTCACTGTTATAGCTTGTAGTATAATTCTTTATATGTTTATATCTAATGCAGGTGAATTTTTAAGTAAAATTAGTGGGATGATAGCAACATTAAGACCATTTATTATAGGTGGCGCAATAGCATATATATTAAATTTCATGTTGAAGTTTTATGAGAATTTATTGTCTAAATGGGATAAGTTTGATAAACAATCTAAAAAGGTAAAAAGATCAGTAGGGTTAGTTCTTACATATATATCAGCTAGTATTATGCTATATTTATTTTTACAATTTGTATTACCACAATTATTAGATAGTATATTAGGATTAGCAAACAGTATACCTCAATATGTTAAAGAACTTAGTAATATTACTAATGAATTAATAGGTAAAGTTGATTTAGATCCACAGTTTATAGATGTATTAATGAAGCAGTGGAATGATTTGGTGAATACTGTAATTACTATCATAACTAATATGGTGCCTGTTATAGGAAATTGGGTTTTAGAATTAAGTTCAAGTCTATTTTCAATATTTATAGGAGTAATAGTATCAATATATATGCTTATAGATAAGGAAAAACTTTTGGCCTTATGTAGAAAAATAGTTTTTGCATTTTCTCCGAATGAAAGAGCTAAGTTTATTTTAAGAATTGCAAGAATAAGTAATGATACGTTTGGAAAGTTTTTAGTAGGAAAGATTATAGATTCACTTATAATAGGTGTCTTAACTTTCTGTATATTATCAATATGTAAGATGCCATACACACTACTTATATCAGTAATTATAGGTATAACTAATATAATACCATTCTTTGGACCATTTTTTGGAGCTATACCATCAGTAATTATTGTTTTATTTGTATCACCAACTAAGGCATTATGGCTTGTTCTTATAGTATTTGTAATTCAGCAAATCGATGGAAATATTATAGGTCCTAAGATACTTGGAGATACAATAGGAATATCAGCTTTTTGGATATTATTCTCACTTTTAATATTCTCAAAATTATTAGGATTTGTAGGGATGATAGTAGGAGTACCAATATTTGCAGTAGTTTACTCGCTTATTAAAGAAACTGTAGAGGTGAGATTGAAAGATAAAGGATTACCTACTTCTACGGAAGAATATAAATAGATATAACAAATAAATATTATACATTTAATTGTATTTAAAATTTATAAAAGTATATAATGTATTTATATACTTTTTTTTATAGGAGGAGAATTTTATGAGATTTTACGGGAATGATACTGAGAAAGCAGAGAAGAACGAAAAAACAAAAGAAATGCCAAACATAGTTATGGAAAAGTTATTTAAGTCAAGAACTATAATTATTTCAGGTGAAATAAATCAAGCTTTAGCAGAAAAGGTTGTTACACAATTATTAATTCTTGAAGAAATGGGAGATGAACCGATTAAAATATTTATAAATAGCCAAGGTGGTCATGTTGAAGCTGGTGACACAATACATGATATGATAAAGTTTGTAAAGCCAAAGGTTATAATGATAGGAACAGGATGGGTAGCAAGTGCAGGTATTACAATTTACCTTGCTGCTGATAAAGAAAATAGGTACTCTCTGCCTAACACTAGATATATGATTCATCAGCCGTTAGGTGGATTTAATGGGCAGGCTACAGATATAGAAATAGAGGCAGAAGAAATATTAAGAGTTCGTAAGAGAATTAATACAATAATTAGTGAGGCTACTGGTCAAAGCTTAGATAAGGTTGAAAGGGATACAGATAGGAATTATTGGCTAAGTGCAAATGATGCTATTAATTATGGAATAGTTAATAAAATAATAACTGAAAGCTCAGAGTTAGATAAATAATAGTCAATAGTTGAAAAAATTAATTGCCCAAAGTAAAGTGAGCTTAGAACTTAGACTTTGGGCATTAATATTTTAAGCTTAAATTTAATTAATTTTTTATGCTGTTGGAGCAGTATTTTCATCTACAAGAAATAAAACTTTCATTTTTGTTACAAGAGACTACCCATATCTTGATACTTTATTAAATCTAGCTGTATATTTATAGGAGTCAATCCAGTAAGTGAGTAGATCCGGTTTATACTGGGTTAAATCTTCTAAAAATTTATCGAAAAGATGAAGTTTAAGAAAGATTTTTATTATATCTTTTGGGTAAGGTGTGCTTTTAGAAAAAGACTTCCTAGGGTCAATAACCATTAATTCCTCTTTTTTATTTATAAAAATATGTGCATTTCGAACATTTAATCTTTTAAATTTAAGTATTTTTAAATCTTCTACAAAATCAATAATTTCAGTAGAGACTTTATAAGATAAGCCATTAGCAGATAGATATTCATAAAGATTTTCCCCACCAACATATTCTCTTACTATTAATGTGCTTATCTGAAGAATAACATTGGGGAAGAATCTACTGCTTTTAGCACAGTTAAGTATAAAAGCTTCTTTATCAGCAGCTTTTTTATTTTTAAAGCTTTTAAGGACATATCCCTCAGGACTTAAGTAGACAGAGCCTTCAGCGCCACTGCCAAGAAGTTTGCAACCTTCCAATTCAACATATATTCGCATATCATCACTTTCAAAAATACTATATATGATAGTATATTAATCTAAAGCAGGATTTGACAATAATAAAAGTGATAATTATAGATTTATCTATGTCATAAAATACTTCCTAAAATCATTAATAATATCAAGAGGGTATTATTAGGGGGAGTAGTTATGATTAAAGTATTTGGCATTGGAAATATTCTTCTTTGTGATGATGGAATAGGGGTTAGAGTAGCAGAAAATTTAAAAGAAGAGATTGAAGCTTTAGGTGATGATATAGAGGTGATTATTGGGAAAACAGATGTACTGTATTGTATAAATAAAATAGAAGAAGATGATGAGGTTATAATAATAGATTCAACATACTTTATGACTAGACCAGGAGCTGTAACAGTAAAATCTTTAGATAGGTGTGATGAGTTTATAAATTATGATTATTCACCACATGAGGAAAGTTTATTAAGCTTACTAAGAAAAGAAAGGCGAGATGTTAAAGGATATCTTATAGGTATAGAGATATCACATATAGATTATTCAGAGGAATTATCTAAAATATTAAATAGGAAGTTTAAAGATATATGTACTAGAGTTTATAATGAAATATCAGAAATAGTGTCTTAATCTTTATGATTAAGACACTATTTTTATGTGACTAATATTTGAATTTTATTGAAACTTCTTTTATTTCACCTTTGGAATTTTTTCTGATTGAGAAACTTTTTATATCTTTAAAATCATTACTTAATTGGTAGTTAAGTTCATTTATAGTAGCTTTACATTTCTTTGTTAGATCTCCATCAGTAATAATTGTAAATCTAGATTTTTTACAAGTTATTTCTTCGTGAACATCATCAAATATTACATAATACTCAGGAGCCTCTTCTAAAACAAAATACTCCTTGTTTAATGTTAATGTTGAACATAGTGAATTATCGATACATTTAATAATCATATAATACCCTCCCATAATTAAAAATATAATCAATTTAATAATAGCATAAATATAGAAAGTTACAATATTGTAAATTAAAGTAATGAAATTAATTGCTATGTAAGGTGTTTATCCATTGAGCGAACTAAGAAAAAATAAGATTATAAAGTGATTAATAAGACATAGAGTAACAATAATATATTAAAAGTAATATAAATATAGTAGATATAAAATGTATGAGGAATAATAAAGTTATACTATGTTAATAGAAAGTTGGTGTGAAATGAGTGAGTTATTAAGTGAATTAGGTATAATAGATACATTTTTAAAGCTCTTATTAGCATTAATATGTGGTGGTATCTTAGGAATTGATAGGGGAAGAAAAAACAGGCCAGCAGGTTTTAGGACATATATGTTGGTATGTGTAGCATCAGCTATGGTCATGATTACAAATGAATATATAGCAACAAAGTATGGTGGGGATCCATCAAGAATGGGTGCGCAAGTTATTAGTGGAATTGGTTTTTTAGGCGCTGGAACAATAATAGTTACAGGGAGAAATAGAGTTAAAGGACTTACTACGGCAGCTGGACTTTGGGCATCAGCATGTATTGGGTTGACTATAGGAATAGGGTATTTTTCAGGAGCCATAGTAGGATGTCTGATGATACTTGTAGCTATGGAGTTTTTGCATGGTTTAGAAAAGAATTTGATGTATAAAACTAAAGAAATGACTTTATATGTTGAATTTTCAAATATTATCGATATTGGTAAATTTCTTAAGTTTATTAAAAAAAATGGACTCAAAGTAAGTGATATGGAGCTTATAAAGTCTAATAATATAAATGAGCCAATTATAGGTGGAATATTCACTATAACTTCACCTAAGAGAACATCATATGATCATGTTATTGAAGTATTGAGAAAATCAGAAGGGATATGCACCATAGAAGAAGTATGAGATTTGTTAAAGTAAAAGTGAAAAATATTTGTAAGAAGGGGAAATTAAAAAAACAATAGACAATTTTAGGAAATGTAATATAATATAAATGTAAGAAAGTTAAATTAAAGAAAGGTAAAGGTATTAAGCAGATGAGAATGTAATGTAATTTCTATTTAGATGACAATTAAAATATAAAAGGAACCTAATAGTAGAAAAATATTTTTGCTAAGGTTTTATTTGTGTTATTTAAAGTTGAGAGATACATTACTTTTAAATTGATATAACTTTAATTAAAGTTCATCTGAATGTCAGATGATTAATTTAACTATATTATTAACTCATTTTATAGAAGGAGTGAGTTTTATTAAACTATGCTTTTGTATAGTTTAATTAGTTATATTAAAAAGGTTATTAAGTAAGTGATTATCTCTCCAAAGATGAAGGAGGGATTTTTTTTATGCTTTTAATTAAGATAGATAAAATAAAGAAATATTATGCTGATAGATTAATTTTGGATATTGATAGTTTAGAGATTTTTGCAGGAGAAAAGATAGGGTTAGTTGGAGCAAATGGAGGAGGCAAAACAACTCTTCTTAATATAATATGTGGAGTTGTAGAAGCTGATGAAGGCAACATTCATATAAATAATAATTTTTCATATATAACACAACTTGAAGAAGCTGTTGATATAGAAATAGGTAAAATATCAAAGGAATTAAAAATACCAAATGAGTATAATAGTTATTTAAGTGGAGGAGAAAAGGTTAAAGCTAGAATTGCTAAAGCTTTAAATGAAAATAAAGAACTTATAATTGCAGATGAACCAACATCAAATCTTGATGGTAAATCTATAAAATATATCGAAGAGAAGTTTAAAGAATATCAAGGAGCTGTTTTACTAGTATCTCATGATAGAGAATTTTTAGATAATATATGCACTAAGATTTTTGAGTTAGAAGGTGGTAAGGTTACAGTTTATGATGGAAATTATTCTTCATATCTTATACAAAAGGATGAAAGAATAAATAGAGCAGAATTCGAATATGATCAATATGTAAAAGAGAAAAGAAGGCTTGAGGAAGCAATTAAAGCAAAATCTTCTTTAAGAGATTCCGTAAGAAAAGCTCCAACAAGATTTGGTAATTCAGAAGCAAGATTATGCAAGATGGGTGATCAGAAAGCTAAAAAATCTATGGAAAATGCTATAAAAGGAATAGTTAGTAGAATAGATAGATTAGAAGAAAAAGAAAAACCTAAAAAAGAGCAAATTATAAAGGTTGATATTGCTGAAGGACATGAATTTTATGCTAAGTATCCTATAGATATAAACGAGATAACTCTAGAATTTGAAGAGAAAGTATTAATAAAAAAAGCTTCATTTAAGCTTAAAAAGAATAAGAAGGTAGCATTAATTGGAGAGAATGGATGTGGCAAGACAACATTGATAAACGCTATATTAGATAAAAATAAAAATATTAAGATAGCTAATAGAGTAAAAATAGGATATTTTAAACAAGGGTTAGATATTCTAGATCAAAACAAAACTATATTAGAAAATGTTATGGAAGATTCAAGTTTTAATCAAACTTTTATTAGAATAACTTTGGCAAGGTTTTTATTTAAGGAAGATTCTGTTTACAAAAAAGTTTCTGTATTAAGTGGAGGGGAGAAAGTTAGAGTTTCCCTTTGTAAAATAATTTTAAGTGATAATAATCTTTTAATTTTAGATGAACCTACGAATTATCTTGATATAACTTCTATGGAAGCTTTAGAAGAAGCTTTGAAAAATAGTAATAAAACTATGATTATAGTGTCTCATGATAGAAGGTTTATAAGTAAAATTTGTGATGAAGTATTAATTATAGATAATAAACAATTAAACTATTATCCATATTCTTATAATGAATATATAAGTAAAATAAATGAACCAACAATATCTAAAGTAGATAAGAATAAAGAAGATAGAGCAATGGTTATAAAAAATAAAATTGCGGAGACTATTTCATTAATTTCTATAGAAAATAATTCTGAAAAGAAGAAAGAATATGAAAAGAACTATGAAGAATTATTAAAGGAGTTAAAAGTATTATCATAACTGATGGAGTTTATGTTTATAATATTTTATTGTGATATTAAATAGTTTAAGGAAAGCAGTTAAAGTAAAAAAATAAAAGACGATAAAATATCTTAGTTTATAAGGCTGACTCTAAATGGAGTCAGTCTTATATTTTATAAAATATTAAAAAGATTTAATTAAAATTATGTGGATAAGTTACTTGAACATTCTATAATCAATATATAAGTTTACAGGGGGATGAGATATGGGAGTATAGAAGTTTGCAATTAAGACATTAAAATCGGATAAAAAACAAAGTTTATTTTTTATTTGTTCTATTATGCTTTCAGTTGCAGTGGTTTTTAACATTTTTAATATTATTTATAATAAGAATTTAATGGAATTTCAAAAAAAGTAAGAGTTAAATGAAGTAATTAGTAGGAAAGGTCGTTCTCAGAAGGAAATTTTCTATAATATTATTGAAGTAACATCTAAAGAAAGTCAAATATTATTTGATATGGCAAATTAAAAAGAAAACAGTATTAATATGTAAAAAGTATATCAATAGATTAGAGTGATTTTATATCACTCTGTTTTTTTGTTTATTTTTATAAGAATTACTTAAGAATTTCTTTAGATTTATATGGAATTTAACTTAAGAAGTTAAGTTTACTATAAATATATAACGATTAGTAGATAAGGAGAGTTTATATATGGATGTTAATGGAGTTATAGGTTATTTATCTAATTATGGAATGATTTTTTTATTTATAGTTATTTTATTAGAATATTTAAACCTACCTGGTTTTCCAGCAGGAATTATATTGCCGGTAGCAGGGATTTGGGTGGCAAATAGTAATCATAGTTTTATAACAGCATTAATAATATCAGTGATGGCAGGACTTATAGGAAGCTGCGCATTATATGGATTAGGATTATTTGGAGGAGAGTTCTTACTTAAGAAGTATGTTAATAAATTTCCAAAGCAAGGTAAATATATTGAAGAAAAAATGGAGTTTTTAAGAAGTAAGGGAAACTTAGGAGTATTCATAAGTAAGTTAATTCCTATGGTTAGGACATTAATTTCAATACCAGCTGGTGTTATAAGGCTAAATTTCTTAGAGTATAGTATTTATTCAGCGTTAGGTATCTTAATATGGAATGGAGCTTTTATGTCAGCTGGATACATTTTTGGTGATATAGTACTAAAAAATTTAATGTAGAAAGGGAATGGTGAGAAATATGAGAATAGCAATGTTAACTAATAATTATAAACCTTTCATAGGAGGAGTGCCTATATCTATAGAAAGGTTAGCTAATGGTTTAAGAGAACAAGGGCATGAAGTATTTATATTTGCTCCAAGTTATGAAAATCAAGTTGATGAAGAGAATGTTGTAAGATATAAGTCGCTAAAAGAGAATAATAAAATAACTGGAAAGTTTGCAGTGCCAAATATTTTTGATTTAAACATAGAAAGAAAGTTTAGAGAACTTAATATCGATATAATTCATGTTCATCATCCAATGTTAATAGGATGGACAGCTATTTACTTAGGTAAGAAATATAATATACCTGTAACATTTACTTACCATACCAGATATGAAGAATATTTGCATAATATTAAATTATATGATGCTTTAGATAATAGAAAAAATAGAGATAAGGGAATATTAAATAATATAGAAAATGATATATTAACTTTTACAAAAGAAACATTAGTTCCAAAAGGCGTAAAAACTTTTTCAAATATGTGCGATATGATTTTTGCACCAACTAAGGAAATAAAAAATTACTTAGAAGAGATAAATGTTAATACAAAGATTAATGTAATGCCTACAGGACTAGAAGATACTCATTTTATAGGAGATGAAAGTAGAACAAGAGAAATTAGAGATAAATATATAGATGATAAAAAGTATTTATTTTGTACAGTATCAAGATTAACTAAGGAAAAAAATGTAGAGTTTATTATAGATGGTATAAAAAGATTAAAGGAAAAAGTAGGAGATATATTTAAACTTTTAATTATAGGAGATGGTCCGTTAAAAGAAGAATTAAAGGAGAAGGTTTCAAATTTGGGGATAAAGTCCAATGTAGAGTTTTTAAATAATATACCTAATAAAAATATTGGAGATTATTATAGAGCTTGTGACTTGTTCCTTTTTGCATCTAAGTCTGAAACGCAAGGAATAGTTTTAATAGAAGCAATGGCAGCAAAAAATCCTGTTGTTGCAGTAAGAGGTACAGGGGTAGTAGATATTATTGAAAATGAAGTTAATGGATTTATTACTGATGAAGATATAGATGAGTGGTCAGATAAAATAGCATCTTTATTAAATAATAAAGTGAGCTTTAAAAAAATGAGTATTAGAGCATATAATACAGCTTTAAACTATTCAAGTGAAAAAATAGCTAAAATAGCAGAGAAAAGTTATATAGATGTTATTGATTTATATGGAAATAGAGGGGGAGAGTTTAGTTATGAGTTTGGATTTAGGAAGATTTATAAGTAAAGTATATATAAAATATCTGGAACTAGTATATAAAACGAGTAAAATAGAAATAAAATTAAATAATGGAGATATTATAAAAAATAGTATTATAGGATTTTGGCATGGTGATAGCTACGTTATGAATTTACTTATGAAGGAATTATCTAAAGAAGAGATAGATGTAGCTGTTGTTGTAACTGCTGATAAAAGAGGAGATTATATAGAGGAGACATTAAATTATTATAATATGAGAGCCTTAAGAATGCCTGATGGAATTAAAATGAAGTCATTTTTGAGGGAGCTTAATGATGAAAGTAAAAAAGAAAACTCAACTTTAGTAATATCGTTAGATGGACCTTTAGGACCTTTACATGAACCAAAGAAAATAGGTTTTAAGCTTGCCAATACATCAGAGAAGAATTTTTTAGCCACAAAGATAGATATTAAAAGAAAAATAACATTGACAAGAAGGTGGGATAATTATATAATTCCACTTCCTTTTTCTGAAATAAAATTTTCAATAGTTGATTTCGGGAAGGTATCTAAAGAAAATTTGATTAATTTTAATATCTATAAAGAAAAGTTAAAAAAAGAGTTATTAGATGACTATATTGAAATAATGAACGATAAGGAATTTGTAGCTGGTAATATATAATAAATTTAAAGGTTAAGATATAAGCTAAGTAGTCTAATAAAAATGACTCCTTAGCTTATATAGGTTACTTATATAATTTTGAATTCTTATTATGAAAAATAAAGGTTTCTGTATTATTCTATAGTGATTTGAGCATTATAATATTTAGCTAATAAGTGCTATAAAGCTAAAAAATTATAGGAGAAAATGATGAAATATATAAGAAAAGCATCATTAATTATTATGCTAATAATGATGTTATATATTACTTTAGAACATATAGATAATTTAGATAGAAATTTGTTTGAAAATGGAGTGTATAAAGAATTAAATGAAAATACAAAAGTCTGTGAAAAGAAACTATTATTAAGTAAAGGGTTAAATAATTGTTTTGAAAAGACGTTTGATTTAGAGGTTATAAGTAGGAATAATTATTGTAAAACAATAGCTCATAGAGGATACTCCAATATAGCCCCAGAAAATACTATACCTGCTTATAAAATGGCAGGAAAATATGGATTCTATGGGGCTGAAACTGATGTATATGAGACAAAAGATGGTTATTATATATTAATGCATGATGAAACTGTTGATAGAACTACAACAGGGTCAGGATTAATATCACAATTGACATTAGAAGAGATAAAAGAATTAACCATTGATTCTGGAGCTAATGTATCCAAGTATCCAGGGTTAAGAGTTCCAATATTAGAGGAGTTTTTCATCGTATGTAAAGAATATGGCATGGTACCTGTTATAGAGATTAAAAATATTAGTAATCCAATTGTATTCATTGATTTAATAAAGAAGTATGGATTAGAAGATAAATGTATTGTTATCTCTTTTAACAGAAAATTATTAGAGAATATAAGAAATATAAATAAAAATATTAATATACAAGCTATAATAGATATAACAATAGATAATATTAATTACTGTAAAAAAAATAATTTTGATATTGATACATCATATAAAGTTGTGACAAAAGAATTAGTTAGTTATGCACATTCGAAAGACGTAAAAGTTAATGTTTGGACTATTGATGATATTGAAATGCGATCAAAGTTAATACAGTATGGAGTTGATTTTATAACTACAGATTTATTTACAAACTAAAGGAATAAGTTCAATACTCAAATATATAAACTTAAGTTAGGACCAGATAGTATTAGTTAATAGATTTGATTAAAAGTTGTAATATAAATATCTATAAAAGAAAGTAGATGGTAGCATATTGAATACTTCTAAAATTATTTTAATAAATTCAATACTTTTTTTCATAGGATGGAATGGGGTAATGCTTTTAGGAGCAGACTTTCCACCACCATCAGGTTATATTTGGATGGCAATATTAATTGCGGTACTAGATTATATCCAGTATAAATATTTACGAAGTTTTTTAATAGAATTAAGAAGGAATAAAAAGAAATCATTTATAGATAATACTATATTTTTTCTTATAGGTGGTGTTGCTATTTCATCATTAATATTGATTGTAAGATTAAATTTAATGTTATCTCAGCCATTTGTTGATTGGATTACATTTATAATAGTTGTAACACTTGTAGGAGTAATCTATGGGGTTTTATTTTGGATTTTTAATTATATACTAGTAAAATATTTTGCCAAATAGTAGAAGAGGAATGCGTTAATAGCATTCCTCTTCTATATCCTTAGATTCTTGTTTATTCTTTAGAAGAAGTTAGATTAGTTTTATAGTATAATCGAATTAGATATGTTTACTAACTGGAGGATAGGATGAAGATATTACTAATAGAGGATGATATTAAACTGAAGGAATACATTGGGGAATATTTAAGTGCATATGATTATAATGTTTATACAATAGATAATTTTAATAATGTAATGGAAAGTGTTGAGGAAATAAAGCCTAATTTAATAATATTAGATATAAACTTGCCTAAATTTGATGGATTTTATTATTTAAAGCTAATTAGAAATAAGAGTAAAACACCAGTTATTATACTTTCAGCTAGAAGTGATGAAGGTGAACAAATAAGAGGTATGGAGCTTGGTGCTGACGATTATATTACCAAACCATTTGTAGTAGGAATACTTTTAGCAAAGATTAATGCTTTATTAAGGAGAGTTAATGAGTATATAGATGAAGGTAAATTAACTGATGATAAAAAAGATTTATATTTGATTCATGAAAGTATGAAATTAAGATATAAAGAAGATATTATTGAATTAACTAAAAATGAATATAGAATATTAAATATACTTTTAACTAAAGAAGGACAAATTGTTACAAGGGAAGAGATACTTGAAGCCTTATGGGATGATGCTGTATTTGTAGATGATAATACATTAACGGTAAATATGACAAGAGTTAAAAAGAAACTAAGTGATTTAGGTATTAAAAATGCAATTATAACTAAAAGAGGTGTAGGATATGTATTTAATGGACTTGATAGTTAGTGTTGCAAAGATAAAGAGTAGAGATCTAATAGTACTTATGATAAACACATTAGTTATAATTCTTTTTTATTATTTGTTGTTTGATGATAGTGAAATTATCTATCCATTGATGCTTAGTATATTTATAATATCTATATATTTTGTTATTGAGGTAATCAAATATAAGAATTTTAAAGAAAAATTATTAGATAGTAAAAGAAGTCCAGATTATAGTAATTCAGATTTAACGTATATGGAGGAAGAGGTATTAAGTGTAGTTATGGCTCTTCATAAAGAGTATATTAGTGATATAACAGTTTTAAAAAGACAAATAAGCGATAGAGATACTTTATTTTCTCAATGGATTCATAATATGAAGACCTCTATAACAGTTATAGATTTAGCTTGTGAGAAAAATATTTTAAATGGTGAAGAAAATAAGTGTATTACTGATATACAAGAAGAAAATAAAATTTTAAAAAAGAACTTAGAAGAATGTTTAAATATATTAAGATTAGATGATTTTTCAAGAGATTATATTACTAATAGCATAAATTTAAAGGAAGTAATAAACTCAGTAGTGAATTTAAAAAAAAGAGATTTTATTTACAAAGGAGTATTTCCTAAGGTAAGTATTGATGAAAATATATATGTTTATACTGATAAAAAATGGGCTACATATATGATAGAGCAGGTAATCAATAATTCTATTAAATATTCTAAAGAGAAAAATGGAGATATTGTAGAAATATCAGCAAAAGAACATGAAGAATATGTGGAGTTAATAATAAAGGATTATGGAGTTGGAATAAAAGAAGAGGATTTACCAAGGTTATTTGAATCTTTCTATACGGGGAATAATGGAAGAAATGAAAGGTCTTCAACAGGAATAGGGCTTTATATGGTAAAACTTATATCAGAAAGGCTAGGACATGATATTAATTTAGAATCAGTGTATGGAGAAGGAACTGTATTTACTATTAAGTTTAACATAAACAAAATCTTTGATAATAAGTAACCTTGCAAAAATGTAAGGTTATGTAAGGGGAATCCATTAGAGATTATTGGATTCCCTTTTATAATTATTAATGAAAGGTTTAGTAATGTACTTTGTATATTGAAGATAGTTTATAATTAATAGTAGGAGAGAGGTAAATTAAAGATGGAGATTTTAAAGGTAAATAGTTTAACTAAGGTTTATAGTTCATATAAAGGTGCAAAGGAAGTTGTAGCATTAGACGGAATTAACTTAGTAGTAAATAAAGGTGAATTTGTAGGTATAATGGGACCTAGTGGAAGTGGGAAGACTACTTTACTTAATATTTTATCAGGAGTAGATAAAAATACTTCAGGTGAGGTATTAATAAGTAGTAAAGATATAAGTAGAATGAAAAAAGATGATTTAGCTTTGTTTAGAAGAAAGAATATAGGGTATATATTCCAAGATTTTAATTTATTAGATAGCTTAACATTAAAGGAAAACATAGCATTACCACTTATACTTGATAAAAAGAATCCAGAGGCAATTGAGAAAAATGTAATTAAGCTTATGAACTTTTTTAATATAGGAGAATTACATAATAAATATCCTTATCATATATCAGGAGGGCAAAAGCAAAGAGTAGCAGCTGCAAGAGCTTTAATAAATGACCCAGCTATAATATTTGCAGATGAACCAACAGGTAATTTAGATTCTAAATCAGCTGATAATATAATGAATACTATAAGCAAGATGAATACTGAGATAAATAGCACTGTACTTATGGTAACTCATGATCCATTTGCAGCATCTTTCTGCAAAAGAATTATCTTTATTAAAGATGGTAAAATAAAGATGGAAATTACTTCAGGAGGAGATAGAAAGAAGTTTTTTGATAAGATACTAGAAGTTCAAAGTGTTATAGGAGGGGAAAACTAATGAAATTTTCTTCTATAATACGAAAGAATTTTACTCATAATTTTAATAAGTATATATCATTTTACTTTGTTAACTCATTAATTATAGCAATGCTTTTTATGTATGGAAGTTTGATGTTTAATAAAAGCATATTAGATACTATTGGTGAGACAGCATTTTACGAAACTATAAATATTTCACTTATGGGACTAATAGTATTTTCAATAGTCTTCATTACTTATACCAATATATCATTTCTTAAAAATAGAGGGAAGGAATTTGGTATGTATTTAACCTTAGGGATGACAACTAAGGATTTAAGCAAGCTTATAGTAGTTGAAAACTTAGGAGTAATGATAGCATCCTTAGCAACAGGGGTTATGACAGGAGCATTATTGGGAAGATTATTTTATATGGGATTAAATAAGGTATTAAAGTTTACTAATATTACATATGAGATAAATTTTAAGAGTTTTTTATTAAGTACAGGTATTTTTATATTAATTTTTCTTTGTAATGTAATATTTAATATTATTTATATAAAAAGAGTATCTATAATAGATGCAATAAAATCCGATAAGAAAAAGGAAGTTGGGAAAGCAAATGTAGTACTTGGGATAATAGCGTTAATTTTATTTGTAGTAGCTATGTATTGTTTACCTAAGACTATGTTTAAAGAAATATTTGATGGTAGTACATTTGTAATTGCTTTATGTGTTGCAACTATAATATTATCTCCATATATAATAATATCTTCAGGGATAGCTGTATTTAAATTTATAATAGCTAAGTTCCCTAGACTATATAATAAAAACATATTAGTAGTATCAAATTTATCACATAGATTTTTAGCTTATAAAAATATTTTATACATTCTTTCTATATTATTAGCAGGATCAATGTTTTATGTTGGATATAGCTATTCGATATATACTGCTAGTCGAGAAAGTATAGAGCTTAATAATCCATATGACATTATGTTTATAGAAACAGATGAATTTAATAAAGTGGAAGAAGGTAAAATAGAGGAAGTAATAAAGAATAATGGGGGTAAATTAGAAGCTTATAATGTATTAGAATATATAGAGATAGTTGTGTTTAAAGATGAGGGAGATAGATTAACATTTTGGACTGATAGTAAGAGCATTATAAGTGAAAGCAATTATAACAAGCATATGGGGATTAATATTGATGTAAAGCCTAATTGTGCAATAGATATAACTGTAACAAATGAAACTTTAGAGTATGACAACCCTAATTTGATTTTAACTTCGTTAACTGAAAAGCAATATGAGGCTATTCAAGAAATTTCAGCAGAAAATAATTATCAACTTCCAAAAGAAGATTTTAATAAGATAATGGGAAATAGTAATTTAATAGAAATTAATAAAGAAAATATAAAAGAAGAAAAAGATGTTCCTTTTATTAATTATAGATATACATTAGCTGGCTCAACTGGAAATGCTATTGTTTTAGATGACTCTGATTATAATGTAGTAAAAAGTATGATAAATGAAAACAAGAGTAAAAAGGCACATTTAATAAACTTAGATAATGGAGATAAGGCCTTTTGCGGACTAATAGATTATTTAAGAGAAAAGAACAGCTTAGACAACTCTTACTGGAATAATGGGAACCTTTGGGGAATAAGTGGTTATGATGAAAGAGCTAAGATAGAAGATTTTAGACCAATATATGTAGAAGAACTTGTGAGATTAAAAATAGAAGATAGTGGAATAATATTCTTTACAATGATATTTATAGGAATATTATTTATGATAGCAAATGGAGTTGTTTTATATTATAAGGTATTATCTGATATAGATTCTGAAAAAGAGAGAATAATTTCACTTAACAGAATAGGTATAACTACAAAAGAGATTGAAAAAATAATAAATAAAGAATTATCAATAACTTTCTTTGTACCATTATTATTTGGTGGAGGAATAGGCATGTATTTACTTTATATAATGGTATCTAATTCTGGAATGACTGAATTACTAATGAAGAAATCATTGCTAATATTTATTGATGGATTTATAATCCAAAGCATTTTCTATTTAGTAAGCAGGAGAAAATATACAAAGGAAATGTTAGCAAAATAACTTTAAAAAGTAGCATCTATAACTTGATTTGAGTTATAGATGCTACTTTTTTATCTTAGTTTAAAGCATTTATTTTTTCGTTAAGCTTATCATAAATATTTTCAATTATATATTCTTCAGTACAGAAGTCAGAAAGCTTATCTATTGGCAACCATCTAACTCCTTCAGTTTCTTCTTCATTTACAATAAGCTCTTCATTTTCATCAGCTTCTAAAAGATAAGTAACATTAAGATGAAGATGACTTGATACATAAGAACCTCTTTTAATATGACCATTAACAGTTATGACATCTAAAGAAAAGATATCATTAACAACGGGGGTTACGTTCTTTATACCGGTTTCCTCTTTAGCTTCTTTTATTGCAACATAAAGTAAATCATCATCACCATCAGCATGACCACCAGTCCAAGCCCATGAGTTGTATATTTTATGATAAATCATAAGAACCTTGTCTCTAGATTTATTTACAATATAACCAGAGCTAGTTATATGCATAACTGAATTTTCTCTAGTTAGTAAGTTGTCAAAACTAGAAATAGCACCTAAAATAAGTTCTTTATCCTTAGATTCTTGTTCATTATAAGGAATATAATCTTTTATATTATTAATCCAGCTCAAAATAAGTACCTCTATATATCTAATAAATTCTTTTTGTAGTTAGAATAAAGATTTCTTAAAAGGCTCATCTTTTCGTCTAATTCTAGGGAAAGATCAGATGCAACTTGAAGATTATTTGTAGCAAGGGCAGTTTTAATTCTTGTAAATAAGCTCTTAGTTGTATAAGTATCTTTCATTATATAGTGTCTTAAATCATTTATTTTCATCCAATTAGAAACATCTAAATCAAGAGCCCTATCTAAAGAGTGTAGGCATTTACACATTCTAACTTCATCCATATATCTGTTTATAGTTCTATTTCCAATTTCAGTCATCCATCTTTCAGTCATAGCTATTCTAAAACTATTTATTAAGCTATCATTCATTACATTATTTCTTTTTAAGATATTTAATTTTTCAGGATATAAATCTAAAGCTGAAATATTTTCAATAACTGTTCTTGGTGGATTCCCAAAGTATTTTACTATTTCTTCATCAGAGAAATGTTCAAATACATCTTCTTCTGTTCTATAAGCTCTATCAGTCTCTAAATATTCAGCTTTTTCACCAGAGCCTTTAGATAATTCAGCTAATAATTCATCTTGAGTTTTATTATTATTAACAGCATAAAGCATACCATCTAACATAGCCATATAAGAAACAGCCATAGTTATATATGTGTTTGAGTGTGGATTAGGTGAACGAAGTTCAAATCTTGTTGCTAAAGGATTTGATAAATCTCTTATTAATCCAATAAGTATAGTTCTATTTCTTGAAGGATTATCAGGACTTAAACCTAATGAAGTAACTATACATACAGGTGCTTCAAAGCCAGGTTTTAACCTCTTAAATGAAGTATTAGTTGAAGATATAAATGGGTTCATAACTTCATAATTTTTAAGAACACCCATTAGAGCTCCATAACCTATAATTGATAAGAAATGATTTTCATCAGTGTGGAATAGATTAACTCTCTTACCGTTTTTAAGTTTTAAACTTATTCCTAAATGAGTGTGCATTCCAGATCCAGCAACACCTTCTAATGGCTTTGCTGAGAAAGTAACTTCAAGACCATTTCTTCTAAATGTTTCTTGAATTAATATTCTTATAAATAACTCGTTATCTGCAGCTTGTACAGCATCTGAGAATTTCCAGTCGATTTCAAGTTGTTCCATTATGTGATTAAAGTTACCTGAAGAATCAAGCTTAGCTTTAACACCACCAACTTCTTTATGGCCCATTTCAGGTTCAAAACCATATTCGTCCATTAAAAGTAAGCATTCTTCCATAGCAGTACGAACGGCACCTTTAGTTCTAGTCCAATATTGTTCATGAAGAGCTTGAGATGTATGTAGTTCTTCAATTTCTGCTATATTGTTTGGAGTCTTAACCCAAAACTCTAATTCAGTAGCAGAAGTTATAACTATTTCTTCAATATCATCCTTTGAAATTTTATAACTAGCTAAAATTTCAGGATTAGAATTAAATATTGTCCATAAATTTTCTTTGAAAGTAGTAATTGCTGATTTTAAGATATTTCTTGAATCTACTGCAACATCATTGTGTAATAGGAAGCAAGGGATTCTTAAAGTTCCTATCGGTTTATTACAGATTGGATCAATAAAATCATAGTTATAATCAACGAACCAATTACAATTTAAGTCAGCAACCATATCTACTTTTGCATTATTTAAAGTAGCTATACCAGGAAGTACAACTGAAGAACCATCAGTTTGAACAGCTACTCCATTTAAAAAAGTATCTATATCATCTAAGAAAAGGCTTACAGGAATTTTTTCGTCTGTATCATTCCCTGAAAGATCTACTCCTACAAGTGATACAAATTTTATTTGTGGATGAAGAGTTAAAATAGACTTTAAGTCCTCAACGGAGTGTTTATTTTTAGGTATTGTATAAAGTAAATCTTTAATCATAAATTATTATTCAATAATATTAAAAAAGTTATCAGAAATATTATTGAAAAATCTTCACATCCTTTCGATAATAAGTCGTACAAAATAATAAAAAAAATATTTATCGTTCGTAATTGGTATAATGAAATTTTATTATAAGTAAATAACACTGTCAATAAAAATGTAATTTTTTGATGGATAAGTTAATTATTAAATATTATAATTATTATATTGCTAATTCTTTAAGGAGTGAAGATATGAAGGAACAAATCATAAGAAAAATATTTAAGTGGTATAATATTGTGTGGGTATATTGTATAAAGGGGGAGGATATAGATGGAGTTTCCAACACATATTGTAGCAGCAGGAGCTTTAGTTACAAATGATAGAGATGAGGTTTTACTTGTAAATAACCCACATAGAGGATGGGAGTTTCCAGGTGGGCAAATTGAAAACGGTGAGGATTTAATAGAAGGTGTCACAAGGGAGGTATTTGAGGAATCTGGAATTAATATTAAGGTTAATAAGTTAGTAGGGGTATATTCAAATACAAAATCATATTTAGGATGGGATAATAAAACTATAGTTCCGACAAAAGTTATATTTGATTTTTTAGCAATAGCGATAGGTGGACATTTAAAGTGTAGTGATGAAAGTGTAGAGGTTGGTTGGTTTGCTAAAGATGAAATGTTAAAAATGATAAGAGAACCATGGCTAGTAGATAGAGCACGAGATATGCTTTATTTTGATGGGAATATTAGTTATAGAGTTTATTCAAGTAGACCCTATGAAATATATAAAGAAAGAGAGTTTTAATTAGTATATAAATATAGTTCGATAAATATTAGGTCTTAAGTTGAGCTCTAGATATATAAGTTATGAAATTAAATAATAGAAATATTATATAGTGGTTTGACAATTTGTAACAAAGTAATATAATAAAAGTATAAAATAATAGAATTTGCTAGGGGTGCCTTATTTAGGCTGAGAGATAGTTTTGCTATTAACCCTTGTACCTGATCTGGATAATACCAGCGGAGGAAAGCATCGTAGTATATTAAAATAAGTAATAGTATTTTTGTATATAAGTATAGCTATATTCTGCTGGAATATAGCTTTTTTTTTATTTTCCTAAAATTCTATCAAGATCAGGTGAAGTGAGTGCTAAAAATATTAGGAGGATTTTATAAATGAGAAACTACAGAATACCAACATTAACAATTGCAGGATCGGATTCATCAGGTGGTGCAGGTGTACAAGCGGATTTAAAAACTTTTAGTGCAATAGGAACTTATGGAATGAGCGTTATTACAGCTATAACTGCCCAAAATACACAAGGAGTATTTCTTGTAGAGGATTTAAGTAAAGAAATAATTGAGAAACAAATAGAGGTTGTCTTTGAAGATATAGAGCCAGCAGCTGTAAAAATTGGTATGGTATCTAGTCCGGAGATAATAAATAGCATTGTAACTAGTTTAAATAAGTATAAACCAAAGTATTTAGTTGTAGATCCAGTTATGATATCTAAAAGTGGATATTCATTATTGAAGCCAGAGGCTAAAAAGAGCTTAATTGAAGAGTTAATTCCTAGGGCATATGTAATAACTCCAAATACTCTTGAAGCTGAAGAAATAGTAGGAATTAAGATTAATACAGTTGAAGATATGAGGGAGGTTGGACAAAAAATATTAGAATTAGGGCCTAAATATGTTCTTATGAAAGGTGGGCATCTAGAAGGTGATGCTGTTGATGTATTAATTGGAAAGAATATTTTTGAAGTGTACAAGCAAGAAAGACTGGAAAGAAAAAACACTCATGGAACAGGATGTACATTGTCATCGGCTATAACATCACACTTAGCTTTAGGATACGATATAGTAGAGGCTGTTAGATTAAGTAAAGAGTACATTACAGAAGCTATAAGGCATAGTTTTGATATAGGAAAAGGTGTTGGTCCAGTAAATCACTTTTACAAATTCAATGAGTAAAGTGCTAAGTAATAATTTGATTTGTTGATAATTGAAAGATGTTAGGAGAGTTAAGTAAAATGAAATTTTCAGAAGAGTTATTTGAAGAAGTAAAAGAATTATGGAACAAGTATTTACAGCATCCATTTGTAAAGGGGATAGGTGATGGAACTTTAGATAAAGATAAATTTAAAAAATATCTTATACAAGATTATTTATATTTAAAAGATTATGCAAAAGTTTTTGCTATGGGATTAGTAAAGGCTAAGACTATGAAAGAGATGAAGTTTTATTGCGAAGCTATTAAGGGGACATTAGAAGATGAGACTCAAGTTCACACTAATTATTTAAGATATTTTGGATTAAGTGATGCAGAGGTAGAGGGATATAGATGTGAGCTAACTACAGCTAGCTATACTAATTATATGTTGGGAATAGCAACTAAAGGTGACTCTAAGGAAATCGCAATGACTATAATGCCTTGCACTTGGAGTTATTATTATATAGGTAAAAATTTGTTTGATACATATAGTGATACCTTAGAAAGTAATTTTTATAAACCGTGGATAGAAGAATATTCATCAGTTGAATTTAAAGAATGTGCTAATGCATGGATAAATTATATAGATTATTTATGTGAAAATATTTCTAAGGAAGAAAAGGAAGAATTAAAGGATATATTTATAAAATCAAGTTTATATGAGATGGAGTTTTGGAATATGGCTTATGGAGAATAAGATAATTTAAGGAGGAAGTATATTGATAACTATTATAGGAATAGCATCAACTATTATATTAATTTTATATTTAATAGATTTAAAGAAAAATCCAATAAGTACAAAACAAATGGTAGTTATAGCAATGCTTAGTGCTATAGCATTTATTTTAAGTTTAATAGAATTTATTAGATATCCTCAAGATGGAGGGATATCGTTATGTTCAATGATGCCAGTTATGCTATTATCATTGCTGTATGGAAGAACAGCAGGACTTACTGGGGGGATAATTTTTGGATTACTATCATTACTAAATGGAGCATATGTAGTACATCCTGTTCAATTTTTGTTAGATTATATCTTTGCAACTATGGCACTTGGATTAGCCGATGTATTTGGGAGTGAGAGTAAAGTTAAAGCAATAATGGGATCATTATTAGCAGTCATCGTATCAGTGTTTGTAAGCTTTTTATCAGGTGTTGTATTTTTTGGAGAGTTTGCACCGCCAGGCATGGGAGTAGCATTATATTCATTCTTATATAATTTTACCACTGCCGGGGTAGAAGGGATTTTATCAATTGTAGTAATAGCTTTCATTCCATTAGAAAGATTTAAAAAGCAAATTTCTACTGAAAGTAAGGTGGCATAAATAAAAACAGAACAATTATATAAAAATAAGGCTGTTTTTATACAGCCTTATTTTTATGCATCAATGTGAGGAACATTTCTTTCTATTAATCTCATAAAGTTTTCAGGAGTCACAATTTGTACTTTAGAATTTTTTATATAAGAACTATTATTAGTACTAATTAAATTATTAGCACTAATAATAGAGTTTGATGATGTATTTATAGATTTATCATTTTTACATTTGTTATAAAAATCATTTAGAAAAGTATATCTACGTTCCATAAAAAAGTCTATGGATTCTTTTGGATTTAAGTTAGCTAGCAAAACTTGACGTGCGATTATATCATCTAAACTTGCATTATCATAATTTTTCATAATATCATACATAATCATGAAAGTAGTGGTTCTACCTATACCAGCTTTGCAGTGAAAATGAAGCCAAGTATTTTCAGGAAGTTCACTTACAAAAGATACAAAGCGGTTAACCATATCTTCATTTGGCAATCCACCATCAGTTACCGGAATACGAAAATAAGATAAGTTTTTAGCTTTAGTAACTTCTTCTTCATTTTGAACTACTTTAGGAATAATTTCTTTATTATTATTATAAAAGATTAATGGTTCGCCTATTTTAATTGATGATAAATCTTCATTTTCTTTATTTATAACCTCATTGTATGTAAGACCTTTATTAGCACTATTATTTGAATTAGCAAAACTAATAGCAAATCCATTAATAAATCCATGAGATTCTTCTCTCAAGTCTATATCAACTATATTAAAGTCATTATTTATATTTTCTTTTAATAAAGGAAGGTTAAATTCGGTAAATTGCTCACTACCAGAAATATTTAAAGTATCTAATCCTTCTAAATTTAAATAGTTAATATTCTCAATAGAACTTAAATCACTAGTTTTACGAAAATTTTTTGGGAGAGTTTTTGTATTGCTTGAATCTTCTTTAATATTCACATCTAGCATAGCTTTAGGTGAATATGAAAATAGCGTAAAGATAAACAAGAAAGATATTGCAATTAGAAAACTGTTTTTGATCGACTTCATCATTTGTAAATCCTCCAAATTAATATGTTAATAATTATTATGGTTACTCAATGGATAGTAGTTTATTCAATATATAGATAATAAAATTTTATAGAATCTCAAAATAAATAAAGTGTTCTAATATTATATGAAGTCATATTATATAGTGATAACATTTTTAGGAGGAGTTGAATTATATGGATAAAGAGCTTGAATCAAATATAAGTTATACTATATGTTATGCATTACGTCACGAGCCATGGAAATTTAAACTCGAGTTAGATGAGAATGGTTTTTGTGAAGTAAATGATTTATTAGAAAGTTTAAAGAGTTATTATGAGAATATTACAGTGTCAGATATTGAATACATTGTTAAGAATGATGTAAAAGGAAAGTTTCAGTTAATAGAAGGAAGAATAAGAGCCGTTTATGGACATTCTTTTGAGAGAAGAATTATTTATGATGAAATTACTCCACCTAATATTTTATATCATGGAACAACTTTGGAAGTTTATACTGAATTTATATCGAAAGAAGGATTAAAACATCAAAAAAGACAGTATGTACATTTATCATCAACAGTAGAAACTGCGCTTATGGTTGCAAGACGTAGGAAAAATAAAACTCATATAGTTTTAGAGATAGACACATTAGAAGCATATGATGGAGGGATAAAATTTTATAAGGCAAATGATGATATTTATCTTTCAACTAATGTGCCAGCTAAGTATTTAAAAATTAAAAAAATATAAGATGAAGCCAATAGAGCGTTTTTTGAAAGTTTTATTGGCTTTGCATATTGAGAAATATTATAATATAATATGTATAAAAATGGTAATATAAAAACAAATATAGTAGATAAACATATAATAGATAATATATTAATCTTTTAAGGAATTATTATATGAAAAAGGAATCTAAAAATAACTGTAAAGATAGCCAAAATTCTAAAGAGGAAATAAATAAAGATAGTATGCATAAAAACTCTTCTAATAGTAAGACAACTGGTAATTCCGCAGAAAATGAAATTGATTATGAAGCGTTAATTGCACAAGTAAATCAATTAAATTTATCTTTTGATACTTTATTAGTTATTTTAACAGCTATACTTTTAAATATTTACTATGTTTATTATACGAGAACACAAGTATTAGACACTATTAATAATACTAAGTGTGCAGAGTTGCTAATAGATGGGACAAAGATACCTAGAATAAGTAATGCAATGTTTTTATATGCAACAGCTATTTTCTTAGAGATTAACTACAGCAATTATGAGAAGCTAGACTCAGTGCAAGGTGAACAAAGAGATATTAAAGCAATAAATACAGCTTATAGAGCTTTTTTTTCAACTCTTTTAGTTCTTATAGCAACAGCAATGAGTAGAAGTAATTTAGAGGTTTAATAAATCTCTATAAAAAGTTTTCTCACATAAGAAAATTAAGGTTACTATTTTTATGGTATTTAGGATTATTATTAGGAGGAGTATATGAATTTAAGAGAGATTAAAGCTACAATTTTTGCGATGTTATCAGCTATTTTATATGCGGTAAGCTCGCCAATATCAAAATTGTTATTAAAAGAAATTTCACCTACATTGATGGCAGGTTTTTTATACTTAGGAGCAGGACTTGGTATGTCAATATTAGGATTAATTAAGAAAAAAACAGAGGTAAACAAGAAGGAAGCAAAGCTAACTAAAAATGAAATACCATATACTATTGCTATGGTATTATTAGATATCTTAGCACCAATTTTTTTAATGATAGGTTTAACATATACCTCATCTGCTAATGCATCATTATTAAATAATTTTGAAATAGTGGCAACATCTATAATTGCTTTAATGTTTTTTAAAGAAGCAATAAGCAAAAGATTGTGGGTATCAATAAGCTTAATAACTCTATCAAGTATATTACTAACAGTGGAGGATATTAGTAGTGTATCTTTTTCCTTTGGATCAATCTTAGTAATAATGGCTTGTATATGTTGGGGGATTGAAAATAATTGTACAAGAAGGCTAGCGATAAAAGATCCTTTAGAAATTGTAGTGATTAAAGGGTTTGGTTCTGGTATAGGTTCGTTATTAATTGCATTTATTATTGGTGAGCGAAGAATTAATATGTCGTATATAATTATGGCTATGATACTAGGCTTTTTTGCATATGGATTAAGTATATTTTTCTATATTTATGCTCAAAGAGATTTAGGAGCTGCTAAAACTAGCACGTATTATGCTATATCACCATTTATAGGGGTGGCATTATCTTTTATAATATTTAGGGATATACCTAATATATTATTTAGTATAGCATTGATTATTATGATAATTGGAACATATTTTGCATCTACAGAAGTTCATAATCATAACCATAAACATAGGGAATTAAATCATGAACATAGCCACTGTCATAATGATGGGCATCATAAACATTTGCATAAAAATGAAATAAAAGGCTATCATAGTCATGTACATTATCATACTGAAGTTGTTCATTCTCATAAACATACTCAAGATATTCATCATAGTCATTCTCATTAAAGCAAGCTAAATATATATAATAGAATGATTTAAATTGAAGTTTTATGGAATAATTTAAGATATAGAGTTTTATTGGAGGATTTATATGGAATGGAATAGTATTAATACAAAAGATGATATAGATAAACTGATGAACGTATTTGGAAATTTTCATGATAGTTGCATAAAGGAAGTACATTATATTAGTGGTGCCTACGTAAATAAAGATTTAGAGATGAATGCTATAAATAAAAGGCGTAACGTTACAGTTGTATTTCAGAGGCAAGAGAGTAATCCATCAACTATTGAAGTTATCTTTGAGAAGATAAGCAAGCTAAATTTAGCTCCAGTAGATGAAAGGTATGATTGTGTTATATTAGATGCATTTATGGATATTTTTGATGGAGAGATATATTGGGCTGATAGTAAAAATTTTGATATACACGATATAAGAGAATACGATGATTTTACATGGATCTGTGCAGAAAGTATAAGGTGGAGAAGTATTAATTAAATTCTCCACTTTATTTTTATATAAGTTAGTAAGTATAATCGAGTTTATAAATTACAAATCTCTCTTTTGGATCTTTATAGTACAATTTATCAATTTTAACTTCTCCATATAGCTGGAAGGTTGTGCATGTTTCAAGATAATATATATAATCATCAGAAGGATAATAGAGGATAATTTCTATTGGTCTATTATTTTTTTCAAGAGATTCTAATATATTATCTATTATTTTCATAAATATTTGTATAGAAAATGGATTAAAAAAATAAAATTTATTATCTTTTTCATTTATATTATAATTTTCAGCAAAATCATTTACAAAGTTAATTTGGTTTATAGAATTTTTATGTTTAATTAAATAAGAATTAGTATTTGATAAACAATTATTATAGAAGTTTTTATCCATTTCTATACCAGTGACATTAACGTTAAAGAAATGATTAATATAAAATAAAAGTCTACCTTTCCCACAGCCATAGTCAACTATTGAATCAGATTTATTTACTTTATACTTGGTAAATAAGAGTTCAAGAGCTGAGTATGGAGTGGCTTCGTATCTATTGTAGTGAAATGATTTGTGAAAATTCTTTTGTTCTTTTTTAGTCTCTATATTTAATAATCTTTCGTAATCTTCTTCAGTCATATTCTATCCTTTCATTAATAAAAGATTCTAAAATAGCTATTATATGAAAATAACCTTTTACATAATAACATTAGAGTAAGGAAAATATAAAGAGTATATTTTATCCTTAAGAGGAGATATAGTGTAAAATATAAATAATAAGTTCCAGTGATTAATGAGTAAATGATAATAACAGAGATTATAAAAAAGAATAAAGTTAATATGGAATAAATATGGTATAATTTATAAGATTAAAACAGTAAGGAGTAAAATATGGGGGATAAACAATCATATAAATGGACAATTATTGCTTGCTATATAGGATATTTTGTACAAGCAACTGTAATAAATTTAGTACCAATATTATTTGTAACGTTAAGAGAGAGCTACGGGTTATCTTATTCTGAATTAGGGGCGTTAGTGCTTATAAACTTTGTCACTCAAGTTATTTTTGATGTAGTATTTAGTAAACCTGTTGATAAATATGGTTTTAGACCATTCGTTGTAATTGCTCATGGAATTTGTGCTTTAGGTTTAATATTATTTGCATTAACTCCAAGAATATTTAGTGGAAATATATTTGGAGGGTTTATACTTTCTACTATAATTTTCTCAGGAGGGGGAGGATTATTAGAATTAGTTATAAGTCCTATTATTGATTCTATACCATCAGACGACAAGGCAACAGCTATGAGCTTATTACATTCTTTTTATGCTTGGGGGCAAGTAACCATAGTTATTGTAACTACAATTTTCTTATTCTCTTTTGGGATAGATAAGTGGTGGATTATAATGATGATTTGGGCTATAGTACCAGTAATAAACTTTTTTATATTTATGAAGGTGCCACTAACTCAAAAGATACATGAATCTAAGGTTATGAAGATAAGAGAACTTATAAAAAATCCTATATTTATAGTGGCTTTTTTTGCGATAATGTTAGGGGCAGCTTCAGAGGTAAGTATGAATCAATGGGCGGCAACATTTATGGAGAGAGGGCTCTTAATCCCTAAAGTTGTTGGAGATATGTTAGGCATGTGTTTCTTTGCAATTATGTTAGGAATAGGCAGAGCTATATATGGTGTATATGGTTCTAAAGTAAATATAAATAAGATAATGATATTAGGTTCATTAGCAGCTGCTTTATGTTATTTAGTAGTAGCAATATCACCATACAATTGGTTATCTATAATAGCATGCGGTATTTGTGGTATATTTGTAAGTTTATTATGGCCAGGAACTTTAGTAGTTGCATCTAGTAGACTACCATTAGCTGGAGCATCAATGTTTGCATTACTTGCAGCAGCTGGTGATGTTGGAGCTGCGATAGGACCGTGGATAGTTGGGAAAATCACAGATATAGCTACAAATAATTGGCAGGTAGTATCAAGTTCATCAATGAATTCAGAACAGCTAGGTTTAAGAATAGCAATACTTATAGCAGCAATATTTCCAATATTAACAATGATTTTTCATAATATATTAAAGAATATTAAGGAGAAACAGAATATAAACAGAACTGAGAGTGTAAGTTAAATGAGCTACCTTAAATTTTAGGGTAGTTTTTACTTTAAGAAATAAAATATTTGATTATCAAAATAAAATCTGTTATTATATCTGTATTATAATTTTTATATTTTATAAAATATCTCCAAAGAGGGATAGAAAGGTGATAAACAGATGAGAAACAAAGGAATTATTTTATTTTTATCAATTATTTTATCAGTTGTTCTAGGTATTACATCGTTATATACGCCTAGGCCTAAAAGTGAAGAAAGTGGGTTTTCTACAGAGATTGCTAAAGAGCATATAAAGGAAATTTCAAGGGAGGTTCATAGTATACAACAGCCTGAAGCATTAGGAAGAGTGAGAGAATACATAGTTAATGAATTAAAGGAATTAGGATTAGAACCGGAAATATTTACTTATGAAGATGTGGAAAGTTCAAAGGGTGGTATATATGATATAAATAACATATATGCAAAGATTGATGGGAAGAATGGAGAGGATGGAAGTTATATAATGCTTGCATCTCATTATGATTCATCTCCAAAGAAGAGATCGGGAGAGGATGGCGAATCAAAAGGTGCAGCTGATGCTGGATATGGAGTTTCTACTATTTTAGAGATAGTTAGAGTGATAAAAGAAAGTGGACAAGATTTAGAAAATGGAATAAAGATATTAATTACTGATGGAGAAGAAATGGGCCTTATGGGTGCAAAGGAAGAGATGAACAACAACTTTGGTTTATATGAAAATGTAAACTTTGTTGTTAACTTAGAAGCTCGCGGAATAAAAGGACCAGCTTTAATGTTTGAAACTAGTAGTAATAATAAAAAAGTTATAGATTTATATAAGAAAGCTAATTTACCTGTATCATACTCTTTAGCATCAGATGTTTATAATAAGATGCCTAATGGTTCAGATTTTACTGAGTTTAAAAATGCAGGATTAGCTGGAATAAACTTTGCAGTATTAAATGACTTAGATTATTATCATACCAAAAATGATAATTATGATAATATAAGTGATACATCTATTCAGCATTATGGAGAACAAGTGCTTCCTGTAGTACAAGAATATGTTTATAATTTAAAATACGGACAAGCTAACTATTTTGAGTCAAATGAAAATAGTATATTCTTTACACTGCTACCTAACATGTTCATAAATTATTCTTCACTTATAGCTACAATACTTGCAGTACTTTCATTAATAGCATTACTATTAATTATGAGAAGACTAAAAATAAATGTTAAATTAGTAGTTAAATGGACAACTGTTTGGACAGGTTTAGCATTAGCTGTAGCAGCAATAGGAGTAGCTGTATCATATATAATTTCGATGGTAACTGGTATTGAGTTTAAGATAACCTATATGCCTAGAGTTATAGGAGCTGACTTTATTGCTTTAGCAGCCGTAGTTTTAACTTCTATCTTAGTAGTTATTTTATCCAAGAAATTGGCTAGAAATAGAGAAGATTTTGAGGCTATGTTGTATGGCGGCCTATGGTTTAATGAAATTTTACTTGTAATCTTTATGATAGCTCTTCCAGGAGGAAGCTATTTATTCTTATGGCCAGTAATTATGACACTTATATCTATAGTCTTAAGTAAGAAATTTAAAAATAAGAATATATTACTATTAGCTAAAATGTTCACTATAGTTATGTATGTACCTGTAATTTACAATATTTATATTGCGTTAACCATTGGAGCATTAGGCGTGGTTATGCTATTAGCACTAATGGCTGTATCTACAGTAGTTCCTTTAGCTCTTAACATTATTATGATAGAGGAAGATTCGATTATATCTCTATATAGAAAAGTGGCATAGATAAAAATAATATATTATAAATAATTATGTTTTAAAGAATGTACAAAATATTTAAGAAATTTGTACATTTTTTTTATTTTTAATTTTTTTATGATAAATTAAAAATACTACTAAATTATTTTCGAATAAGATTATGTGAAGCTAATTAGTTAAGAAAAGAAAAAGTTAAAGATATAGCTTAAAACAATCCCCAGTAAAGTTAGGTTTACCGGGGATTAATTTATTTATTTTCTTCTTCTTTAAAAAAGTATCCAGGCTGATTTCTAGCTATTTTTCTAAGTAGGAAAAATAATGAATCTAACTCATCAGAGTTTAATGGTTCTAACAAGTGTTGTTCCCAATCAAAGGATATTTTAAGAAGCTCATCTTTCATTTTTAAAGCTTTATCAGTAAGATATATTTTAAATTTTCTTTTATCAGAATCATTAATTTCCAGTCTAACATAACCTTCAGCTTCAAGTTTCTTTACAGCTCTAGTAGTATTTGCTTTATCAATTGCTGCCTTTTCGGTAAGCTCATCATGACTAATACCATCTTTTAAGTATAATAAAATTAAAAATTGATATTGTCCAACTCCTATTCCATACTTTTCATACTCTTTAGTTAAGTATGTGGCACCTAATCGGTGAAAATAACCAATATATCTACCAATGCCTTCTGTTTCATAAAGCTTCATAAAATCACTACCTTTTTGAAATTATTTATCCTAACAAGTTTATCACAAAATTAATATGTTAAGCTATAGCAATTTCACCTTCAGTATTTAGTTTATCAGGAGTTTTTAAACTTCTCATTTCTATTATTATTGCTATTAATGATACTATAACGGCAAGAGTATCAGCTATAGGGCCAGCAGCCCAAACACCGGTTAGGCCAAAGAATTTTGGTAAAATAATAAAGCACGGTATTAAGAAAATAACTTGTCTAGTTAATCCTATTATCATAGCTTTAGTTGATTTTCCAACAGCTTGGTAGTAGTTAGAGGCTGTCATTTGTATACCTATAATAGGCATTGATAAAAGGAAAATTCTCATACCTGATATAGTTATATCTGTTAATTCTGGATCTTTATTAAACATACCTACAGCAAGGTGAGGAAAAACTTGTATAAATACAAAGCTTAAAACTAATATTATAGTTGAACCTATTAGACTGTACATATATGTTTTTTTTACTCTAGAATAATTTTTAGCACCATAGTTAAAGCCGATAATAGGTTGCGCACCTTGATTAAGCCCAAATATAGGCATTATAAAAATTGAACATATAGATGTAACAATTGCCATAGCACCTATTGCTAAGTCACCACCATAAGCCATTAATGATTTATTTGCAATAACAGATACAATACTTGAAGCTACCTGCATTGCAAAAGGCGCCATACCTATTGTAAGAATTCCTTTCATTATTCTAGAATCAAACTTCATAGAAGCTAAGGAAAGTTTAATTGAACTTTTTTTGCTACGAGTAAAATAGCTTAATACCCAACATAAAGCAACGAATTGTGAAATAACTGTAGCGTAAGCAGCACCTTTGATTCCTAAGTTAAGGCCAAAAATAAATATTGGATCTAAAATTATATTAATAGATGCACCTAACACCATTGTGTACATACTAGTTTTTGGATTACCATCTGATCTAATTGAGTGGTTTAAACCAAATGCAACCAGATTACAAATAGTACCAAACATTAGTGGTCTAATATATGCTAAAGCATAAGGCATAGTACTTTTACTTGCTCCAAATAATCCTAAAATTTGTTTTGCAAACATGTTACCCAATATAGCTACAAATAAACTTATTATGACTATACCTAAGAATCCATTACCTAAATATTTTTCAGCATCTTCTCTTTTACTTTTACCGAAGGCAATAGATATACTTGCAGATGCACCTATACCAATTAGCATTCCAAGTCCTGTTATTATTTGAGTAATTGGCATTGTTACTCCTACACCTGTAATTGCTAATCCACCGATATTTGGTATATTACCGATATACATTCTATCAACTACATTGTATAGCATGTTTACAACCATACCTATAATAGCTGGAATTGAGAATTTAATTAAAAGTTTGAATATACTATCTTTTCCTAAATCTTGTCTATTATTATCTTTTGACATATTTTCCTCCTAAAGTTAATTTATTCGCAATGAATAAAATACCATAATTTTGTTGCGAGCGCAACGAAATATTTGTAAAATGTTACTTTTTGCATCTTAGTATTGAATTTATACAACTTGGTATAAACTTATTGTCCTAAGGAAGTACAAGCCATATACTTAAAATATAGAAAAATATGAAGGAGGCTTTATATGAAGATTACTATAAATGAATCAGAAGACATAGAAGATTTAGAAATTGTAGTTAACTGTAAAAGAGTAGATGAGAATTTGCTTAAAATGATAGCTGCAATTAGAGCCTTCGATAGAAAGATAACAGCTACAAGAGATGGAAAGCTTTTTGTATTAGATGTTGATGCTATTTACTATTTTGAATCTGTAGATAAAAAGACTTTTATTTATCTAGATAAGGATGTTTATGAAAGTAGCTTAAGATTATATGAATTAGAAGAGAAATTTGTAAATACGGATTTTTTTAGAGCTTCAAAATCAACTATTATAAATCTTTCTAAAATAAAAGTTATTACACCCATATTTGGAGGGAAGCTTGAAGTGCTTTTAGAAAATAACGAAAAACTAGTAGTATCTAGGCAATATGTACCTTTATTGAAGAGAAAGCTTAATTTTTAAGGAGGTAGGTTGGATGAGAACACTTTTTATTAATAGTTACGAAATAAAAAAGTTATGCTGTTTGTTTTTTGCAGGAGAAGTAATAATGTATGCTTTAATAGGTTCTTTTATGGGGATTAATAGTATTTCTTTCTCACTTATATGGCAAATGGTAGCTATATCAATAATATTAACAATACTACAATATGTATTATACACATTTAATTTTATGAGTAATGTAAAGATGGGAATTAAAGTTTTAATTCATTATTTATTATTAATAGTTTTAGGATATGGTTTTGCAAAGAGCTTTAACTGGTTTGACTTAAATAATAAAAATAATATATTTATATACCTTACTATTTTTACAGTATGTTTTATAATTACCGCAGGGGCTATAGGTATTTATACAAAGTTAACAGGTGAAAGATTTAATGAAAAATTAAAGGTATATAAGGAATTGAAGAAAAATGAAGAAATGGAGGGGAAATAGATGTATGCAATCGAAACTAAAAGTCTAACAAAATGTTATGGGAAAAACAGGGGAATAGTAGATGTAAACCTAGCTGTAAAAGAAGGGGAAATTTTTGGGTTTGTAGGTCCTAATGGAGCAGGTAAATCAACTACAATAAGAACTTTATTAAACTTCATATTTCCAAGTAGTGGAGAAGGGAGGATATTCGGAAAAGATATAGTTAAAGAAAGTTCAGAAATAAAAAAAATATTGGGGTATGTACCTAGTGAAGTTAAGTTTTATGATGATGTAAAGGTTAAGGATATAATAAAGTACTCTGCTAGTTTTTATGGTTCATGTAGCAGTGAAGAAATTGAAAATCTTTGTAAAAAGCTTGAAGTAGAAGTTGAAAAGAAGATGGGAGAACTAAGCTTAGGTAACAAAAAGAAGGTTGCTATTGTACAGGCTTTGATTCATAATCCTAAAATACTTATTCTTGATGAACCTACTAATGGATTAGATCCATTGATTCAAAAGAAGCTTTTTGAAATATTATTAGATAAGAATAAAACCGGAACTACGGTATTCTTATCTTCTCATAATTTAGTTGAGGTTGAAAATTTCTGCCATAGAGTTGCTGTTATTAAAGAGGGTAAGATAGTGGATACAATTGAGATAGGTAAATTGACTAAAAACCTAGGTTTAAAAGTAACAGTAGAAGCGGAAGGGTTAAAGATAGAAGATATTAAATCTATTAATGGTGAAGTAATTTATGTTAAGGATAAAGAAATAACATTTAATTACTCTAATGGTGCAGACAAACTTATTAAAGAGTTATCTAAATATAGTATTAATAAAATTCTGATTCACGAACAAAACTTAGAGGATACATTTATGAATTATTATGAAAGAGAAGGGGGAAAGTAAAGTGAATATATTTAAGTTTGAATTTAAGAGGCAGTTTAAATCACTTATAATATGGACTACAGTATGTAGTGCGCTAGTTGTATTATTTATGGCTCTTTTCCCAAGTATGAAAGAGATGGGAATGCAGGACTTAGTAGGAGACAAACTAGATGCATTACCTCCAGCAATGTTAGAAGCCTTTAATATAAGTGGAATGATGGACTTTTCAAATATAAAGGATTTTATGAGCTACTGCCTTCAATATATAGTAATGGCATCAGGAATATATGGAATAATTCTTGGAGTATCAGCTTTAAGTAAAGAAGAAAAGGAAGGTACAATAGAATTTTTGTATTCAAAGCCAGTAACAAGAAGTAAGATAGTTACATGTAAATTAGCAGCTTCAGCACTTATAATGTTTATATTTATAATGATTGTATGTGTGGTAACTATGGCAGTAGGTATCATGGTAAAGCCTGAAGAGTTGAAAATTATAGATTTGCTAATGGATATTAAGATAATTTATATGGGTATGGCGCTTCTTTCATATACTTTTATGGCATTAGGATTTATGCTTTCAGTATTAATAAAAGCTAGGACCAATGTTACAGCAATATCTTTAGGAGTGTTCTTTTTAAGCTTTTTCATGGGCGTTATTGGTAAGATGAAGGACGGTTTAGAGTGGTTAATATACTTATCTCCTACAGATTATTTTATACCATCAATGGTATTAAATGATGGATTTGAAGCTAAGTATCTGATAGTAGCAATTGGAGTGATGATTATTTCCATCTTAGTAACTTATATCCTTTATAATAAAAAAGACCTAGGATAATTAAGAATAAATAGAGAATAAGTAATAAGATATGGGACCTGCGGTGTGCAGGTCCTTATTCATTTTATAAACTTATATAAGAAATAAATAGAAAATATTTCATTAAATCTGCAAGGAAAGTATTTACAAATTGGAAATGTTAGTGTACTATTTAATTAATACAGTGTAACGGAGGAGAAGAATGATATTAAGTATAGATGGATTTGAGTTTAATAATAAAGAACCTATATATCTTCAGATAATTGAGCTTATAAAGAAGAATATCGCTTTAGGACTATTAACTCCAGGAACGAAATTACCATCGGTAAGAGAGTTATCAAAGGAATTAGGGGTAAACCCTAATACACTTCAAAGAGCATATGGAGAGCTTGAAAGGTTAGGGATAACTTATACAAAAAGAGGGATGGGTTCATTTATAAGTGAAGGAGAGAATGAAGTTATGAATTTAAAAGAGGATATGGGTAGGCAGCTAGTGAAAAAGTTTATTGAAGATATGAAAGCTATAGGTATAGATAAAGATGAAGCAATAGAAATAATAAAAAGGGAGGAGTAGAAAATGGATCGGTTATCTATAAAGAAATTTTATTTAGATGATTACTTATGTGGAACTTGGATGTCAGTTGGAATATAGCAACTATGATTATGACTATGATTTTTTTGCAGTTTATAGGTGGAGTACTATTTATAAATGAAATAATATTCTTTATTGTTGTATCAGTAATTATATTACTTCAGACTATTTATATATTTAGAAATGCTGAAAATATTAAAGTTAATTAGGAGAGAATAGTATGATTAAATTAGTAAATATAAATAAAGCTTATGGTGATAAGGTAATACTGAATAACTTTAATTTAGAGATAAATAAAGGTGAAATTATAGGGTTATTAGCACCTAATGCAGAGGGGAAAAGTACTCTTTTAAAGATACTAGGAGGACATATAACCTTTGACAGTGGAGAATATTTTTTTTATGGAGAAGAGTTTTATTATAAGCATAAAGAATTGATTGGATATATGAATGATACGCCTATTATTCCCAAGGGATGGAAGGCAATAGATGGGGTAGATTACTATAAAGAATATTTTAAAACTTTTAATTACGAGAAATGTATGGATATGCTTAAGTATTTTAAAATTGACTTAGATAGAAAAATAAAGACATTTTCAAAAGGTGAAAATGAAAAATATCATTTAGCATTAGCTTTATCAATAAATGGTTCTTTATATATAATGGATGAGCCATTAGCAGCAATTGATTTAATTGCAAGAGAAGAAATTATTAAGATGATTATAGATAATTTTAGTTTAGAAAGTACAATAATAATTTCAAGCCATCTTGTATCAGATATAGAGAAGATGCTAGACAGGGTACTACTTTTAAAGGATGGACAGATTATATGTAATAAATTAGTTGAAGATTTAAGAGTAGAAGGAAAATCTGTAGTAGATTTATACAAAGAGGTGTATGGGTATGTTCAGGTTTAAAAAGGATTGGCTCTATGATTATAAAATATTGATAACATTATCATTTAGCAGTATTATGATGTTTTTAATTATGTATGGATTAACAATTAATATTTCTAATAAAGTATACTGGGAAGTTTCCAAAGGTATAGTAGAGACAGTTACAAACTTGTTAACAGCTTGGATTATGATGTTACCAATTATATCGGTTGCATCAGTTTGTCCTTTAAATCCAGATAAGTTTGGATCAAAAGTAAAAACATGTTTTTTGCCAATTAGTAAAAAGCAGATAGTTTGGAAGGGGATTAAGATGTGGTTAGTAGTATTACCACTGATAATAATTGCTTCAACTTTTGTAAATATATTATTTGAAAATAGGATTAGCTCATATGCTTTAAGCGATATGATATTAGGAAGTATTTCAGAAAGTATAGCTTTAATAATATTTTTTTCTATATATGATATGCAGATAATGGGAACAATGATTATTATGTTTGCTAAAAATATAAGATGGTATAGTATTGTACCAATACAAGTATTGATTAATATAGTGGTAATCTTGGGGAGTTTATTCTTAATTAGTCTGACTATGGATACAGGTAAAGATATAACTTGGTTAGTAGTGTTATTTATAATAATATTAGCTACGAGCTTGATATATTTTATAGTAGCGTTTAAGGATATAGAAAAAGTTTATAGATAAAATAAACTTTATAGAAGAAGGTGTATTTATATGTTTAAGTTTGAAAGAGATTGGCTTATGGAAATTAAGAGAATAGCAGCAGTGTTTTTTGCAATAATAGCAGTTTTCTTTATTGGATTTTTAATAACTAGAAAATATAATGGAGAAAATTATTGGTTTATTTCATCAGCGGTTTTAAAATCTTTAACAAGTGTAGGAACTGTTATTATTTCTCTTATTCCTATATTAACATTAATAACTATTACTCCAGCAGGTGAGAAAATTTATGATGGGGCAGGGTGTGTAAAAACGAATCATCTGCCATTAAGTAAAAAAAAGCTTGCTTGGAAAGGGGTAAAATTATGGCTTAAGGTATATCCATTATGGATTATTACTGCACCATTTATATATTCACTATATAAAAGTAAAGTTGAAACAGGCAGTTTAAGTAGTATTTTAATAGATATACTAATATACTTATTATCAGGCTCTATTTTGATTTTAGCATTTGGTGTTCAAGCAGTAGGAAGTATAATAAAAAGCTATTCTGAAAACATAAAATTGTATGTAATTGTGCCAATTCAAGTAATATTAAATATAGTTTTAATATATGGTGGAATATTTATTGGCTATAAATTAGGACTTGATATAGATAATGATATGAGATTAATGGTAGCCGTATTTGGATGTTTAACAATAGTAAGCTTAATATATTTCTTATGTAATTTTAAAAATATAGAAAAAGTTTATAGGTAAAAATAGACCTCAGAAGTCAAAAACTTTTGGGGGATTTTCTTTTTTAAGGAAATCTTAAGAAATTTCATAATGTATATTAAGATTTATTGTCTATAATTAGAAATATGATGGACAAATATTGGAGGAAAGATAAATGAAGGTTTTAGAGGTAAATAATTTAAAAAAGACCATTGGAAAAAGAGAAATTATTAAAGGTGTAAGCTTTGAGATAAATTCAGGAGAGATATTTGGTTTCTTAGGACCTAATGGAGCTGGGAAGACTACAACTATAAGAATGTTAGTAGGTTTAATTAAACCTACAGAAGGTGAAATTAAGATTTGTGGTCATGATTTAAAAAAGGATACAAGCAGGGCATTAAATGAGGTTGGGGCAGTAGTTGAAAATCCTGAGTTATATAAATACTTATCAGGAAGAGAGAATTTGATGCAAATAGCTAGAATAAGAAAGATATCAAAGGAGCAGGTAGAAGAAACTATTAAGCTTGTTGGGCTTGAAAATAGAATAGATGACAAGGTTAGAAAGTATTCTTTAGGAATGAAACAGAGATTAGGACTTGCAGCATCGCTTTTATCTAAACCTAAGCTTTTAATATTAGATGAGCCTACTAACGGATTAGATCCATCAGGGATATTAGACTTTAGAGAGGTAGTACAAAAGGCTGCAAGAGAAAGAGATATGGCTGTATTTGTATCTTCACATATTCTATCAGAAGTTCAAAATCTTTGCGATAAGGTTGCATTTATTAATGATGGTGTAATTAAAGCTGTAGAGGAGATAAATAAAAGAACAAATACTATGGATACAGATAAAGATGTAGTATGCTTAGTATCTAATGATGACAAAAATAATTTAATCAAAGAAATAAATAAGTTAACTTATATTTCATCTTGTAAAGAAGGAGAGAAAGGCTTAAAGATAATTTTGGAGTGTAACTCTACTCCTAAGCTAGTTAAGCATTTAGCTATGAATAACTTTAATGTTGAAGAGATTTACAAGGAAAGAAAGGGACTAGAGCAAAGATATATGGAGCTAGTTGAAGGAGGTATAAGATAATGTTATTTACACTTATTAAAAATGAATTTATTAAATTATTAAAGAAAGGAAAAACGTGGATAGTATTTGCTCTTTTTGCTTTATTTATTGGAATAACAATTTTTGGACAATATAGCCAAGATAAGAATATGAGAATGTGGCAGTCACCTGAAAAACAGTTAGAAATGGCAAAAGAAAACTTAGATTATTATAATAATGAACTTGAATTAAACAAAAACTCTGATGCTAACCCAGATTATATAGCATCGCTAGAAGAATCAATAGAATATTCTAAAGAGCAGATAAAAAGTTATGAAGACATAATTAAAAATGGTGTAAATGAAGATGAGTGGAAAAAGCAATTAGATGAAGAAATTAAATATGCAAAAGAAGATATAGCAAGATATGAAAAGTATGATGACGAGTGGTCAAAGCAATATATAGTGCAAGCGCAAGAAAGATTAGAAGAATTTACTTATTTAAAGGAAAATAATATTCAACCACTTTATGGATGGGAATATGATGCTTATAACTACATGAGTTCATTGATGCAATTTTTAGGAATGGCGATATTAGTAGCTGGGATAGCTGTATTTATGAGTGATATAGTATCAGGGGAATGTACTCCTGCAACACTTAAGTTCTTACTTATCCAACCAGTAACTAGAGGCAAGGTATTATTATCAAAGTTTATAGCTGTAACTATTACGGTTCTTTCAATGATACTTGGAGGTGAACTTTTAGGATTCTTATTTGTTAATTTAACATCTAATAGTAATTCATCAAGCTATCCAGTGAGTATAGGAACATTGTATGAGAAAATAATAAATCCAGATGGATCGGCAATGTTATCTAAAGTAATTGGTTCAGGGCATATGGGAACAAACTTAGAACTATTTATAAAGTCAATGCTATTCCAAGGGTTATTTATAATAACGGCCTGTGCTGTAATATTTATGATTTCAACACTAATAAAAAGCAGTATGATTACTATGGCAATTTCAGTGGTAGTAACTGTATTTCTAACTATAGGAAGCTATAATCTATCAGCATTAAGAAAGATAGCGCACTTAGTATTCTTGAACTTTGGAGACTCAATAAGCGTATTTACAGGAAGTAGTGCTATGATGATGCAAAATCCTAATATAACAGTTACAAATGGAATAATAGTAATGATAATCACAAGTATAGTTGCATATGCAATAGCACATATTAACTTTAGTAAAAAAGATATTTTGATTTAATTATATACATCAAATATATTTTATGATTGAGGTTATGTAACGTTAGAGTATAAAAGTTAAGACTTTAATTGGCAGATAAAAAAAGCTTGGACAGAATTATTTCTATCCAAGCTTTTAACTTTCATGTTAGAAAAATATTTTACCACTCCCCAGGGTAAGCAAGTACAGTAACTTCTACCTGTCTACGTCCCCAGCTAATACACTCACTATGTGTATTAAAATATACGTCTACTATGTTTCCTTTAATAGCACCACCTGTATCTGATGCTATTGCAACTCCATATCCTGATACATAAACCTTTGAACCTAAAGGAATAACATTTGGATCAACTGCAACTGTACTTATTCCATTTGGATTATGGACTGGTTTAAGCCCCATAGCAGTTAAACCACCACCGGTATAAGCTGTTGATTCCATTTGATATGTTGCTTTACCATCCTCATTTAATGATGGAGGCGCAGCAGGTGGAGTATTAGCTTCTTCAATTAGAACATTACCTTGATATATTCCATCCTGAGCTAGTCCAATTACATAAGGACTGCTTAATTGTGGAAGTAATCCTTCAAGAGTATTTACAGCGTCTTGAATTTGAGATATTGAAGAACTAGAAGAGTTAATAATTGATAATGGATGTTCAACAAGCGTTTTTTCATTAGCTTCGATTATTGCAAAAATTTCATCTTTTTGTTCATTAAGTTGATTTAAAGCTAATTGTTGCTCGTCCTTTTTACTTTCAACTTCTTCTAAGTCTTTAGAAATTTGATCATTAAGTAAACTTAGCGTATCTTCATTATTCTTAAGTGACTCTGAAGTTTCTTCAAGTTTATCCTTCTTCTCATCAATATCTTTCATAAGTTCCTTATCAAGTGATACTATTTTCGACACAGCGTGTATTCTGTTAAATAAATCTGAAAAGTTTTCTGAATCAAGAACAAACAAGATAATATTTGAGCTAAGATTACTTTTATATAAGGAACGTACTCTAATATTAAGTTTATCTTGTGCTTCAGCCATTTCTTTTTCGTTCTGAATTAAGAGATTTTTTATGTTTTCTATTTCTATTTTTGTATCTTCGATTTTTCTGTTGTTTTCCTCTAGGTTTTGATTAATTTCTTCAATTTCAACATCTAAGCTAGAGATCTTTTCATTAATTTGTTTAATTTCCGTGTTAAGTTCTTGATACTTAACTTTATGTTCATCAATAGATGCATTTTCAGGAGCTGCCATTACTGGAAAAGAAACATTAAAAGTAACACATAGTGCTAAAGCGCTAGCTATTAATTTTAATTTTTTATTCAAAATATACCTCCTAGTATCTAATGGTTACATACCTAGTATATAACATAATCATAATAAGATGCAAATTTGCACTTGATTGAGGAAAATATGTAAAAAATATGTAGTAATGATATAATAGTTGTAATGCATATATTTTTTTAGGTATAAATAATATCAGTGGTGTATATGGGGTGATAAATGATGAATAATAGTAGTAGTTTTGAAAAAACAATATCTGAAATAATTAAAGAGAGAACTTCTGTAAGAACTTATAATCAAAATGATATAGATGAAGAGAAAATCGTTAAAATAGAAGCCTTTATAAATAATTTAAAAGGACCTTTTTATGAAAAGGTAAGATTTAGAATAATAAATTCACAAGAACCGTCAAAAGGAGAAAAGATTGGAACCTATGGTATTATAAAAGGTGCAAATATATTTATTGCTGTGGCATATGAAAATGGAGAGATGGCCTTAGAAGAAGTTGGTTATGAAATGGAAAAGTTGATTCTTTATATAACGTCTCTTGGATTAGGTACTTGCTGGATTGGAGGAACTTTTAATAAAAGTGAATTTTCAAAGGCTATGGATTTAAAGAGTAATGAGATCTTACCTATAGTAACTCCAATAGGAAAAAGTGAAGAGAAGAAGCGTTTTATAGAGAGAGCTATGAAGCTTTTTGCTAAATCAAAAAAGAGAAAAGAATGGTGTGAACTTTTTTTCTTAAGAGATTTTTCTATGCCATTGACACCAGTAATTAATTTAGGGTACTTTAAAGAAGTATTAGAAAATGTTAGACTTGCTCCATCAGCACTAAATAAACAGCCGTGGAGAATAGTAAAAGATAGTAATAAATTTCATTTCTATATTAATTCATCTAAGATAAAAAATGGTGAATTAACTTTTGATATTCATAGGATTGATATGGGGATAGCTATGTGTCACTTTGACTTAACATGTAGAGAAATTGGATTAGAAGGAAGATTTATTAAAGATAATCCAGAAATAGAAAATATACCTAGAAATACTGAGTATGTAATAACATGGGTTTTAGGAAGTAATTATGATATTTAAAGATAGTTATTTTTTATAAGAAATATGTTAAGTATTTAGATTATAAATCTTTTAAGTTATAAGTGATAAAAAAATTACTTAGGAGAAGATTTGTCTTATGACAAAAAATGGAGGGAAATATAAGTGGAAAAATTATATTATTTAGACAGATATATTAAGGAGTTCACAGCTGAAGTTTTAGAAGTTAAAGAAGTTGATGGAAGATATCATGTGGCTTTAGATAAAAGTGCATTTTTTCCTGGTGGAGGCGGACAGCCAGCAGACACAGGAAGTATCGAAGAGAATAAAGTTATTGATGTATATGAAGATAAAGGAATAATATATCATGTTGTAGAGAAGAAACCATTAAAAATACATAGAGTTAAATGTAAAATTGATTGGGAAAAGAGATATGATGGAATGCAGCAGCATTTAGGACAACATGTACTATCGGGATGCTTTTATTCATTATTTAATGCAAATACTGTAAGTTTTCATATGGGAAGTGAAAGTAGTACTGTAGATATTGAAGGTTTCTTAGATGAAAGTAAAATAAGAGAAGCTGAAAGGCTTGCAAATGAAATAATTAATGAAGACATTGAAGTTGAATTTTTAACTCCAAGCAAATCAGAACTTAAAAAAATTAAAATCAGAAGAGCACTTCCTAAAACTGATGATGCTATTACAATAGTAAAAATCGGTGATCTTGATATAAATGCTTGTTGTGGAGTACACCCTAAATCAACCTTAGATTTAAGAATGATTAAGATTAGAAGATGGGAAAAGCATAAAGGTGCAACTAGAATAGAGTTTCTAGCTGGAAAAAGAGCTATAGATGATAGCTTAAGGAGAGATAGTATAATTTCTACTATTTGTAAGTCGATGAAATGTGGAGAAAGTGAAATACTAAACATAATAAGTAAATCAGCAGATGAAATTAAAGAATATCAAAATGAAAATAGAATGCTAAAGGCAGAACTAAGCAAATATGAAGTAAAGGAAATGATAGAATCTGCAGATAAGATTGGAGATATATCTATTATTAAGAAGATTTATGAAAAGTCTGATTTAAAGCATATTGGAAAGCTTGCTGAAAAGCTAGCAGAAAATAAAAAAACTATAGCACTTTTTGCTGTTAAAAGTGATGATAGATCAAATTTAATTTTTGCTTCATCAAAAGATAATGATATATCTATGAATGAACTTCTTAAAGATGCAATTACCTTAATTGATGGAAGAGGTGGCGGAAGTAAATATTTAGCTCAAGGTGGAGGAAAAAGTTCAAATAATTTAAAAGCGACTATAGATTATGCCTTTATGAAAATAAAAAATAACAAAAGCTAATATAAAAATCATTAACATATATATCCATAATGCATAGAATGTAGTATAAAATAAATTATACAAAGGAGATAAAAGTTATGGACGAAAGACGTTTTAATGATTTTGATGAATGCGAATGCTCAAATAATGAAGGATTTGACTTTGATCAATTTGATTTTGATGATGAAGACTTTGGAGATAATAGAGACTTCAGAGAAAATAGAGATTTCAGAGGTAATAGAGACTTCAGAGGTAATAGGGACTTTGACGATGAAGACTTTGACTGCGATATAGACTTTGACTGCGATAGAGACAGAGACAGAGACAGAGACAGAGATAGAGATAGAAATTGTGACTGCGATAGAGATAGAAATTGCGATAGAGACAGGGATAGAGATTGTGACTCTAGGCGTGGACAATGCCTTAATGCTATTAATGCTGCTTTTTGTGCTGGAAAAGAGCAAGGATTTAGGCAAGGTAGATGTGTTGGCTTCAGAGAAGGTAGGAGAGTTGGTTTCAGAGAAGGATTCAGAAGAGGATTCGAGCAAGGAAGAAGAATTGGTTTCAGAGAAGGCTGTGAAGCTGGAAAACGTCAAGGATTTAGAAATGGCTTTGAAGAAGGAAGAGAAGTAGGTCGTCAAGAAGGTAGAGAAGCAGGATTAAGACAAGGCTTTAGAGAAGGTTTTAGAGCTGGATTTAATGAAGGATTTAGAAAAGGTAGGGACTGCGTTATAAAGAAAGTACTAGAAAGCTGTAACGGTTGTAGAAATATTAGAAGCGGTAGAAACTGTTAGTTATTATAGGTTGTATCAAATTTTGATACAACCTTTTTATTATTATATAGTACTTTTTTATTACTAGGATGTTATTTATATTTTGTAATAATTAAATTATTTAGTGAAATAATAAAAGTATCAATTGTAATAAGTATGATAAAGTTTAAAAATTAAGTTTGAGGAGGACAAATGATGAAAGCAAAATCATTAGCAGTGGCATTATTTTTAGGAGTAGCCGTATTAGTTGGTTGTAGCACGACTAATACACAGGATAAAAATCAAAATAATACAACTAACAATGGTATAACTACAGGGGATAAAGGGAATTTAACTACAGAGAATCCTGGGGATACAGACGTAGTAAGTTCAGCATCTTTAGCAAGTGATGAAGAAACACTTAAAAAAGCTTTAAAGGATAGTTGGATAGTATTGGTAAAAAATGATATAACAACTGACAAAGACATAGTCGTAGAAGGCGATTTCACTAAACCAGATAAAAATGATTCAAATAAGATGGTTCCTGCTGGACGTACAATAGCTCTTTATGAAAATGGTGATAATAACACAACAAAATCTTATACATTAACAACACCAAAAGTTACCGTAAAGAGTAAGGATACTAAAATTGAAGGTGGAACAATTGTTGGAGATATATATGTAGAATCTGATGGATTTGAACTTGAAAATGCAAAGGTTGAAGGAAATGTATATTTCTCAAAACAAGAATACAAAGATTCATTTAAGAAGGATGATAAGAGCACAGTTACTGGAGTTCAGGAAGTAAAATAATTTTTTTGAAAATAAAGAATAAAATATAACATAGTATAATATATTTATTAATGAGAGATAAGAAAAAATAAATATATTAGAGGTTGAGATTGTGAGAACCTTTGGGATCGTAGAAGATCACCAAGGGTTCTTTTTGCTTTTTTTAATAAAACGGAGGTAGTGATATGTATGATGTTGTAATCATTGGTGCAGGTGTTGTAGGTTGCGCAACTGCTAGAGAACTTTCAAAGTACAAGCTTAAGACACTAGTATTAGAAAAAGAAAGTGATGTATGTTCAGGAACAAGTAAGGCCAATAGTGCCATAATACATGCAGGATTTGATGCTAAGCCAGGTACATTGAAAGGAAAACTAAATGCAGAGGCTAATAAGATGTTTGATAAACTTGCAGAAGAATTAGAGTTTAATTTTAAGAGAAATGGATCATTAGTACTATGTTTTGATGAAAATGATATGGATAAACTTTATGATTTAAAAAAAAGAGGAGAAGATAATGGGGTTCCAAATCTGAAGGTATTATCTGGTGATGAAGTAAGGGAAATGGAACCTTATGTAACAGATGATGTGGTTGCAGCTTTATATGCCCCTACAGGAGGGATAGTATGTCCTTTTAATTTAACTATTGCCCTAGCTGAAAACGCTAATGTTAATGGAGTAGAGTTTAGGTTTAATTCTAAGGTAAAGGATATCAAGAAAGACAAAAGTAACTTTAAGGTATTTGTTAATGATGAAGAGATAGATACAAGGATGATTGTTAATGCAGCAGGTTTGTATAGTGATGTTATTAATAGCTTTGTTTCTGAAGATAAATTTACTATTAATCCAAGGAGAGGGGAATATAACTTATTTGACAAATATGCAGGAGATATAGCTAAGTGTACATTATTCCAATTACCAACAAAGTTAGGAAAAGGCGTGTTAGTAAGTCCAACTGTAGATGGAAATATTATTGTAGGACCAAATGCTGTTGATATTTATGATAAAGAAGATTTAAGTACTACTAGGGAAGGTTTAGATGATATTATAGAAAAAGCCTTATTGAGCGTCAAATCATTACCTGGAAACCTTATAATAACTTCATTTACAGGATTAAGAGCTAGGACAGATAGAGATGATTTTATAATTGGAGAACCTAAAGATGCTAAAGGTTTTGTCAATGCGGCAAGTATAGAGTCGCCTGGCTTAACAAGTTCACCAGCAATAGCAATTATGGTTAAGGATATTATTATAGAAAGATTAAAGCCAGAAGAAAATAAAAATTTTAATCCAAAGAGAAATGCGATAAAAAGATTTAATGATATGAGTATAGAAGAGAAAAGAGAAGCTATAAAGAATAATCATCATTATGGAACTATTGTGTGTAGGTGTGAAATGGTAACAGAAGGAGAGATATTAGAAGCTATAAATAGACCTCTTGGAGCAACAGATTTAGATGGAATAAAAAGAAGGACAAGAGCTGGTTCTGGTAGATGTCAATGTGGTTTTTGTGTAACAAGAATTATGGAGATATTAAATGGTGAAAAGAAGATACCTCTAAGTAAAATAACTAAGTTTGGCAGAAGGTCTAATATTTTAGATGGAAAGCCTAAAGAATATCTTTAGCTTAGATTAATGGAGGGGAGACATAAAATGAAAAATTATGATTTAGTTGTAATAGGTGGGGGACCAGCAGGTCTTGCAGCGGCAATATTAGCAAAAGAAAGTGGAATTGACAGTATACTTATACTTGAAAGAGAAGAGGTTCTTGGTGGTATACTAAACCAATGCATTCATAACGGATTTGGGCTTCATACTTTTAAGGAGGAGCTTACCGGACCTGAGTATTCGCAGAGATTTATAGATAAGGTTGGAGAATATAAGATTGAATATAAATTAAAAACAATGGTATTTGATATAGATAAAGAAAAGAATATTTATGCTATTAATCCAGTAGAAGGATTATTAGAGATTAAAGCTAAGGCAATTATACTTTCAATGGGATGTAGGGAAAGACCTAAAGGAGCATTAACAATACCTGGAAGTAGACCTTCTGGAATAATGACAGCAGGGTCAGCACAAAAGTTTGTTAACATAAAAGGCTATATGCCAGGAAAAGAAGTAGTAGTACTTGGCTCTGGAGATATAGGTCTTATTATGGCTAGGAGAATGACTTTTGAAGGAGCGAAGGTTAAAGCAGTAGTTGAGCTATTGCCATATTCAAGTGGTTTAAAGAGGAATATAGTTCAATGTTTAAATGATTATGATATACCACTTATGTTTAGTCATACTGTATGTGAAATTCATGGCAGAGATAGGCTTGAAGGTGTGACTATAGGAGAAGTTGGAGTAGATAGAAAAGTTATTAAAGGAACTGAAAGTTATATACCATGCGATACTTTATTATTATCAGTTGGACTATTACCTGAAAATGAATTGTCAAGAAAAATAGGAGTGGATTTATCGAAAATCACAGGTGGAGCAATAGTAGATAATACACTAGAAACTAGTGTGCCAGGAGTATTTGCTTGTGGTAATGTGCTTCATGTACATGATCTTGTTGATAATGTAACTTTAGAGAGTTATGATGCAGGCAAAAATGCTTCTAGATATATAAAAGGACTTGAGATGGAAAAACGTCTTATAGAAATTAGTGGTATTGATGGAGTTAGATATGTTGTTCCTCAAAAGTTAAATTTAGAAACTATAGAAGATTCAGTTATTTTTAGGTTTAGGGTAGGAGATGTATATAAGGATTGCCATATATCTGTATATTTTGATGATAATCTAATAATTCATAGAAAGAAAAAAATATTAACACCAGGAGAGATGGAAGAAATCAAGGTTAAAAAGGATACATTTGATAAGTATAATTCAATTAATAAAATAATGTTTAAGGTTGAAAGGAGCTAGTGAAATGGAAAGGAAAGAATTCACTTGTATTGGATGTCCTATGGGGTGTGCTCTCCTTGTTGAGCTAGACTCAAATAATAACATTACAGTAACAGGTAATAGCTGTAAGATAGGTGAAAATTATGGAGTTAAGGAGTTCACTAATCCAACTAGAGTAATTACAACATCAGTAAAGGTTATTGGAGGAGATTATAATCAAGTTTCAGTTAAGAGTGAAAAAGATATTCCTAAAAATAAAATATTTGATTGTCTAAGGGCATTAAAAGATTTAGAAGTTAAAGCTCCAATAAATATTGGGGATGTAATTTATAAAGATATTGAAGGGACAAATGTTAATATCATAGCTACTAGAAATGTAAGAGAGTGTTAAATAATTAATTTAATGAAATAAAAAATAATTTAGTTATATAGTAAATTACAAAATCATAATTATTATTATGAGGGGAGATGAGAAAATGATAAACTTTTCTGAAGTCTTAAGTGATAATCCTGTAATTGGAGCTATCAGGAATGAAAAGGATTTCCAAAACGTTATAAACTGTGATGTAAAGATGGTATTTGTATTATATGGAAATATAATAAATATTCAAGAGATATGTAATGAACTTAAAATAAATGACAAAATCGTATTTGTAAATTTAGATATGATAGAAGGGTTAAGAGGAGATAAGTTTGGAATAGAGTTTATAAAAGAAAAAGTTAAACCTCATGGAATAATATCTACTAATAGTCATGTATTAAAACATGCAAAAAATTTAGGATTATTTACGATACAAAGATTATTTATATTAGATTCAGTATCAATAGAAACTGGAGTAAGTATAGCAAAAACTATAAAGCCAGATGCTATAGAAATATTACCTGGTATAGCTTATAAAGCTGTTGAGCTAATAAAGAATAGAGTAAGTCAACCACTTATAACAGGTGGACTTATATATAGTCAAAAAGATGCAGTTAAAGCTTTAGCAGCTGGAGTACTTGGTGTCTCTACATCATCTAGAGATTTATGGGATTTTTAAGCTAATATATTAAAAATTATTGAAAAATAGGGGGAATTAATTATGGCAAAATATGTTATGGCTTTAGACCAAGGTACAACTAGTTCAAGATGTATACTATTCAACAAACAGGGGCTTATTGAAAGTGTAGCTCAAAAGGAGTTTACTCAAATTTATCCTAAAGCTGGATGGGTTGAACATGATGCGATGGAAATTTGGGCAACTCAGATAGGTGTGGCAGAAGAAGCTATGGCTAAGATTGGTGCAAAAGCAGAAGATATAGCTGCTATAGGTATTACAAACCAAAGAGAAACAACAGTTGTTTGGGATAAAAACACTGGTAAGCCTGTATATAATGCTATAGTTTGGCAATGCAGAAGAACTGCTGGATATATAGATGAGTTGAAAGCTGAAGGGTATGATAAGGTTTTAAGAGAAAAAACTGGGTTAATAGCTGATGCATATTTTTCAGGATCAAAGGTAAAATGGATTCTTGATAATGTTGAAGGGGTTAGAGAAGAAGCTGAAAAAGGAAATCTTTTATTCGGAAACATAGATACATGGTTAATATGGAATTTAACTGGTGGTAAGGTTCATGTAACCGATTACTCAAATGCGTCTAGAACATTATTATTTAATATTCATGATGTGGCTTGGGACAAAGAAATATTAGAAAAATTTAATATACCAGAATCAATGCTACCAACTCCTAAGCCATCTAGCTGCGTTTATGGATATACAGCAAATGGAATATTAGGTGGAGCAATTCCTATAGCTGGAGCTGCTGGAGATCAACAAGCCGCTTTATTTGGACAAGTTTGTCATACTCCTGGTACAGCTAAGAATACTTACGGCACTGGATGCTTTATGTTAATGAATACTGGAGAGAGTGCTGTTGAATCTAAAAATGGATTATTAACAACTATAGCTTGGGGAATTGATGGGAAAGTTGAATATGCTTTAGAAGGAAGTATATTTGTAGCAGGTGCTACTATTCAATGGTTAAGAGATGAATTAAGAATGATAAAGACTTCTCCGGAATCAGAAAGATATGCTGAAGCTGTTGAAGATACAAATGGTGTATATTTAGTACCTGCTTTCGTAGGACTTGGAGCACCATATTGGGATCAATATGCAAGAGGAACTATAGTTGGATTAACTAGAGGAACTAAGAAAGAACACTTTATAAGAGCTGCTTTAGAATCTCTAGCTTATCAAACTTGTGATGTATTAAAGGCTATGGAAGAGGATTCAGGAATTAAGCTTGCTGCACTTAAAGTTGATGGTGGAGCATGTGCTAATAACTTCTTAATGCAATTCCAATCAGATGTATTAGGAGTTGAAGTTCATAGACCAGAAGTTATAGAAACTACAGCTTTAGGTGCTGCATATTTAGCAGGACTTGCAGTTGGATATTGGGCAAATAAAGAAGAAGTTTCTAAGAACTGGGCAGTTTCAAGAGAGTTTACTCCTGCAATGGAAGATGAAAAGAGAGAGGAATTATTGGCTGGATGGCATGAGGCTGTTAATAGGTCTTTAGGTTGGGCTAAATAAATTTAATATATTTAGGAGGAATTATTTATGAATAACTTCGTACTTGAATTACTAGGCACAATGTTTTTAGTTTTACTTGGTGATGGTGTTGTTGCGAACGTTGTACTAAAGGGAACTAAAGGTAATAACTCAGGATGGATTGTTATTACTACTGGTTGGGCAATGGCAGTTGGAGTAAATGCATTTATATTTACTGCATCTGGAGCTCATTTTAACCCAGCTTTAACTATTGGACTTGCTACTATTGGACAATTTGCTTGGGCTGATGTTCCATTATACATTGCTGCTCAAATGATAGGTGGTTTCTTAGGCGCTTGCTTAGTTTATGTTCAATACAAAGATCATTTCAATCAATCAGATCCTGATTCTCAGTTAGGTGTATTTGCAACTGGACCTGCTATAAGAAACACAGTTACTAATTTGTTATGTGAAATTATAGCTACATTCTTCTTAGTATTTGCTATATTAGGTATTGGCCAAACAGAAATGGCTCCAGGTTTAAGTGTACTAGGTGTTATAGCTATTATTTGGGTAATAGGTATCTGTTTAGGTGGTACTACAGGTTACGCTATTAACCCTGCAAGAGATTTAGCTCCTAGAATAGCTCATGCAGTTTTACCTTTAAAAGGTAAAAGAGATTCTGATTGGGGATATGCATGGATACCAGTTGTTGGGCCAATAGTTGGTGCTATAATAGCAGCACAGTTATTTAATTGGTTAGTTTGCTCAGGAATATTTAGATAGTAATAAGTTAATAATAATTTATGGGAGGCATTTAATATGCCTCCTTTTATTTAGTTGATAATTATTGTAATAGTTTGTAACATAAAATCAATACATTTAAGGGAGAAAATATTTATATTTTATAATATGAGGGTTTAAAAGGAAAAATTACAATTAATATTAAAAAATAATAGTTATTAATAAGAAGGTGATATTACAAGTATAAGTAAAACAGAGCAAATAAAAGCTAATAGATTATAATTAAAAAATAAAAAAATATTAGTTAAGCTTTGTATATTGACAATAGAAAAGATGTAAACTATATTGAATACATAGATAAGTATCTATATAGGAGGAGCTATGAAAGAGATATATGAAAAAAATGCTAAAGTATTTAAAGCTCTAAGCGATCAAAATAGGTTGAAGATTCTACATATATTATCTGATGGTGAAAGGTGTGCCTGTGAATTATTAAAGCATTTTGATTTTACACAACCTACATTATCTCATCATATGAAGGTATTAATTGAGTGTGGGTTAGTATATTCAAGAAAAGCAGGAACTTGGAATCATTATAGTTTAATAGAACAAAATACAGATGAATTAGTTAAGTTTTTAGAGGAAATAGTAGTGTTAAAAGATAGTAAGTAGATAAAAATAATTAATTATGGAGGAAAGATGAGGAAAGTTGATCTAACTAAAGGAAAAGTGCTAGTAGTACTTACTGCATTAGCAGTTCCGATAATGGGAAGTTCCTTATTACAATTTACATATAATCTTATTGATATGCTTTGGGTTGGGGGACTCGGTAGTGATGCTGTAGCAAGTATTGGATCATCAAGCTTTTTTGTTGGACTTGGATATTCAATAAATTCCTTAGTTGTTATAGGCGCTGGGATAAAGATATCGCATGCTATAGGTAGGAAAGATAATAGTAATGTAAAAGAATATATTAATACTGGAATAGCTATTAATTTTTTTATAGCAATAATATATGCTTTAATTTTAATATTTTTAGGAAAGAATTTTATAGGATTTTTAAATCTAGGTAATCCTAGAGTTGAAAGAGATTCGTATCATTACCTTGCGATAAATGGACCAATATTATTTTTTTCATTTTTCAATTTTCTTTACTCAAGGATTTTCGGAAGTTTTGGGAATAATAGTGAGGCTTTAAAGATTAACGCAGTAGGTATAATAGTAAACATAGTTTTAGATCCTATATTTATTTATACTTTGAAATTAGGGGTTATTGGAGCAGCTTTTGCTACTTTAATTGCCAATATAATAATGTATATATTATATAAGATCAAAGCTAAAGGATTATTAAAATATGATAAATCTATAAAGTTAGATTATGAAAAAGTAAAAGAAGTGGCAATATTAGGATTTCCTATGGCATTTCAGAGAATACTATTTACGGTTGTAAACATAATATTAGCAAGAATTATCGCAGTTTTTGGTACAAATGCTATAGCAGCTCAGAAAATAGGGTTACAGATTGAATCTATAACCTATATGGTTATAGGTGGATTGAATGGAGCTATAGCTAGTTTTACAGGACAAAACTTTGGAGCTAATAAATTTAAAAGAATAAGCGAAGGATATAATACTGCGTTAATAATTGGGATAGTTTATTCTTTATTGATGTCTTTAATATTTATATTATTTAAAGAGCCAATAATAAAACTATTTATAAGAGATGTAGATACAAGTTTAATAGCTTATGGATATTTACAGGCTGTAGCTTATTCACAAGTTTTTAGTACAATAGAAATGGTATCAAATGGATTGTTTACAGGGCTTGGAAAACCGAAGATACCAGCAACAATAAGTATATTGTTTACGGTGTTAAGGATTCCTATGGCGTTAATATTAATGAAGAGTTATGGGATAAATGGGATATGGTGGAGTATAGCTATATCAAGTATTTTAAAAGGAGCATCAGCTTATTTAATTTATAAGTTTAAGGTAAGCAAGGAGTATAAATATGTTAGATAAAATTAAAGATATAATGATAAATAATAAAGAAATAGGATGCTATGGTATTGAGAGGGAAGGATTGAGAGTAACTAAGGACGGAAAACTAGCGTTAACTCCACACCCAAAGGTTTTCGAAAAAAAGATATGTAATACATATATAACAACAGATTTTTCCGAAAGCCAAATAGAAGTAATTACACCAACATTCAATACAGTAGAAGAATGTTATAAGTTTACAAATGTACTTTATGATATTGTAGCTCAAGAAATTGGTGATGAATATTTATGGCCAATATCTATGCCTTGTATTTTACCAGAGGATAAAGAAATTCCTATTGCAGAATTCTGTGAGTGCCCTATTGGAATTAATGCAAGAAGATATAGAGAGCAATTAATGAAAAAGTATGGTGGAAAGAGACAATTAATATCAGGAATTCATTATAATTTTTCTTTCCAAGATGAGTTTTTAGTAGAGCTTCATAATAGTATAGGTACGTCAGAGTCATTTAGGGAATTTAAAGATAATGTTTATTTAAAGCTCGTTAGAAATTATTTAAGATATAGATGGTTAATAATTTATCTTTTATGTGGATCAAATGTTATTCATGATAGTTTTGAAAAAGAATATGTAGAAAGCTTAAATAAATTAAATGAAGATACATATTATAATGATGGTGCGTTATCCTATAGAAATAGTCAGTATGGATATAAAAATAATATAGATCTTTATCCTAACTATGATTCTGTTAATGAATATGTTGATAGTATGAATACCTTTGTTAAAGATAAAGTTTTAGAAAGTCATAAAGAACTATATAGTCAAGTGAGATTAAAGGCTGCAGATATAGATAATTTCCTAGAATCTTTAAAAAAGGACGGAATAAAGTATCTAGAATATAGAAGTCTAGATGTTAATCCATTTGAAAAAGGTGGAATAGGATTAGAAGATTTAAAATTCCTAGAGTTATTTAATATATTTTTATTAGTAAAAGAAGAAAGTAGTTATGAAACATGGCAAGAGGAAGCATTAGAAAATCAAAAACTAATTGCTGAATTTGGATTAAGTAATATTACATTAAAGAAGGATGGAAAAGGTATAACTAAGGAAGAATGGGCTTTAGAGATATTAACTTATATTAAAAATATAAATGATGAGTTAAATTTAATACCTGATACTACTATTTTAAATATGATGAAAAAAGTAGAAGATTTTAAGCTGACTTATGCTTATAGAATGCTTGAAAAAGTTAAAGAGGAAGGATTTGTAGATGCAAATTTAAACTTAGCTAAAGAGTATAAGGAAATATCATATAAAAATAGATTCAAACTTGAAGGATATGAAGATTTAGAGTTATCAACTCAAATATTAATGAAGGAAGCTATTAAGAGAGGAATAAAAGTTGAAGTTTTAGATAGAAGTGAAAACTTTATATCCTTAAAAAAATGTGATAAAAAAGAATATGTAGTTCAAGCTACCAAAACTTCAAAAGATAATTATGTAACTATTTTAATTATGGAAAATAAAGTAGTTACTAAAAAAGTTTTAGAAGACAATAATATAAAAGTACCAAAAGGTGAAGAGTATAGTTCGCTAGAAGAAGCAATTAGTAAGAGCTCTAAATTCATAGGCAAACCAATAGTTATTAAGCCAAAGTCAACAAACTTTGGTATTGGGGTAGCGATATTTACAGAAGGTGCAAGTAAAGACGATATGATAAAAGCTTTTGAAATAGCTTTTGAAAATGATAAAACTGTTTTAATTGAAGAGTTCATAAAAGGTAAAGAGTATAGATTTTTAGTAGTAGGAGATAAGGTGCTTGGAATATTACACAGAGTTCCAGCCAATGTAGTAGGAGATGGTATAAAGACTATATCTGAACTAGTTGAGATTAAAAATGAAGACCCTCTTAGAGGAAAGGGATATAAAACTCCTTTAGAAAAGATTATATTAGATAAAAATGCAGAGCTTTTCTTAAAGCAAAGAGGCATAGATTTTAACTATATTCCAAGAGTTGATGAGATAGTTTATTTAAGAGAAAATTCTAATATAAGTACAGGGGGAGATAGTATAGATTATACTGATAATATTCCTCAAAAGTTTAAAGATATAGCAGTAAAAGCTACTAAGGCAGTAAAGGCTAAAATATGTGGCGTTGATATGATGATAGATGATTATAAGGATGAAGATTCATCATATGCAATAATAGAATTAAACTTTAATCCAGCAATACATATTCACTCTTATCCATATAAAGGTGAAGAGAGAAATATTGCAGTTGAGATACTTAAATTATTAGGTCTTATTGACTTAGATGATAAACATAGATAACTATTTATTTAGAAACATATAGATAATAATTAAATTTATTAAACAAAGTAAGATAGAGAATTTAACCCCCACTAGATTATATATTTAGTGGGGCTTTTTTATTAATACAATGAATAGTTAAGTTTATTAGATTAATATTCAAGAGTTTAACAATTCATTTCTAAACTCAATAGGAGTTTTTGAAGTAATCTTTTTAAATACTTTACTGTAATAGCTTTGATTATTAAAACCAACAGAAATGGCAATATCAAGCAGGGATAAATTAGAGTTTTTTAGTAAGTCTTTGCTTTTTTCTACTTTATATTCATTTAAATAGTTAATAAATGTTGTACCAACTTCCTTTTTAAAAATACTACAAAAATAGCATTTATTAATGTTAAGTTCTGAACAAAGCTCATTTATGGATATTTCATTTGTATAGTTATTTTCAATATATTCAAGAGCCCTAGATACGCAAGGGGATTTAATTGTTATTTCATTAGTAGATTTAGTACATTGCTTACTGCTTATAATGAAATTATACATCTGTATTAAGGTAGATAGGTTATCTTCACTTATTAAAGGAACTAAACTGTTATTATAATTAATATTACCAAGTATGTAAGGACCTATAAGTATATGAGTAGGAGTATTTGAGTAATGATAAAACTGAATTGATGTGAATTGAATTTTATCATCAATATTTATAGTTATATTTCCTGGAGCAAATTCGTAATTGTTTAAATGTTCTATAGCTAAAGAGATATATTTCTTGTTATTAGATTTTATATTTTGATTACAAGAATATAAAATTTCAAAATTATTATTTAACATTAAAGTAGGAACTTTAAAAATAGTAAAAAAATCCGATAATGGATTTGTAATAGGTATAAGCATAGTTGTCCTCCGAATAAAATGATACTTTTATTTATTAACTAAATATAGTTTTAAAAAATATAAATATAGTTAAAAATTCTCTAAAAATAGTATGTTATTATTAAATGGAAGTGATAATCAGTATCAATTATGAAATAGAATTAGCAAAATGTCAAATAGTATAAATAAATTTTAGGGGGAATATACAATGTTAAGAAAAAAAATAACTGGACTTTTAGCAGTAATAATGGTGTCAACAACAGTTTTAGGGTCTCCAGGAGTAGTTGTTAAGGCTTCTACTATAAATAATATAGATGGGATATCGAAAGCATCAACTAGTGTTCCAGAAGTAACACCAGAAGTTTTAGCTAATGGAACTTATGAAATAACAAATGATGCATTTAAGGTAGGAACTACTGATAACAGCGGGATTAGAGACTATATAGATACAACATCCATTGTAACAGTAGAAGACGGAAAAATAACTGTAACTTTAAAATATACTGATTTAGAGTTAGAAACTAATACAGTAAGAACAATAAATTGTATTACTATAAATGATAAAGAAATAGCTATTAAGAGAAATGATGAAGAAGGCATAAGCTTTGAAATTGAATCAATAGATGTATTAAATTCAAGAATTACTGTTAATCTAACTTATTATAATGAATTTATACCAGAGTTTATTGCTCCAGGGGGATTACACACAGTAGACATGGAAATAGTGCATAGTGGAGAATTAGTAAAGATTGAAGAGAATGATAGTGTAAAACCAGAGACTCCACAAGTTTTAGCGAATGGAACTTACAAGATAACAAATGATACATTTAAGGTAGGAACTACTGATAACAGTGGAATTAGGGATTGCATAGATACAAATTCTATTGTAACAGTAAAAGATGACAAAATAACTGTAACTTTAAAGTATACTGATTTAGAGTTAGAAACTGATACAGTAAGAAAAATAAATTACATTACTATAAATGGCGAAGAAGTAGAGGTTAATACAAATGATGAAAAAAGTATAAGCTTTGATATTGGATCAATAGATTTATTATATTCAAGAATCACTGTTAACCTAACTTATTATAATGAATTTATACCAGAGTTTATTGCTCCAGGTGGATTACACACAGTAGATATGGAGATATTACACAATGGAGAATTAATAAAGGTTGAAGATGGTGATATAGACAATCCTATTGTGAAACCAGAAACACCTGATAATGATAATTCTGGAAATACAGGTAGCGGAGATGTTGATGGAAGTACAGGAGCAACACAAAAACCTTCAGGAGGCACAGATTCAGACTATGATGGAGAAGCTCAAACAGATAAAACTTATACAGCCAAAAATGAAATAACTTCTACTAGTGAAGCTGGTAAGGCAATGGCTAGACAGGCTTTATCTGAAGATATGAAAATAGAAAAGATAGGTGAAAAATACCGTGCAATTATAACATTTACTGACTTTGGGTTAGCGCAGATGAATGATATCATAGTGTATGTAAATGGTAAAGAAGTTGAAAGTAAATATATAAGAACAGCTTCAAGTGGTTTAAGTTTTGAATTAGGAAGCTTAGATGATTCAATAGAAATATCAGCTAAAATTAGTGCTATGAGTGGAATGAGAATTTCTTTTGGACTTAAAGTATTACAAGAAACATTAGTAGAAGTGGACAATGATGATGAAGGAATAACAGATGGAACTACTGATGATACAACAGGTGGTACAACTGAAGGAGATACACAAGGTGGACAAACTTCAGGAACATCAGAAGATACAAAAAAGGAAGAAGAACCACAAATAACTGTTGGAAAATTATATTCCATTCAAAATAACGTTACTCATACAAGTGAAACAGGAGTAGCCATGGCAAGAAAATATTTAAATGCTACTTCAAAGGTTGAAGAAATAGAAGGTCAATATTATGTTACATTAACATTTGCTGGATCAGATTTTATGCAAAATCATGTGATATATGTAAATGGTAGTGCAGTAACAGTAACAAGAACTACAAATGGAGATGAAACTAATATAAGATTTGCTGTTTCCAGCTTAACAGATGATATTAAGGTTAAAGTGTATATAGTTCCAATGTCAAGAGAGGTTGAGTTCGGAGTAGAATTATTAGTTGATACATTAACATTTATTAAAGAGTATACAGTAGAAACATTACCAAATACAGGGGCTGCGACAAGCTCTGCAGCAGTAGCAGGACTAGGATTGATTTTAACTTCGGCAGGTGCAGTTTTAATTAGAAAAAGAAAGTAAGAGATTAAAATGGTGGAGGTAAAGAAAATAGTGAGCTATTTATTTACCTCCCATTAATTATTAAGGAGAAAGATTATGAAAATATTAGATAAATTTAAAAATATATTAGTAGCTGTAATGGCTTTAGGAGTGTTTTTTACATTAGGAAATAAAACTACATTTGCAACAGAAAATGATATTGCAAGTGGTATATATGAATTAGAAAATGATGTCTATCATGAGTCGGAAACAGGTATGGCAATGTCTAGAAGCTATTTAGTACCAATAATGTCTGTTGAAGTTAGAAGAGATAGCACAGTTTATACTATTAGTTTTTCAGGAAGTGAGTATATGGAAAACTATAGAATAAAGATTAATGGTGAAGAAGTTCCAGTAGAAGTTATTGAAGATAATAATGAAGAGGGAATAGTAAGTCTTAAAGTTGAGGTTGATAAAGTGGATGCAGATATGGATGCTATTATTTATGTAGCGCCTATGGAAAGAGATGTAGAGTTTAAGGTTATTCCTAAGATGGATACTTTAACTTTAGTGGAGCCTATAGAGGAAGAGGTTATTGAAGAGGAAAATTCACTAGATTCTTCTGAATTTATAGGGGCAGAAAGTGGAGAGGTAGAAGCTGTTTCAAGAGCAACAACTGTCAGTACAGGTAAGATAATAGCTACTTTAGGAGTCGCTATAGCTATACTTGTTGTTTTAATAGGTGGAATAGTAATACTTATAAAATTTAAGAAAAGATAATAAGTTATTTAGGTAATTTAGGAAGGTTATTAATTATGAAATATAAAAATATTATGTCTTTAATTATTAGTGGGATAATGATATTTTCACTAGTTAGTTGTGGAAAAAAAGAAAATTCAAATGTTTTATTAGAAAGTAATGGTGAAGAAGTAGTGGTTGCAACTTCTGTTGCAGTTACAGAAATTTTAGATGCCTTAGGAGTAAAGGTATCAGGAGTTCCAAAAACATCATATGAATTACCTGAAAGTACAGAAGGTGCAACAGAGGTTGGAGCTCCAATGAATCCAGATTTAGAGATAATAAAATCGTTAAATCCAACAGTAGTAGTATCAGTAGATACTTTAGGAGTTGATTATATAGAGTTATTTACACAAAACAATATTCCAAGTGAGTTTGTTTCGTTAGAAAGTTTAGAAGGATTAAAGGAAGCAGTAACTACTTTGGGAGAAAGATTTAATAAAACTGAGGAAGCAACTTCATTATTAAGTGAAATAGAAAATAAAGAAAAAGAAGTAAGTGATAAAGCTAAAGGTTTAGAAGGGAAGGAAATTTTAATATTATTTGCAGCGCCTGGATCAACTATGATAGCAACATCAAAATCATATATTGGGAACTTATTGGAATTAGTTGGTGGGAAAAATATAATTGAAGATGATAGTACATCATTTGTTACTTATAATAAGGAAGATTTAGCGATGCTTAATCCAGATAAGATTTTAGTTATGGTGCATGCTCTTCCAGATGAAACAAAGGCTGCCTTAGAGAAAGAAATGGCTACTGATTCGGCTTGGCAAAGAATTAATGCTGTTAAAGAAGGGAAAGTTGTGTATCTAGACAATACATATTTTGGAATGAGTGCAAATTTAAAAGTAATTGAAGGATTAGATATGTTAAGTGATATAGTACACAACTATGGAGAATAAATATGAAAGTTTCAGATAAAAAATTTAAAATAGTATTTATAGGAGCAATATTTTTAGTGTTAATAGCAACCATATTAATATCATTAAAAGTAGGTAGTATTAATATTACTTTTGGAGAACTTATAACTGGACTATTTTCAGGACAAACAGAGGGGAATATAGGTATTATTAAAGATTTAAGAATGCCAAGAGTTATTATAGCTGTTTTAGTTGGAGCTAATTTAGCAGTATCAGGGGTTTTATTACAATCAGTAATAAGAAATCCACTAGCAGATCCTTATATAACAGGTATATCTTCAGGTGCTTGTGCAATCACAGTTTTCTTTATGGTGTTTATTCCCAATGTTACCACAATTAGACCTATTTTTGGTTTCTTAGGTGGATTAGTAGCTTGTTCAGTGGTCTATTTTATGGCGTATAAGAAAGGGTTATCACCTATAAGAATAGTACTTGCTGGAGCAGCTTGTAATGCTTTATTAGGTGGATTTTCATCTATGATTACAGTAAGTGCAGGTTTAGGTGCAAGTAATATTCAAAAATGGATGATGGGGAGCTTAGCAACTGTTAATTGGAGTAATGTTCATATTATACTTATTTATTCTGTCATAGGAATAATATCAGCTTTAGCATTAAGTAAGGTATGTAATATATTAGCTCTAGGAAGCAAAAATGCTAAAAGCTTAGGGTTTAATTCAGATGTTTATATGATTATAGTTACAGCAGTTGCAGTATTTTTAGCAAGTATTTCAACTGCTATAGCTGGAGTAGTATCTTTTGTGGGATTAGTTGTACCTCATATATGTAGAATAGTAGTAGGTTCAGACCATAAATATTTAATTCCTTGTAGTGGAGTAGTTGGAGCGCTTTTAGTATTATTTGCAGATACAGTTGGAAGAATGGCTATGAGGCCAAATGAAATACCAGTTGGAGTAGTAACATGTGTTTTTGGGGCGCCATTTTTCCTATATCTTTTAAGAAGGAGTGACTTAAAGTAATGATAAAAGCAAAGAACTTAGAGTTCTCTTATGAAAAAGATAAAAGATTTATAAACAATTTAAATGTTGAAATTGAAAAAGGTAAGATAACCACTATATTAGGACCTAACGGAAGCGGTAAATCAACGTTACTTAGCATATTTGCGGGGCTAAATAAACCTAAAAAAGGCGATATTATAATAAATGAAAAATATCTTAAGACATTAAGTCATAAATATATTGCTAAAGAAATAGCTACAGTTCATCAGCAAAATAATGTACCAAGCGATATAACAGTACAGGAACTAGTTTCATACGGAAGAATTCCACATAAGAGGTATTTCCAAGGTAATAACGATAATGATAAAGAAATAATAGAATGGGCTATTAAAAAAACAGGCCTTGAAAACTTTAAAAATAAAACTGTTATGAGTATGTCCGGTGGTGAAAGACAAAGAGCTTTTATAGCTATGGCGTTAGCTCAAAAAAGTAAAATATTATTTTTAGATGAGCCTACTACTTATTTAGATATTTATCATCAGATAGAGATTCTTGAATTAGTTAGGGAATTAAATAAATATGAGGAATTAACAGTTGTTATGGTCTTGCATGATATAAATCAAGCGATTAAATATAGCGATAATGTAATAGTGATGAAAGAGGGTAGAGTTATTAATTCAGGAAAAGCAGAAGAAGTAATAAATATGAAGTTACTTAATGACGTATATAATATTGGTGGATTTATAAGTGATGTAAAAGAAGAAACATTTTTTATACCTTTAAAATTAGAACTTAGTAGATAGAATAATTAATAAAAGATAGTTTTTTATGAAGTTGAAAGTTGCATATAAAGTAACTTTCAACTTTTTTTATTCACGTTAAACAGGGGATGTAAATGTTTAAAATTATTTAAATTAGGTATTAAGTACTAAAAAAAATAATATTATTTAATATAGCCAATAGTTAATTAGAGTGGGAAAGTAAGATGGGTAAGGAGTGTTATTATTATGAAAAAGGTTATTAATGATCCTGAATACGTTGTAGAAGAGATGTTAGAAGGTATGACATATGCATATCCTCAATATGTAAAGAAGTTAGATAATGCTAATGTGATAGTTAGAAAAGATAGTAAATTAGATAAAGTTGCTTTAGTAAGTGGTGGTGGAAGTGGACATGAGCCATCTCATGGTGGTTTTGTTGGATATGGAATGCTTGATGGAGCTGTAGCAGGAGCTGTATTTACATCACCAACACCAGATCAAGTTTATGAGGCTATTAAAGCTGTAGCAAATGATGCAGGAGTATTATTAGTAGTCAAGAATTACACTGGAGATGTTATGAATTTTGATATGGCCAAAGAAATGGCTGAAATGGAAGGTATTAAGGTTGATTCTGTAATTGTTGATGATGATGTAGCAGTTGAGAATAGTACATGGACAATAGGAAGAAGAGGAATAGCAGGTACTATATTTGTTCACAAATTAGCAGGAGCTAAAGCAGAAACAGGAGCAACACTAGAAGAAGTTAAAGCTGTAGCAGAAAAGGTAATAAATAATGTTAGAAGTATGGGAATGGCACTTACACCATGTACAGTACCAGCAGCAGGTAAGCCGAATTTTACTTTAGATGAAAATGAAATGGAAATAGGTATGGGCATTCATGGTGAGCCAGGCACACATAGGGAAGAGTTAAAAACTGCTGATGAGATTGTTACTCATTTAATGGACAAGATTTTAGCTGACATGAATTTAGCAAAAGGTGATGAAGTAGCCATTTTAGTTAATGGATTAGGTGGAACTCCATTAATGGAACAATTTATTATAAATAGAAAAGTTAATAAGATTTTAGAAGAAAAGAAGATAAATATTTATAAAACCATATTAGGTGAATATATGACTTCTATAGAAATGGCTGGTTTTTCAATTAGTTTATTAAAATTGGATGATGAATTAAAAGTTCTTTTAGATGCAAAGGCTGATACTCCTGCATTTAAACAATTTTAAGAATAGGAGTGAACATTATGGGATTAACATTAAAAGAGATACTGTATACTTTTGAGAAAATAGAAAACAAAATTGCTTACCATAAGCAGTTTTTAACTGACTTAGATGCAGCTATTGGAGATGGAGATCATGGCATAAACTTAAATAAAGGGTTTAGAGTTGCAAAAGAGAAGATTAAGGATAGAGATTTTAAAGATTGGGGCGAAATATTTAAAACAGTAGGAATGGCTATTGTATCTAGTGTTGGAGGTGCATCTGGGCCACTTTATGGAACTGCTTTTATGAAAGCTTCAATGCTAGGAAAAGGAAAAACAGAAATTACAATGGAGGATTTTAGAGATATATTAAAAGTTTCAATAGATGGAATTAAGATGAGAGGAAAAGGTGAAAAAGGTGATAAAACTATGTTGGATGCATTAATTCCAGCATATGATGAAGTTAACTATGGTATAGAAAATAATTTATCTGAATTAAATACTCTTAAGAATTCAGTTGAAGCTGCTAGAAATGGAGTTGAATATACTAAGCTTATTGCTGCTAGGAAAGGTAGAGCAAGCTATCTAGGAGATAGAAGTATAGGTCATCAAGATCCAGGGGCTACATCTTCATTAATGATATTAGAAGTTGTATTTGATACAGTAAATGAATTAAGGAGCTAATTATGGTATCACTTTTGATTGTATCTCATAGCGAGAATTTAGCAAAGGGAATAAAAGAATTAGCACAAGAAATGGCTAAGGAAGTTAAAATTGAGGCTGTAGGTGGAACTTTTGATGGAAGACTCGGAAATGATTTTAATAAGATATATACTGCTTTAGAAGATACTTATTCTGATGATGGAGTTTTAGTTTTATTTGACTTAGGAAGCTCTTATCTAACAGCAGAATTAGTGCAAGAATCTTTTGAGGTAGATGGAAGAGAGAAGATAAAAATAGTCGATGCAGCTTTAGTTGAAGGAGCTGTAATAGCAGCTATTGAAATGAGTTTAGATAAATCATTAGAAGAAATTTGTAGTAAATTAGAATCATTAAAATTAAATAAGATATAAGATTAAAAAGTACGGGAAGTTATATATTTTTATAAAACCTTCCGTACTTTTTAGAGAGTTACTAAAGTTATAATTAACTATTTTACCTCTAATTTAAGATGATTTATCCATTCATCCTTTAATATTTGGATGCTTTTCCCCGTTATATTTTCTAAGGAATTTTTAGTATCTGAACTTTTATAAATATCAATGAAGTCATTTGTTCCGATAGAATTTTCTATATATTTAACAAATGATGCTGAAAATATATAAAATATTTTTTCAGTTTCAACATCTTCATAATTAGGAAAACCATTTTCACCAAGTAAATCAAAAGCTTTCAGGCTTTCAAGTGTTCCATTATTATAAAACTGAAGAGATAGTTTATCGATATCATAGCCATTATTAGGATAAGTAGGATCACCATTAAACATATCATTTAAATATATGGCTAACCCTTCTTTTGTCCATGTAGAGCTATATTCCCATGCTATTAAGTGGATTAGTTCATGGATATATGGAGCTTTCTTTTCTTTTATATTATCTACAGATATTATTGCAGTATGTTCTATATCATTATTTTCATTATTAAATTCAGGCTCATTCATAGAGTCATTTATATTAACAAAAATTCTAGAGTTAATATAATGATCTGAATCTAACTTCATATTTAAGTATGTTTCTATTTCTATAATCCCAGTATCAACTCTTTTTGCAAATTCTCTTATCTCATCTTCGTTTAAGTAATCAGATTGAGAATAAAAGATAGCATGTTCTGTACAGTATCTTATATAGCCATCTTTATAATCATAATCAAAAGTATATAATTCCTCTAAATCAAATTTTTCTTGAACTTCGGTATCTAGAGTATCATCTTCAGCTACTATGGGGTCAGCATAGTTATTAATGCTGTAAAGAGAGTTCGAACATAGGATAATAGCGATAATAACAAAAGTTAAAATTACATATCTTTTTTTATTCATAAAATAATAACCTCCATTAAGCTATATTATTATATATTCTTTAGCTTTAATAAAAAGTATAGAGAATAGAAACTTTATTAATATATGATATAGTTAATAAAAGTGTACCATTGGATAAAGTTAATATTTTATGGTAATGTAATAATTATAGATTAAATTAATAGAGGTAGACTAATGAAAAGATTTAAAAAGGTTTATATAGAAACAACCAATATATGCAATTTAAGTTGTAACTTTTGTCCTAAAACCGAGAGAGAATTAACATTTATGGATGTAGAAAGTTTTAAGAAAATAATTGATGATGTAAAACAATATACTGATTATGTATATTTTCATCTTATGGGAGAACCATTTTTAAATAAAAACTTAGAAAAGTTTTTAGAAATTTGTGAAGAGGCAAAACTAAAGGTTAATATAACTACGAATGGTACTTTGATTAATAATGTTAAAGAAGTGTTACTTAAGTCTAAAGCATTAAGACAAGTTAATATATCTCTCCATAGCTTTGAGGCAAATGATAGTAAGATGACATTAGAAGAATATATAACTAATATAACTAACTTTATAAACGAAGCTAATAACAAGTCAAATATAATTTGTTCTATAAGATTATGGAATATGGATACAGAGGAATTAAAGGCTTGTAATAGCTTAAATAGTAATATATTAAAAACTCTTGAAGAAGAACTAAATATAGATTTTAGTTTAGGAGAAAAGCTACAAGAAAAGCCAGGAATAAAAGTAAGAAAAAATTTATATGTAAATATGGCTGAAAAGTTTGAATGGCCAAATATAAATTTAGTAAATGAAGAAGTAGAAGTATTCTGTTACGGATTAAGAGATCAGATTGGGATATTAGTTGATGGGACAGTAGTTCCTTGTTGTTTGGATAGCGAAGGAAATATTCCGTTAGGAAATATATTTAAAACTCCATTAGGAGAAATAATATCATCGAAGAGAGCCAAAGATATTTATAATGGATTTTCTAATAGAAAAGCAGTTGAAGAGCTTTGTAAGAGATGTGGATATGCGAAGAGATACTAATTGGAAAATATTGATAGAAAAGGTCGCAAGAAATGTTAGCTAACGCTAAGAGAAATATGACTTTGTCAGAGAAATGTACACTTTCAGTGTAGAGAAATATGCCTACGGCAGATATAAGATTCATGCCGTAGGCATTTATTTATCCTGGCATAAGTCAATATTTATCTCTGTCGTAGACATAGATTTCTCTTTTGCATAAGCAAAATATTTGTCTGTGACTGTAGTTACATATTTCTCTTGCCGAAGGCAACATTTCTCTTTGTGAGTCTAGCGAACAATTTGTTTATTAGAGTAGTTTTCTCCTTCAACTCTATCATAAGTTAACACATCCAATATGGTATCCCTACTATTAATACTTTGAATATTAGGAGAGTATATTGGTGTTGTTTCAATATGATTTATCATAGTTGATGAGAAATTATCTAAAGATGTTCCTAATGACTCTATAACAACATATGGAAGATAGAATGTTGATATTGTTTGGTCATTTAAATATGAAAAATCTTTGTTATAGTTATTATAAAGTATATATTTTTGATTATATAAATTTTCTGTAGTATTAGAATTAATTCCAAAGTGACTATATATATCAGATGTAGGAGTAAAGAAAGGGTAGTGATCCCCAACGAAAACTAATATTACATCTTCATCAAAATTATTTAACCATTCTAAAAATTGCTTCAAATCATCGGAAGTTTTCTTAACACCTTCAAGATAATATTCAAGTTCATTTGTATTAGCTGTAACATCTACAGTTGATTCATCGTCATAATATGGTTGATGATTCTGCATAGTAGTTGTGAATATATAACTTGGACCATTATCTTGTTTTAATTGTTTCTTTATTTTTTCAAATACTGAATAGTCATCAATATATCTTTTAAAGCGAGTACTTTCATCTTCCATATCTTCTTCAAAGAAAAGATTATCAAATCCATAGCCTCCATAAATAGAATTTCTACTATAGAAAGAACCACTAAAAGGGTGGATATAAGTTGTAGTATATCCTAAGCTTTTAAAGTAAGATGGTATAGAATTAGAAAGATTACTATCAGTTAAAAGATTATGAGGTATTGAAGGTGTATTTAAAGAATACACAGGAAGTCCAAATAATAATTCAAATTCAGTTCTTGGAGTATATCCACCAAAAGTAGGAACTACACAGTTACCAACAAAGTTTTCTTTTGCAATTTGATCAAAACTTTCATAATAATATGATAAATCAAAAGAAGATTCAAAAGTTCTAAAATCTCCAAATGATTCAGACATTATAAAAATTACATTAGGTTTTTTATAGTTATCAGATGTTGTATTTACTTCTGATAATGTATTATTTACAAGCTCTTCAGAATAGTTCTCAGGCTTACGAACTTTTGAAGTGAATTCTTTAGAGGTTGTCTGAGATAAAAATCCTATAAGACCATTAGAATCGAAACTCTCGTTTATAGCAAATATATTTGTTGATGTTTCGTTATCTAAATTAAAAGCAGCATAAATATTAGTTGAAGGCTTTGGAAGTAATATACCTAAAAGTAATATTAAAATACATACAGAACTAGTTACGAATCTTCTTTTAAATGTATAAGGAAGATTAAAGGTGTATTTTTTACATAAGACAATGTAGCCAATAATTAATATTAAGCATATTATTAAAGGCCAAGTGAAGTTCAATTTAGCAAATTTTCCTACATCCCCTATGTTTTGAGTCATAACTAAGTCACTTAAAGTTAGATGAGTTCCACTAGTTGTATATTTAAAATATTCTACTGTAGAAAGTATATATAAAGTTATGCTTAAAATACCTACTGCTATATGGCTCTTTTTTGTAAAGAAAAGTATTGCAAAAAATAGAACTGAAATTAATAATACACTATATAAAAATACTGGAAATTTATATTTAACAAAATCTGATAGTTTGCTAAAGTTTTGCATATGATTAAATTCAGTAATTAATACAATAAAAATAGGAAAAAAACAGTAAG
>NZ_JACOOO010000044.1:0-66254 GCF_014287825.1 Clostridium hominis
ATTGCATATTTAGAAATTAGTAATAAAGGTGTGTGCAAATTATATTGGAGTTCGGCTTATACAAGTAATTATATATATGGAATAATATCATATGTAATTTAGTGCGTACTTGATTAAAAGTGCGCACAAAAAAATAATAGATATAGAATGCATAAATCTGGTGTGTATATTTTTTCTATATCTATTATTCGTACTGGTAAGATGCAGAAGGAGTATACAAACTACATCTTGTTTAGTATAAGTTTTAAATAAATGATAATTATGACAGAGCAAACTATCATATATAATAAAGGAATGTACCTTAATTATATATTGTGTGAAATGTTAAAAAATATTCATAACTTAGAGAATTAGTCTAAATTATTTTAATACAAAAAAATAAAAGGAATGTGTAACATGATTTATATGAGAAATTAGTTAAGATGATTAATGATAAAAAAGAAATGTAGGAAGCAAGTTTATAAAAAATTGATTCCTACATAACATTAGTAGGTGTATAATTGTGGAACATCCATACAATTATTAAAGTAATTGGATGAATATTATAAGATGAACATTATACTATGAAACTTTAATATGAAAATACTAATATTATTGGGAGAATATTGGTTATATAATTAATGTACTCTGGAGAGGAAAAAAGTTTCTCAGGATATATAATAAAAATAGAATTTATTTTAAAATTATCTTTTTAATATGCATTAACTTAGCTTAAAGTTAACTATGATAGGTTGCAATAGTAACTCCTGATCCTATCCATGCAACCCATCGTATATACAAGAGGAATTTAAAGAACCTCGCAAGTATTTTATGAAAAAAGCAAAAATATTATTCAAAAGCTAGATTTTTATAATCTAGCTTATTTTTATACAAAAAAATAAAAGGAAGGTGTAAAAATGGAAAACATATTAAATTATTTTAAAGTAATTGTAGCAACAATAGGAACAGGATTAACGTGGTTATTTGGGAGTTGGGACACTGCATTAGTAGTTTTAATTGCATTTATGGTACTAGATTATATTACAGGGCTCTTAAGAGCTTGGATAAACAAAGAAGTTTCTAGTGATGTAGGACTTAAGGGAATAGCAAGAAAAACAGTTATATTTATAGTTCTTATAGTAGCAGTATTACTGGATAGATTATTAAATACAGGCACATGGGTATTTAGAACTTTAATTTGTTATTTCTACATAGCTAATGAGGGAATAAGTTTATTAGAGAATTGTGCTGGATTAGGATTACCTATACCAGATAAACTAAAAGATGCATTAGCACAGCTTAAAGATGGAGAAAAGAAGGAATTAAATAAAGGTAATTATGAGGGCCAGTAGGCTCTCTTTTTCATAAAATAAATTTAAAAGAAAGAAGGAATGTAAAATGAGTAATAGTAATTTAGTGAATTTTGTAAAATTATCACCAAACTTTACAAGGAGAACAGGTACTATCAAAAAGATAACTATACACCATATGGCCGGCAATCTTTCAGTAGAGACTTGTGGAAATGTTTTTTCAAATCCGCAAAGAGAGGCTAGCTCTAATTATGGAATAGGTACTGATGGAAGAGTTGGTTTATATGTAGAAGAAAGTAATAGAGCGTGGACAAGTTCAAATTATGAAAATGACAATCAAGCTGTAACTATAGAAGTTGCAAATGATGAAATAGGTGGTAATTGGCATGTTTCTGATATAGCTTTAAATAAGTTAATTGAACTTTGTGTAGATATATGCAGAAGAAATGGAATTAGTAAACTAAGCTTTACTGGAGATAAAAATGGGAATTTAACAATGCACAGATATTTTGCTAATACAAATTGTCCTGGACCTTATTTAGAAAGTAGATTTAATTATATTGCTAATGAGGTAAATAAAATATTGAACTGTAGTACTGGAGAAAGTGCTCCTCCAATATCTAAACCAGAAAAGCCACAAGGAAATAAAGAGTATTTATTTTTAAAAGGACATATGACTAAATGGAATGTATATCCTACTAATGTTGCCCCTGTTATTGGTAATCAATGTGGAACATTAAACCCATCTTTATTCGGTGGAATTGAATATGAAATTTTAGGTAAACCACAAAAAGATGTATATACAATTTCAACTAGAGACTATGGGAGAGTAAATGTATATGTTCCTAAAGATAATGACAGTGAGTTTTACACAAAAGGTGGATCAGAAGAACCTAATATTGAAATTCCAAGTCAATCTAATAAAGAATATTTAAATTTAAAATCTCATGTATCAAGTTGGAGAGTATATCCTACTAATGTTGCTCCAGTTATAGCAAATGCTTGTGGAAGTTTAGCACCTAAAACATATGGTGGCCTAAGCTATGAAATTCTAGGTAACCCACAAACTGATGTGTATACTATTCAAACACAAAGTTTTGGAAGAGTTAATATATACGCTCCAAGAGATAATGATTCATCAATAACAAATAATCCAATATATTAAATTTAAGGCTAGGGTTCCGTAATTGGAGCTCTAGCCTTTTTTGTTTTATGATATTGATTAAAGTAGCAATTAGTGGTATTCACAATTAAATATAAATAATATATAATAAGGTAAAAGTATTAAATAGAAAGAGGTGATATAGTATGTTGAATGCAATTTATGTAGCAAATTATGTTATTAATAAGTGTATTGATTTAGGTAGGCCTGTAACTAATTTGCAGTTACAGAAAATACTATATTATGTTCAAGGAGAGTATATAAAGAAAACTAATGGTGAGCCTTTATTTGAGGAAGAGATCGTAGCATGGCCTTATGGACCTGTTGTTCCAGAAGTTTATTTTGAATTTAATGGATATTCATCTAGTGATATTAATATGAAATGTATAGAGGCAGAGCTGCCAGATAATATAAAAGATATAATTGATCCAGTTATAGAGAGAAAAAGTCTTTTAACAGCATGGAAGCTAGTTGAGGATACTCATAATGAGAGTCCGTGGCGAGAGTCATATGTAGAGGGGAGAAAAAATAAAATAACAATAGACGTTATGAAAAGATATTTTGTAAATGGGTAGAGGATGAGATTTGAGCAAAGATGTACAATTAAAAGAATTAATTTCTAAATTAGCAAATGACAATAAATTAGACAAGCAAAAACTTGAAGAATATAAATTAGAGTTTGAAAAGATATATACTGATAATTATAGGCATGAGTATTCACAAGTGACAAAGGTTCTTTTTTCGATAGGTGATGATGAGGGAAGAGCTTTTTTAGCATCGAAAATTAGAGATATAGGCAATTCAATAGATAATATAAATGTTAAAAAAAGAGTTATTAAACTATGGGATCATGTAAACTTAGAAAATATTAGATTAGAAGAACTTAAAAAAATTTCAGTAGAAGCCAATAAAGCCTTTACAGAAGTTAATGATGTGAAAAATAAATATGCTGAAATAGAAGAGAGATGGGAAGTTATAAATGAACAAGCAGCAAAAGTTGATGATAAATTAAAAGAAATGAATAAAGATATTGATAATAGTACAGCAAAATCAATAACAATATTAGGTATTTTTTCAGGTATTGTAATGGCATTTACTGGAGGTCTATCATTTATTGCAAGTTCATTAGAGAAAGTTAATGAAGTAAGTATATATAGGTTAGTTCTAGTTATTATATTATTATCTATGGCTATTTTTAATATAATATTTATGTTGATGTATACAATTGGAAGATTTACTGGTTCATATCTAGGAGGTAATTGCAATTGTGAAAATGTATTTGAAGGATGTGCTGATAAAAAAATAAAGTGTACAGTGGTTAGGTATCCATTAGCGAGTTATTTTAATATAGCATGCTCTTTAGTAATTATGACATTGATATTTCTTTATACAATAGATAGATTTAATTTAATAACAAAACTAATAAGTTATAATATATTTTTAGGAATAATTTCTTTAACATTAATATTTGGGATATATTTATTAGTATTAGTTTTTATTATATTGAAGCTAAGTAAAATTGAATGTGAATATGAATATTTTGAACCAGCAATAGCTAACATTAAATATATTACACAAAGCTTTAGAGGTGGATATAGAAAGAAGGATAAATATAAGAAATAAAATTAATTGATGATTAAACAAGCTAGATACTTTAATTAGTACCTAGCTTTCTTTTATGCAGAAATTAAAGTTTAACCACGCACTCATCTCTCCCAAGAGCTTTAACTTCTACACAGTTAGATTTTTTATTTAATATCAATATATTTACAAAATATGATATAATTAACGTATAAATTTATATACTTAAATCAAGGAGAGGATTTTTATGGAAAGTGTAACAGGAGTATTAGTGACTATTAAAATATCACCGTTATTTGTTGGAATAGGAATAATCTTTGTTATAGGATTAGGGTTATTATTATATATGAAAAAAAGAAATAAGTAATAGTATTAAATGGTTCGTATTTAGGAGGGGTAATATGAGAAAATGTTTGAGATGTGATGAAGTTATGATTGAAGATTATATGCTTAAAACTGAAAATCTTACTGCCGTAGCATCAGTAGTATTAGGTAAAGGTGGCGGTATTTTTTCATCAAACACTAAAGGAAAGGTAAAGGCTGCTGTGTGTCCAAGGTGTGGAGAAATTTCAATATTTTTTGATGAATTAGATAAAATCAAGTAGTGAGTAACTTTAAATTTTAGAGTTAAAATGTAGTATTAAGTTTATGAGTAAAATAGGAGGTTAATTAATGAAATGTCCATATTGTAATGAAGAAATGCAAACTGGAGCAATACATTTTGATGGTATATATCAACCTAAATGGATACCTAATAAGAAAAATACACTATCAATTTTATATCCATTTGTGAATGGAATTAAGTTAGTTGATGACTTACTAGATAGCAAAATAGAGTGTTATTTATGTACTAATTGCAAAAAATTAATTATAGATTTACCTGAACAATCGTACTAGAAAAAGGCTAGGGTTCCGTAATTGGATCTCTAGCCTTTTTTATTAGGGGGATTATGTATAATAGAAAGACACTTTAGATTATGTGCATAAATAAAGATATTTATACACAAATAAAAAAGAGAGCTAAATACGAAATTAAAGTATTTGGCTCTCTTTTTTATGTAAAGGTTAAAGGTATATTAAGCAGTCATCTCTCCGAAGTTCTTTAACGGCTACATTATTAAATTTTAATAAGTCAATAAACTTATCAATACTATTAAAACAGTTCGTAATTTGTCGGAAAGTGTAATAATACTAGATGCTTTGTCGAAAATATTGATAATAGAATGTATATCGTCTAATATTATAATGCGAATATTTGAAGAAGGGGAGTTGTCGAATGGCAAAGATGACACAATGTAAAAGTTGCTCGAAAGAAATAGCGGCTAAGGCTAAGTTTTGTCCAGGCTGCGGAGCAAAAAATAAAAAACCAATATATAAAAGAGTTTGGTTTTGGATAGTAATGTTTTTTATATTAGTTGGAGCGATAGGAGGAGCTGGTGATAATAATTCTATTGCAACTAGTAGTGGGACTAGTAATTCTAATGTAGAATTAAGTCAAAACCAAAAGCCAGAAGAAAAGGTAGAGGATAAAATAGATGATAACGTTCCAAGCGAATACAAGTCTGCTTTAAAGAAAGCTAAGTCATATTCTAGCACTATGAATATGTCTAAGGCAGGAGTATATGACCAGTTGACATCAGAGTATGGAGAGAAGTTTACTGTTGAAGCCGCTCAATATGCTATAGATAATTTAGAAGTAGATTGGAATGAAAATGCATTAAAGAAAGCAGAGTCATACAGTAAGACTATGGATATGTCTAAAGCAGGTGTATATGATCAATTAATATCAGAATATGGAGAAAAGTTTACGGCTGAAGAAGCACAATATGCTGTAGATAATGTACAAGCCGATTGGAACGAGAACGCTTTAAAAAAGGCAAAATCATATCAAGAGACTATGGCTATGTCTCCAAGTGCAATATACGACCAACTAATTTCAGAATATGGAGAAAAGTTTACAGAGGAAGAAGCACAATATGCTATAGATAACTTAAATTAATAAGTTATAGTATTATATAAAAATTAAATATTAAATAAAAAAGCTCTGTATAAACACAGAGCTTTTTAGATTGTACTCCAAGCTAAAATAGCTTAGGGAGAATTAATGAAGAAAGTAAATAAGAAATACTATTTAGAGTATAGCCTGAAAATAAATAGTGTATTCAAATTAAAAATTATTTATTTACCACGTCAAAAATTCGTCAAAAAAATTATAGTGTTTTATATAGAATTATATATAGTGAAAAATGATTAAAGTTAGTATTAATGCGATTTATAGGCAAATATATTTATAAATTTTTATGATTTTATATTTGCTAGAGAAAACAATATAAAACTTTAGAATAGCTAAGAGTTAAGTGTAAAAAAGCAGCGATGGCTGCTTTTTTTATGAGTAATTATATATAATGTTTATAAATTGTTTAGATAAATTATAAAAGAAAAAAGTCCATTATTAACTTTTACTAAAGATATTGAAAAAATGATAAAAAATATACAAATATACATATTATGTTATATAATAAAGACGAGATATGAGTATAAAAGGTATTAATGAATTTAAAGGAGGACATAGTATGAAGTATGTAATAACAGCATTAATCGCAATATTAATAGTTTTAATTTTTTCTTTTACTTTAACAGCATTTATAAACAAGGGAAAGTCTTTCAAAGAGAAGCTGAAAATAACATTTATGTTTAGTTTAGTAATGTTGCCTATAGTATTATTACTTCCAGTAAGTTTATTTGCTACATTTAAAGCATCAGCAGTAATACTTTCTTTAGAAGTAAGTAATTATCAGCTTTTCTTACTATCAATTTTAGGATTATTTATAATATTTATTTGTGATTTTGTAAGTAAGCAAGCTGTAACAAGTATTGGTTCTAATATGCTTTCTAAAAAGTATGGCGATCAAGATTTATCAGAAGAACAGATGCTAGAGATAATAGGTAAAAAGCAAGCTAATATAAAGATATGCAATATTGTTATAATATTCTTAGCTAGTTTAGTTTTGTATATGGCTAGTATGGCTATTATATCAATTGAGTTTACAGGATTATTCTTAGTTATAATATCAATCATTAATATTTTAAATTATCAAGTATTCTTTAGAAGCAGCTATAAAACCGTTAAATAGAAATTAATTAACAATATGTAATTATAGATAATAATTTGTCTAATAATTGCATATTGTATTTTTTTGAGTTTTAGACAAAATTTCTAATATATTTACCTTATAATTATGGAGTGTGAAAAAAGTCTAAAAAAGTCGCTTAAAAAATTATTAAAAACAGAAAATTTTATTGGAATATATTAGAAAATAATTTATAATAACATTAAGTAGTAATTACCAGTTTGGGAGATAAAGATGAAAAGTATTGATAAAAATTTAAAAACACCACTATATTTGCAATTGGTAAATATATTAATAGAAAAAATAGAAAAGAATATGGAAGAGCATGAACAGATTCTTTCTGAAAGAGAGATATGTGATATATATGATGTTAGCAGGACTACAGTTCGTCAGGCACTAGATCAGCTAGAAAAAGAGGGGTATATATATAAAGTTCATGGGAAAGGTACTTTTGTATCACCTAAAAGGTTAAATCAAGATTTAAGTTCTTTTTATTCATTTACAGAAGAAATGAAGAAGTTAGGAAAGAAGCCTAATTCAGAAGTTATAGGATTTGAAATAGTTAATGTTGATGAAAGGATTAGTCGTATATTTAATTTAAATGATGATGAGCTTGTATATAAAATTACTAGAGTAAGAAAAGCTGATGATATACCGATGATGTATGAAATAACCTACTTACCATATAGCTTGTTTGCTGGATTAAGTAAAGATAAATTAGAAACTATTCCTATGTATGAAATATTGGTAGATGAGTTTAATGCAAAACTTACATCAGCTGAGGAGTATTTTGAGCCTATAATCACTAGAAGATTAGAAAGTATATATTTAGAGATACCTGAAGGGGCTCCAAGCTTAAGAATAGAAAGACTTACTTATGATCACGATGTTTTAATAGAATATACAATAGGGGTAGCTCGTGGAGATAAATTTAAATATAGAGTTCAATTACTAAATAAATAAGAATATAAGTTTTATTTGAATAATAAGATTTATTATATACGTTGCAAAAATTAATAAATATTTATTAATGAGTTACAAAGGAGATGATTAAATAAAATAGTGATTTTATGAAACAACTGGTAATTACCTGTTGAAGAGTGGTATTGAGAAAATAAATATTTAATAAATATGAGAGGTGGTTATATTATGCATCCGATTAAAGAATTAGTTTCAAGGTATAAAAGTGGAGAAAAGGCAGGAATATTTTCAGTATGTTCTTCTAATAAATATGTTATAGAAGCAGCTATGGATAGATTAAGAGATAAAGACATGCATCTGCTGATAGAATCTACAGCAAATCAAGTTGATCAGTTTGGTGGATATACAGGAATGACTCCTAAGGATTTTATGAAATATATTCACAATTTAGCAGAGGAAAATAATTTTCCTGTGGATAGAATTATTTTAGGTGGAGATCATCTAGGACCTTTAACATGGACTAAATTAGGTGAAGAAAAAGCTATGGAGAACTCTAAAACGTTAATTAGAGAATATGTATTAGCTGGATTTACAAAAATTCATATAGATACAAGTATGCCTATAATAGGTGATTTTGAAAATGGGGTGTTTGGAGATGAATTGATATCAGAAAGGGCTGCAACTTTATGTAAGGTAGCAGAAGATGCATTTGTAGAACTTTTAAGTGAAAATCCAGAAAGTGTACATCCTGTTTATGTTATAGGTAGTGAAGTTCCAATACCAGGTGGAGCACAAGCTGAAGAAGAGGAAGAAGGGATACCAGTCACTAAGGTAGAAAATTTAGTGAATACAATAGAGACATTTAAGAATGCTTTCGCAAGACATGGAGTAGCAGATGCTTGGCAATATGTTGTTGGAGTTGTAGTTCAACCAGGAGTTGAATTTGGTAGTGAACAAGTATGGCAATATGATAGAGAAAAGGCTATTAAATTATCAGAAGCTTTAAGAGATTATCCAGAACTAATATTTGAAGCTCACTCAACAGATTATCAAACAGATGAATCTTTAAATGAAATGGTTGAAGATGGATTTATAATTTTAAAAGTTGGACCAGCATTAACTTATGGATTTAGAGAAGCTGCTTTTGAATTAAACTTAATGGAAAATGAACTATTAAAATATAATGCTAATCTTGAACTTTCAAAATTTAGAGAAATATTAGAGTTTAATATGGTAAAAAATAATGGATATTGGAAAAATCACTATTCTGGAACTCAAGAAAAGATTAAGTTTGATAGAATATATGGTTTATCAGATAGATGTAGATATTACTTACCAATAGAAGAAGTTAACTATAGTTTAGAAAAAATGATAGATAACTTAAAACAAGTTGATATTCCATTAACTTTGGTAAGTCAGTATATGCATAATCAATATAAGAAGATTAGAAGTGGGAAAATGGAGCTAACAGTAGAAAATTTACTAAAAGATAGAATTGGTGAATATATAGACGATTATATTTATGCTGTTGAAAATCATAAAGTATTGCAAATGAATTAGTTTATATCTTAAAAAACCTTGATTATCAAGGTTTTTTATTGTTAAGAGAAAGTTATCAGAAAATTTAAAATAGTAGTAAAAATAGGTAAATATTGTATAATAGAGTTATAATAATTTATGAAGGGATGTGATTTTATGTTTCAATTTGAAACTCAGCTAAAAAAACTTAAACATGAAGTATTAACCGAAGTAGCTAAACTTGCCAAAAAAGATGAAATATCTTTAGAAAGTATCGAAAAAGTTCCTTATGAGGTTATAAAAGGCGATAAAGCCCAGTATAGATGTTGTGTTTATAAAGAAAGAGCCATTGTTCTAGAGAGAGCAAAACTTGCAGCTGGTTATTTAGCAAATGGAGACAACTTTGATACAGAACTTATAGACATAAGACCGGATGAACAAATTATATATATTATAGAAGCGGCTTGTGACAGATGTCCAATAGATAAATTTAATGTTACAGATTCTTGTAGAAACTGTCTTGCTCATAGATGCAAAGAAGCTTGCAATTTTGGAGCAATAACTATAGTTGGAGGAAGAGCTTATATAAATCAAGAGCTATGTAAAGAATGTGGTATGTGTAAGAGAGCGTGTCCTTATGATGCTATTTCAGAAGTTATGAGACCATGTAAGAGATCATGTCCTACAGGGGCCTTAGATATAAATGAAGAAGATAGAAGAGCAATGATAAAGGAAGAGATATGTGTTAACTGTGGTTCTTGCATGAGATCATGTCCTTTTGGAGCTATATCAGATAAGAGCTTAATAGTTCCTGTAGCTAAGAGACTTGGAAGACATAGAAAGATGTATGCAGTAGTTGCACCAGCTATTACAGGGCAATTTGGACCTACTATGAATTATGGTAAGATAAGAAATGCATTTAAAGCATTAGGGTTTGAGGATATGGTCGAAGCTGCATTAGGAGCCGATGTTGTAACAGTCCATGAAAGTAATGAATTTGTAGAGAGGATGGAAAGAGGAGATAAGTATATGACTAACTCTTGCTGCCCAGGATTCTTAAGCTTTATAGAAAAGACTAATTCAACTGAAAAGGATAGAATATCAGGAACTGTATCTCCAATGGTAGCTACAGCGAGATATATAAAGAGTAAGGAGCCAGATGCTAAAGTAGTATTCGTTGGACCATGTACTGCTAAAAAAGGAGAAGCTGTTAGGTTAGGAGTAAGTGAAGCAGTAGATTATGTTTTAACTTTTGAAGAATTATTAGCTTTATTTGAAGCCTTTGATGTAAATCCTTTTGAAATGGAAGATGAAAATGTAAATGATGCTTCAATATTTGGAAGAGGTTTTGGTATGGCTGGAGGGCTTACAGCAGCAATAAAGAATTATGTATCTGATAGCGGATGTAAAGTTGAGTTTAAACCAGTTCAAGTTTCAGGATTAGATTGTAAAAAGACTATGAATCTTGCTAAGATGGGCAAACTTCCAGGAAACTTTATAGAAGGTATGATGTGTGAAGGTGGATGTATAAATGGTGCAGGAACAATAGTACCACCACTTAGAGCTAGAGGTGCATTTACTAAGATTAATAATGGAACTACAATAAAAGCTGTTCTTAAAAATAACATATTAAATGATTTTGAAGATATAAATCTTGAAAGAGAGTAATAATATAAGAGGGATTGAAAATTCAGTTCCTCTTATATTTTTGCAATAATTTGAAAAATTAAAAAAATGAGTGAAAAAATGAGTTATAATAAAATAAATAGTTCTAACTGGTAATAATTAACCATATTAAGGTAATAATATAAAAAGTAATTGTTGAAAGATTCAGACTAAAAAGATATATTATAAATATAAAGTATTAGCACTCGTTTATAGTGAGTGCTAAAAACAGAATGATATTTTAGGAGGAAATAAAATGAATATAAAACCATTAGGCGATAGAGTAGTAATTAAAAAGTTAGAAGCTGAAACTACAACAAAGAGTGGAATAGTTTTATCAGGATCAGCTAAAGAAAAACCACAAGAAGCAGAAGTTATGGCTGTAGGCCCTGGCGCTATACATGAAGGTAAGAGAATAGATATGGAAGTTAAAGTTGGAGATAAAGTATTATATTCTAAATATGCAGGAACAGAAGTTAAGGTTGGCGGAGAAGAATATACAATATTAAAACAAGACGATATTTTAGCTATAGTTGAATAAGGAGGTATTTGAGAGATGGCAAAGATGATTCAATTTGGAGAAGAAGCAAGAAGAGCAATGCAAGCTGGTGTTGATAAACTAGCTGATACAGTAAAGGTTACTTTAGGACCTAAAGGTAGAAATGTAATATTAGATAAGAAATTTGGTTCACCACTTATAACTAACGATGGTGTATCAATTGCAAGAGAAATAGAATTAGAAGATCCATATGAAAATATGGGAGCTCAATTAGTTAAAGAAGTTGCAACTAAGACTAATGATGTTGCAGGAGATGGTACTACTACAGCTACTCTTTTAGCTCAAGCTATTATAAGAGAAGGGCTAAAGAACGTAACTGCAGGAGCAAATCCAATATTACTTAGAAATGGTATAAGAAAAGCTGTAGAAGTTGCAGTAGAAGAAATTAAGAATAGTTCTAAGCCTGTAAATGGTAAAGAAGATATTGCTAGAGTTGCTGCTATATCTGCTGCAGATAATGAAATAGGTAAGCTTATAGCAGATGCTATGGAAACAGTAGGTAACGAAGGTGTTATAACTGTTGAAGAATCTAAGTCAATGGGTACTGAGCTAGAAGTAGTTGAAGGTATGCAATTTGATAGAGGATATGTATCAGCTTATATGGTAACTGATACAGAAAAGATGGAAGCTGTTTTAGATAATCCACTTATTTTAATAACTGATAAGAAGATTTCTAACATACAAGAAATACTTCCAATATTAGAGCAAATAGTTCAATCAGGAAGAAAGCTTTTAATTATAGCTGAAGATATTGAAGGGGAAGCTATGACTACTTTAGTAGTTAATAAGCTAAGAGGAACTTTCAACTGTGTAGCTGTTAAAGCACCTGGATTTGGAGATAGAAGAAAAGAAATGCTTCAAGATATAGCTACACTTACTGGTGGAGAAGTTATTTCTGAAGAATTAGGAAGAGACTTAAAGGAAGTTACTTTAGAAATGCTTGGAGAAGCAGAAAGTGTTAAAGTATCAAAAGAAAACACTACTGTAGTTAATGGTAGAGGAAGTAAAGATGCTATAAAAGATAGAGTTAATCAAATAAAAACTCAAATCGAAGAAACAACTTCAGAATTTGATAGAGAAAAATTACAAGAGAGATTAGCTAAGCTTGCTGGTGGAGTTGCTGTAATAAAAGTTGGTGCAGCTACAGAAACTGAATTAAAAGAAAGAAAGCTTAGAATTGAAGATGCTTTAGCAGCTACAAAGGCAGCTGTTGAAGAAGGTATAGTATCAGGTGGAGGAACTGCTTATGTTAGCATAATTAACAAAGTAGCTGAATTAACTTCAGATGTTGCAGATACTCAAGTTGGTATAAATATAATCTTAAGAGCTTTAGAAGAGCCAATGAGACAAATAGCTACAAATGCAGGAGATGAAGCTTCTGTTATAGTAGATAAAGTTAAGAATAGCGAAAATGGAATTGGATACGATGCTTTACATGGTGAATATGTAAATATGATTAAAGCTGGTATAGTTGATCCAACTAAGGTTACAAGATCAGCACTTCAAAATGCTGCGTCAGTAGCATCTACATTCCTAACAACTGAAGCTGCAGTTGTTGATATTCCAGCAAAAGAACCTGCAATGCCAGCACCAGGAATGGGTGGAATGGACGGAATGTACTAAAATTAGTTAATAATTAAAAGTTTATAGTTAAGAGTTTTTAAAGAAACTGCCGTAAAGCAGTTTCTTTTTTTATACTATTTTCCATTTAAAGCCTAAAAAGTGTTAATAAATCCATTGTTTGATATAAAGTTTAATATAAAGTTTAATATAAATAAAATAAACTTAGAAAAGAATTTTTGTAGAAAAAAGTTATCGACAAATAATAATTTTACGTAGAAGTAATGTTTTTTTACGTGTATAATCTTAGGGGAACTTAGGGAAAAAATAACTTTTGTGGAAAAGGTGATAAATTTTGGAGTTATTCTTTGTTGTATTATTTGGATTGTGCATAGGAAGTTTTTTGAATGTTTGTATATATAGAATTGCAAGGGAAGAATCTATATCCTTTCCACCGTCACATTGCACAAAGTGTGGATATGAACTTAAAGTCAAGGATTTAGTTCCAGTTTTAAGTTATGTTTTTTTAGGTGGAAAATGTAGAGCTTGTAAAGAAAAAATAAGTATTAAATATCCATTAGTAGAAATATTAAATGCTTTATTATATGTAGTAATTTACTTGAACTATGGATTGAACTTTGAGTTTTTTAAGTTTATAATTTTTGCTTCATTAATGATAGTAATAGGATTTATTGATTTTGAAACAAAATATGTATTCAATTCAACAGTTGTTTTTGGAGTAGTAAGTGGAATTATATTTCTAATAGCTGAATGGATAATTACTAAAAATATTCCTTGGACCAATCTTGCAGGAGCAGCTATAGGATTTGGTGTCATATGGGCTATAGTTACTTTAACTGGAGGAATGGGTGAAGGTGATATAGATATAGCACTTATATGTGGATTATTTGTAGGTATTAAAGGAATAATAGTTACTATATTTTTAGCTTTCATATTTGGAGGATTAGTAGGGGCAATTATATTAATATTAAAACTGAAAGATAGAAAAGCCGAGATAGCTTTTGGACCATATTTAGCTATAGGGGGAATAATAGCTTCAGCTTATGGAAGTAGATTAATAGAGTATTACTTGGCGTTATTTTAGTAATTAATAATAACAGTTAAATATAAATAGAAGTGAAATAAGTATTTAGGAGGTATTTGATGGCGTTAGGTGAAAAACGTAGGTTAGGTGATATATTAGTTGATGCCGGGAAAATAACAATATATCAATTACAAGAGGCTTTAAAATCTCAAAGAGTTTTAGGGAAGAAGCTTGGAGAGGTATTAGTAGAGAGTAGGATAATTAGTGAAGAAGATATAATTGAAGCTATCGAAACTCAAACAGGAATAGAAAAGATAGATTTGAATAGTATTAAATTTGATAATAAAACGTTAAATTTAGTTACAGAAAATTTATGTAGAAGACATGTATTAATACCTTTTGGTTTTAAGAATAATAAAATTCAAATAGCTATGTTTGATCCATTAAACATATTTGCTATAGATGATGTAAATATATCAACAGGTATAGAACCAGAAATTTATATATCATCAAAAAGTGATATACAAAAATTTATAGACCTTAACTATAGCACAGAGCAAGTTTTTAAGGCAGCTCAAGAGCTTACTAAAGAAACATTAGAATCTAAGAATGCAGTTGATAATATTGAGGAAATTGATGATGTTAAGAATGCTCCAGTTGTTAAAATGATAGATTATATGTTTAAAAACTCTATAGAGATGAGAGCATCAGATATACATATAGAACCTTTTGAAAAGGAAATCAGAATAAGATATAGAATAGATGGTGAACTCCAAACTGTTAATACATTAGGAATAGAGAGTTTAGCTTCATTAGTAGCTAGAATTAAAATACTAGCTGGGCTTAATATAGCTGAAAAGAGAATACCACAAGATGGAAGAATTATTACTAGAGTAGGTAATAATGATGTTGACCTGAGAGTTTCTATTTTACCAGTAGTTAGTGGAGAAAAAATAGTTATAAGAATACTTAATAGAAGTAGTTATAAATTAGGAAAAGAACGTTTAGGTATGAATGAAAATAATCTTAATAAACTTAAGAATATAATTTCTAATCCTCATGGTATTGTTTTAGTTACTGGACCAACAGGAAGTGGTAAATCAACTACACTTTATACTGTGCTAAATGAGTTAAATTCAGATGATGTTAATATTGTTACAATTGAAGATCCTGTTGAGTATACATTGGATGGTATAAATCAAGTTAATGTTAATTCAAAATCAGGTATGACATTTGCCTCAGGACTTAGAAGTATTCTTAGGCAAGACCCAGATATTGTAATGATAGGTGAAATCAGAGATGAAGAGACTGCTCAAATAGCAGTAAAGGCAGCTATAACAGGTCACTTAGTTTTAAGTACATTACATACAAATGATTCAGCATCATCTATAACAAGACTTATTGAGATGGGGATTGAACCATACTTAGTATCAACATCTATATGTGGGGTTATTGCGCAAAGACTTGTAAGAAGAATTTGTCCTTACTGTAAGCAAGCTTATGAAGCTACTGATTATGAAAAGAAGATTTTAATAGGTGATATAAAAGAAAATCTTACTTTACATGAAGGACAAGGTTGCGGACATTGCAATGGGACAGGCTATTTAGATAGAATTGGTGTCTATGAGATTATGGATATAACTAGAAAACATAGGGATTTAATAAATGAAACTAAAAATCCAAATGTTCTTAAAGACTTATCTTTAGAAAATGGAATGACTACACTAGGGCAAGAGTGTAGAGATTTAGTTTTAAAAGGAATAACTACGATAAATGAACTTGCTACGATTACTTTATTAAGTGATATATAAAGGTGGTAATGAATAATGGCAAAGTTTAAATATAGAGCCATGAGTGGTAATGGTAAAAAGATTGAAGGAAATCATGTTGCCAATTCAAGAGATGAAGTTATTCAAATGATAACTTCTAATGGATATTATCCACTTATGATAGAAGAAGTAGTAGAAAGTACTAATATCGAATTAGGATTTGGTGAGAAAGTAACAACTAAAGATATTGCCATATTCTGTAGACAACTATATACAATGATTGATGCAGGAGTATCTATAAATAGATCTTTAAATATTATGGCAAACCAGCTTACTAATAAAAAACTTAGAAAAGTGACAGTTCAAATAGAAGAAGATGTTAAAAAAGGGGAGATGTTATCAGCGGCAATAAAAAAGCATGATGATGTATTTCCACAGCTTCTTATAAGTATGGTTGAGTCAGGAGAAATAAGTGGTAACCTTGATACTATGATGTTAAGAATGTCTACTCACTTTGAAAAAGAAAATAAGTTAAATAATAAAATAAAAACTGCAATGACATATCCAACTGTATTAGGGATTGTAGCAGTATGTGCTGTAATGTTTATTATGACATTTGTAATGCCTACATTTATAGAGATGTTTGAAAGTGAAGGAGTAGTTTTGCCACTTTCAACTCAAATACTAATTAATTTAAGTAGTATATTACAGAAAAATATATTATTCATAATAGTTATAATTATATGCTTCTTTGTAGCATTTAAATTTTACAGTAGAACAAATCATGGAATATATACAATAAGTAAATTGAAATTACATTTACCTATAATAGGAGAATTAAATAAAAAGATAATAGTTTCAAGATTTACAAGAACATTATCTACACTAATTGCCAGTGGGGTATCATTAGTCCACTCGTTACCTGTAGTTGCAGGAGTTCTTGAAAATAAGATTGCAGAAGATGCAATTAATAAAGTAAGAGAAGAAGTTACAAAAGGTGAAGGGTTAAGTGAACCAATAAAAGAAGCAGGAATATTCCCAGAAATGTTATCTTCAATGATAAATATAGGAGAAGAAACGGGACAACTTGATGAAATACTAAACAAAACAGCAGACTTCTATGATGATGAAGTAGAACAAGCAATTCAAACAACAACAGCATTAATAGAGCCATTACTTATAGTTGTAATGGGACTTGTAATAGGATTTATAGTAATTTCAATAATGCTACCAATGTTTGATATGTACACACAAATGTAGATTTTAATTAAAAGTTAAAATAAATAAAAAAATACATAATAGGAGGGTTTTTATAATGATTAAAAACTTAAAAAACAAGAAAAAAGGATTTACTCTTATCGAGTTAATAATTGTTATTGCTATTATAGGCATTTTGGCTGCAATAGCATTACCAAAGTTCGGTGAAGTTAGAAAGAATGCTAATATTAAGGCTGATATAGCAAATGGTAAAACTATTGCGGGAGCTGTAACAACTTTAATGGCAGAAGAAAAAATAATTATTGGAAGTAAGGAGTTTGTAATAGGTAATGGAACAGTAACTGATGGATCAGTTGCACCTGCTACAGGTGAATCAACAACATTACTAGGGTATCTACAATCAGCTCCAACACCAAAAGTAAGTAAGACAAATAATAGATTTGTTGTTAAGGTAACTGCTGATGGAAATGTAACTGTTCATGCGGCACCAGAAGCAACCACAGGAAATGGATTAGATACAAGTAATCAAGTTTATCCAGAGGTAACACCAGCCTCAGGACATCCATATTATCCAAACAATTAATAATATCTAATTATGAAAGTGTAAAAAGTACTTTACACTTTCATATTATTAACATTATCAATACTTAAGATATTCATAATATTAATAATATGAAAGCAATAATTGATTTAAAGACGGTAGGAGAATAGGTATGTGTAAAGATAAAAAAAGGGCATTTACTCTTGTTGAATTAATAATAGTTATAGCTATTATAGGAATACTAGCAGCGATAGCATTGCCTAAGTTTGGAGAAGTAAGAAAAAATGCTAATATCAATGCAGATATAGCTAATGCAAAGATAATAGCTGAGGCAACTAATGTGTTGTTAGCAGAAGATAAAATAACTCCGTTTAATGAAGATGGAGATTATACTGGTAATTTATTTGTTGGAGATAGTGATGGAGATAGTGGAGCCTTGACAAGCTATTTACAATCGGATATCAAAGGTAAATATACAAAGGATGGAGACTTTGTAGTTCAAATTTTTCCTGACTTATCAGTGCAGGTATATATTTATCCTATAGAAGGTAATTCTAATTTAATTAATATATATCCAAGACCAACAAAGGCTCAGCAACCTAATAATCCATATGCAGAATAAAGAGGTGAAAAAATGTCAGAAGAAAAGAAAAAAGTCTTTAATTTTTCTAAGTTGAAAGAAATAGGACAAATGGATATTAAGGATTTAACTAAAGGCTTAAAAGTCAAAAAGGTAGATGTTAAGATTCCTGTTAAAAGAGAAAAGTCTAGAAATGTTATAAGCTTTGATATAGGTGCATCATCTATAAAGATGGTCACAGGAAAGTATAGTAGAGAAAAGTTAGTTATAAATAAATGTATTGATATAATAACTCCAGATGGTGTTATTAATGATGGGAGAATAGTAAACCAAGATACATTAAAAGATATAATTAAGTTTTCTTTAAATGAAAATAAAATAAAAGCTCAAGATGTGATTATAACTACAAATTCATCTCTTGTAATCAACAGAGAAATAGTTATTCCTAAAGTTGAAGCTGATGAGATAGATACTGTTATAAGATATGAGATTCAGCAATACTTACCCATAAATCTAGATGATTATATACTTCAATTTATAATTTTAGAGGAATTAGAAGATGAATCTGGTCAAAAACTTAAGGTTAATGTTATTGCTTATCCGGATAAGATAGCACGAGGATATTATGATTTAATAAATTCTCTAGGGTTAACTCCATATGTATTAGATGTAACTTATAACTCAATTAATAAGATAGCTAATTATTCGGAATTATCAAAGGTAGGAGATAAAGGTACTGTTGCTTTTGTTGATATGGGTGGAAACTCTGTTAATGTAACTGTATTGAAAGATGGTAAATTAGACTTTACAAGAATGATAAAAATTGGTGGAGATAATATCGATTTTGCATTAAGTCAAAAGTTAAATATGTCAGTAAAATCAACAGAATCTATTAAGATTGAAAAGGGAAAGTTACTTGATATAAAAGACGATGATGTTATAAATAATGCATTAAAAATATGCATAGATGAGATAGTGATGGATTTAGAGAGAATAATAAAATTCTATTCGAATAAGTCTGTAGGAAATAAGATAGACAAAATATTTGTTTATGGTGGTACTTCCAATATAAAAGGAATAGATAATTATCTAGAAGAGAAGTTCGATATAAAAACAGAAAAAATAGATAAATTAAACAATATAGAATTTGCATCTAAAGAATTAAAGGAACTTTCTATGGAACAATACTTAAATGCCATTGGTGCAATTATAAGATTATAAGGAGGAGTTATGAGAAGAGATATTAACTTTTTTAGTCCTTATCAAGGAAAGAAAAAAGAACGAAAAAACCAAAATATATATACATACTCCTTATTAGGTTTTATGGCAGTATTTATAGGAGGAACTTTAGCTTTAAATACATTCAACTTATTAAGAGTAGAGAAAAGTATTAAAGGTTATCAAGCTAAATTAAATGATCCAACTATTCAAGAAAAAGTTCAAGAAGCTGATAAAGTAGCAACGGAATTAGATATATTAAGTAGATATGAAAAAGATCTTACTAGTATATATAAAGGTGTTGAAAGTAGAGATGTAGTATCTAATGAGATATTAAATATGATAAGTTCAACTTTGCCTACAGAAGTAAGCTTTAATAGTCTTAATGTAACAAATACAGAAATTACAATACAGGCTACTTCAAGCAATAGAACTGCTATTGCTGAAGTTCAATATAATTTAAAACAGCTTAATAATATCCAAGAAGTATATATTGGAGCTATATCAGGAGATACAAAATATACTTTTGATATAAGATGTACGTTAAAGGATGGTGAATAATATGAAGGTTAGTAAGAAGGAAAAATTTCTATTAGGTATATTACTAACAATATTAATAAGTGTTGTTTACTATCAATTTATTTATACAAGTCAAGTTGAAAAGTTAAATACCAAGAAGCAAGAGCTAGTAGAAATAGAAAATAAATATAATGAAACTATGCAGGTTATAGCAAACTTAGAAAATAAGAAATCACAAATTAAAGTTATAAATTCAAATATATCTGAAAAGTCAGCTATATTTTATCCAACTTTATTACAAGAGAAAATTATATTAGAGATAGATACTTTAATTACAGCAAGTGGATTAAAAGCTAATATATCATTTAGTCCAATAGAAGTTGCTACTATTGAAACATTATCAGCACCAGAAGTTAAGAAGCAAGATAGTTCTCTGCAAGCTATAGCAGATGATTATAACAATAAAGATGGGCAAACTATGGTAGTGGATAACAAAGAAGTAGAAAACAATGTTATATTAAGCAATGGTGAAAATGAGTCACAAGATACAACTACTGAAAGCTCAGAAACTCTATCAGAAGGTGGAGCTACAGCTGAGCAATTAAAGTTAGGAATAAGCTTTAATGGAACTTATGATTCCTTAAAAAGATTTATTGGTTTAATTGAGGAATATGGCAAGAAGATTAATATAACTAACATTGCGATTACTCCAAGTTCTCAAACTGATATTACAGGAAGTATGAACTTAGAATTCTATGGAATTCCAAAGCTTGGAGAAGCGGATATGGAATACTTGAAGTGGGAACTAGATAACACTTATGGAAAAGATACACCTTTTTCAGTAGCAGCAGCAAGTGGTGCATATAACTCAACTATTGAGCAATTAGGTGAAAATGCAGATATTAATGACTTTGTAATGTTATTAAGATCAGCAGCTTCAGATTTACCAACATTAACTTTAGGAAAAGCTAACGATACAGATAGAAAAACATATCTTTATTCTGATAACGTAAAAGTAGAAGAAGTGGAAATAGAATTTAATGAGTTAGATGGAAAGATATATTACAAGTACAAAACTACAGCAGGATATTATCCTAAAGATAATACTTCTACTGGAGAAGAGTTTAATGCAAAGTCAGATAACATAGTATTAAATATATTAAGTGAAGCAAGAGTTGGAACTGAAGATAATTCACAAGTAAAGCTAAAAGTTATCAACAATACAAACAAAAAAGTTGAAGTAGTTGTTGAAAAAGATGATACATCTAATCCTAGAATTGAGATTCAAGCTGAAGGTAACTCAGTTAATGTTACGAAGAAGTAGGTGTTACAAATGAAGATAATAAGATTAAAGAAAAAAGGGATGACATTAATAGAGGCAATCATTAGTGTTGCCCTTTTATCAATTTTAATTGTCCCAGTATCGACAATGGTAATAAATTTTGTTAATACTACTAAAAATGCAGCTATGAAACAGGAGGCTACATTTATAGGGCAAAAACTTTTAGAAGAAATTAAGGCCTATGAGGAAATTAATTTAAAAGGAACTGATAAATTTCAGTTATTAGATGGAGAATTTATAAAAAAAGAAAATGATGTTTCAAAGGGATATGATTATTATGGAAGCTTTAAAAGAAGTGGATTTAATGTTGAAATAAAACTAATTAAAAATAATAGCTTTGACTATGAGGTTATAGATAAAACAAGATATGAATTTAAGATAAATGATAATGAAATAATAAATAACTTAGGTACTGTTTATAATTTAGATCCTTCAAAAGAGTTATATCTAGAAATAAATGGAGAAATAGCAACTGTTTCAAATGAAGAAGTAGGAAATACTCCTGTAACTCAAAGTTTTGAAAATAATAAAGTTATCATAGAGTTAGATAAAGAATTTAGTAAGAATATTAGATTAAATATAAATAATAATTCGGCGACTGATATTAGTGTATATGTAAAAAAGTTTAACACTACATTAGGGGATATAGTATTTAATAAAATTACAGGAATTGGAGGAGTAAAAAGTATTATAAATACTATTGATGAATCAGAAAATGGTAAATTAGATGTAGTTCTAGGGGATTTATATGAAATAAATGTATTAGTTTCAAATGGCGGAGACAAAAAGTTTAGGGGGCAATCAATGTCTAATATTGTTTTTAAAAGATAGGTGGTGGATATAATTGAGCAATAAAAAGAGTGGGTCAAGTTTAATAGTTGTTACTATTGTGATGGGAATATTGTTCACAACGGGAACAGCATTGCTAGGGTTAACTGCTAGTGATTATAAAGTTAGAATAAATGAAAGTAAAAGGGTAGAAAATTTATATGCATCAGACTCAGGATTAGATGTAACATATAATATAATAGCTAAAGCATCCCAAGCTGCAATAAAAAACTCAACAGTAAAGTTAAGTGAGCAAATAAATATTAAGTTAAAAAATGAAGAAGGAGTTAAAAATGAAATTAATGAGAGGTTTAAAGAGAGTTTTATAAACTTCTTAGGAGAAGATGAAACAGGAGTGTTAGGACAAGCTATTATTCATAATCAAATACCAAATTTAAGAGATGATTTAAAAGCTATTGATAGTTGGGAGCAAATAGATAAAAAGTCAACTATAAGTATTGAGGAGTATAGATGTGAAGATAATACAATTACAGTAGTTATAGAGTCGGCATTTAAAACAGAGTCAATAGATAATACAAAATTAAAAAATGAAAAGAAAATTAAAACAACTTACGTTGTTAGTGCACCAGATTATAAAGATAATATTATGACAGAAAGTGAAGTAGTAACTGTTAATATATACCCAGTTTTTAATGAAAAAATAATTACAGCAGATGGAAATCTAAAGATAAATGGGAATATTGATTTTAAAGGTGATATATGGGTAAAGGGTAATGATGATGAGCCTATAGTAGATTTATCATACGATAAGTATAAAGAAGGTATTTTAATTAATAATGGACAAGTTGAACTTGATGGAAATATATATACTTCAAAGACTTTAAATTTAACTGATAAATCTAAGTTGAATCTAAATGAGGACATATATGCTTTTAATACTTATTTAGGAAGAACAGCAAGAGGAACACTTGATGGTACAAATATAAAATTAAAAGCTGATGATATGGTATTAATAAATGATTTAACTCTTAATACAAATTTTAATAATGAAGATAGTTTAGATAAGTCACAAGTTGATTTAAATAACTTTTATGGAATTGATAAGGTTGTTGAAAATCCAACAACGGCTAATATGGCTTTAGAGTCAAGTAGTATTATAGTTAATGATTTTGGAGCAACATTAAATATAAAAGATTCAGCATATATTTCAGGGGTTGCTTATATCGATACCAATAAAGGGGCAGAAAATGGTGATAAATATCAAACAGGAGAGTCTGTGGCAGTTAAAGGAAACTATAAAGCGTACACGGAGGTTCTACCAGGATATGAGGATAAAGTAACTATAAATTATTACAATCCACTACAGCTTATTGAGACAATAGAAAATGATGGGTCGGTTAGCGCAAAAGGAGAGTATTTTATAAAGTATTATGAAAAAAATAGTACTTTAAATTCAGCTGGAATAACTTTACCTAAGAACACATATGCATCAGGTGTTTACGTAAGTAATGGAGAAGTTGGTAAAAATTCTATATCTGCTGAAGATCAAAAATTATTAAATGATAAAAAAGATGATTATGATAAATATGTAGTTCATATGGGACTAAAAGATGAAGAAAATAAAAACGTTATAAATAAAATTAATTGGGCAGAAATTGAAAGGGTTAATACTGAGTTGTTAAACTATCAATATGGAAAAGTAATTTTAAATAATAATGAAAATGAGAAGATTGTTATTAGAAATAACATATATAAAGGTGAAACTTTAGACAAAGTATTAATAGTATCTAAGGGAGATGTGGTTTTAGAAGGAAATATAAATTTAACAGGAAATATAATTTCAGCAAAGAATGTTGAGATTAAAGCTTCTAAAAATGAAAATTTCTTAAATTACAATTATGAAGATACATTGAAGATGATTGCAGCTAATTATGATGCTTTAAAAAATTTATTTGTAGGTGTTACTATAAATAGTCAAACCGTAAATGTAGGGGATAAAGTTGTTATTAATAGTGATTCTAATGGATATGAAGTTAAAAGTTATTTAACTACAAAAAATTGGAGAATATTAAAGTAAAGAGGTGAAGTATTTGAAAACAAAAGCAAGTGGTTTTACAGTTATTGAATTAATAATAACTTTAGCTATTACAGTAATGGTTTTAGGAGTAGCATATACATTTTTCTTTTCAAATAGCAAAACTCTTTCAACAACAGAAATTAAATTACAATTACAAACAGAAGCAGAAGAATTAGAAAAGCTATTAATTAACTTGGGTACTCATGCTAATGGAATAAATAGCATTGATGGTCAACTAGCGGACCATGTGAGTAATAAATATAATTCACTTCCACAAGGGTCAAATGAAAAAGATAAATATAAAAGAGATATTACGGAAATTAGACTTACCTATGATGATGGTAAAAAAGTTGCCTTTAAAATAAATAACAGTAATTTAACTGTATCAATTGAAGATGAAAATGGGCAAATAATTGATGATATAGGAGTTATATCTAGAAATATTGAAGAATTTAAAATAAGACCGTTAGATGTGAGAATGGTAGGGAATTTGGAAGTTGCAACCTATAAAGATGCTCCTGGGTTAGAATTTGATATAACCTTGAGTAAGAAAAAAGGTTACTCTGATGTTGAGTATAACGTAAGTACAATAGTTAAATTTAGAAATAAATAGGGGGTGGGATTTTTGAAAAAGTTAATGAGAAAAACTAGTGTCATATTAAGTTTAATTATTATGATAGGATATATTAATATAAATTATTTAAATGTAAGTGCTGATACTATTTATAACAATGTAAAAAAACCAGACATAAAGGTTGAAGGACCTGAAATATTACCAAGGCAACCTATGGAAGGACAAGAGATAGAAATAAAATATACATTAATTCCTCAACCTTTTCAGCATAATGTACCAAAATCTAAAGAGATTGTATTGGTACTAGATAAGTCAGGAAGTATGAAAAATGATAATAAAATGACAAATTTAAAAATTGCTGCTGAAAAATTTATAGAATCATTAAGTAAAATTGATGAAAAAACAGGAAAACCTAAGGTTAGCGACTTAAAAATTGGTATTATAGCTTATGATAAAAATGGTAAAATAATTCAAGATTTAATTCAAGTAACAACTGCAGACGAAAGTTTAATTAGTAATATAGATAAATTAAAGAAAAAAATTGATGGAATAAATGCAGATGGTGGAACAAACACAGGTGATGATTTAAGAAAAGGAGCATATGTTTTGGATAAGTCAGATCCAAATGCAGATAAAACAATAATATTTATGGGAGATGGAGAACCAACTTATTATACTTATACTGGTTGGCTTCAACAAAAATACTATACTACTTTAGATGACACAAATAAGAGTGTTGGAGGTAGTGGAAGTAGCGATACAAATGGTAAATGTCTTGAATACGCGACAACTATAGGAGGTATTATAAAAAGTGAAAATTATAATGTTTTTTCTATAGGATATGGATTAGGAAATGAGAATAGTTCTGGTAATATAAAAATGAAAGAAATTCATAAATCTATGGGTGGAGCTATTGGTGGAGACAATAATACATTTTTTGCAACTGATTCGGGAGCTATAGAACAAATATTTTCTCAGATAGCAGATACGTTAGCAAAAAGTTATACATTTTCAGATGCTAATCTTGATATAGGCTTAGATGATAAATTTACAGCTGTAGATGGATTTGATATAAATGGTGTGAAAGTTGATCCGATAGTTTATGAACTAAAAGATAATTATTGGTATAAAGCAGAACCTGTTGAAGTTATTTTTAAAGTAAAGACTAATGGTAGTGGCGATATTCTTTTATTTAGTGACAATTATAATAATTCGCTTGAATATAAAGATATTAATGGAAATATAGTTAAAGTTACTATACCGAATCCGATTATTAATATAAAACCATATAATGTGGAAGAGGAGAAAAAATTATTAATATCTACTCCAGAACAAATAAATTGCTTAATAGGTGATAATATATCTTACGATATAAATGTAAAACATCCAAATGTTGATAAAATTATTTATGAGAATGTAAAGTTCGATATAAGTGAAGGGTTACCAACTATATTAGAGTCAAAAAATAATGAACTAGTTAAAGAGTTTGGCAGAATTATCAAAGGTGATGATAAAAAAAGTTCATACAGTTTAAAGGTACTTGATGAAGAAAGTATAACTGTTGACAACGGAATGACATATGAGCTAAAAGGAAAGTATTCTTACTTGGCTAAAGAAAATTCTGCGCAAAAAGAAGTAAATGATGAAATATCAAGTAATATTAATATTAAAAGAGGACAAGTGCGAGTGAAGATAATAGATAGTCAAGGTAATAATATAGACAGTAATGTTACAGTTAAATTAAAGAGTAGAAATATTGATATTAGCTCTACTGATATTGAAGATGGCTATATTATATTTGACACTTTGCCAACAGATAATTACGAGGTGATTTTATCATCAATACCTAATGGATATGAGATGCCAGAAATAAATAATACTATAGTTAGATTAGATTATAGTAATAATAGTATTGGGTGTGAGTTTGTACTTAAAGGAGAAGGTATAACGAGTGTTGATGTTCCTAGTATAACAGCAAATTTAGAAAGTGATAAATATATAGATGTTACCTTAGGTGAAGAGGTAGAATTAGTATATGCTATAGATGCGAAACCGTTTGAATACGATAAAATGTCAAATGAAAGTAAGGATGTTGTTTTGCTTATTGATAAAACTACTGGTAAAAAAGATAATAAATTTAAAGATATTAAAGAATCTATTAAAGATGAGTTAATAGAGGATTTTGTTAGTAATAATAATGTTAAAATGGGGATAGTCTCCTTTGATGGAAGTGGCAATAACGAATCATTAGAATTAACTCCTAATGTTGGATTGTTAGAAAACTTTATAGACGACATAGCCTCTGATGAAAATGCGGAACAGGGAAATATTACAAATGCACTTTTAGAAGCTAATAGGTTATTAAATGAAGGGTATAGTTCCAATAAAAGTATAATAATGATCACTTTTGAAGATATAAAATATTATGAAAGCAAAATAGATGAAGTAATAAAAAATAATTATAATATATTTTCAGTATGTATAAAACAAAATAAACATACAGGAGAAGAAAGTATAAGTAAACTTCACACTTTGCTTAAAGGAGAAAAAGAAAATTATATAATTAGTGAAAATAATGGGAATGATATAAAAGAGGAGGTTATTAAAAGACTAAAATTAAGATTAGAGTCTCAGTTGGTAAATAGATATATAATAAAAGATTTAAAGCTTAAAATTGATTTAGGAAATGATTTAGAATATATACAAAATAAAGACAGTAAAGTTATAGAAATTAATATTCCGGATTTAATATATAATCTTAATAAGTCAGAAAAAATGTATTATCCAGATCCTATAAGTGACATAAAGATAAAAATGAAGCCTAAAAAAATTGGAAATATAGAATTTGGAAAAGAAAGAATTATAACATATATAAATATATATAATGACGTTATAAAGAAAAAAATAGAAGTTCCTAAAATAACTGTTAATGAAAGTATAACTGATTTATATCATGGTTTATATGGTGGAATTAAAGATAGTACTGTTAATATTATGGAGAATGAATCAGGCTTTGAAATGTTACCAGAAAAGAAGGTAACATTTGGGGCTAAATTTTTAGTTGGTGGAAATAGTACTAAGTTTAATTTGAATGTAGACAAAGATTTAGAGAATGTATTATTAGAAAACATAAAGATATATAAAACTGTAAAGAATGGATCGAGTACAACGTTGCAAGAATTAACTAGGGAAAATGGCACTGTTATAAGAGCAACTAATAGAGGTGGAAAGAACTTTGATATATCTATAGATAACATAAAAAATAGTAATAGTACTTCATCAGAAAAAACAGAGATAGTTGTAATATATACAGGTACAACTAATAAGGGGAGCGGGACAATTAAATATAAAAATACTATTGAATTTTCCAATGATAATAAAAAAGACGTAATTATTAAAACAGAAATGAACAATAGCGAGCCTCCGGACTTATTTTAAATCTATAAAATAGTGATGTTAATTTCATGAAAAAACAAATGTTGACAAGCTATAACCTATAAATTATAATAGTAACAATAATAAAATACGAACAATAAAGACTGCTTATATATCCCCCTAATATGGAGGGGAGTATCTACCGGAAACCGTAAAATTCCGACTATAAGTGAAGTTTGATATAGCTTGCTTTGCAAGGATTTTTTAGCACAGGCATATTATCTTCACTTAATGGAGATAGTATGTCTGTTTTTTTATAATAAAATGTTTAAGGGGATGAAGGATTATGGCAAGAATACTAAAAACAGCTTATACATTCGATGATGTATTATTAGTACCAAATAAATCAGAAGTTTTACCTAATCAGGTTAGTTTAAAAACTAAGTTAACTAAGACTATTACTCTTAATATGCCTTTAATGAGTGCTAGTATGGATACAGTTACTGAATCTAAGATGGCAATTGCTATGGCTAGAGAAGGTGGAATCGGAATTATCCATAAGAACATGACTATTGAAGATCAAGCAAGAGAAGTTGATAGAGTTAAGAGACAAGAAAATGGTGTAATAACTGATCCTATCTTCTTAAATGAAGATCATACAGTAAGAGAAGCTTTAGAGTTAATGGCTAGATATAGAATATCAGGTGTTCCTGTTACAAGAGGAACTCAATTAGTTGGAATAATAACTAACAGAGATATAGTATTTGAAACAAATTATGATAGATTAGTTTCTGAAGTTATGACTAAGAGTCCATTAATTACTGCTTGTGAAGGAACAACTTTAGATCAAGCTTTAGAAATATTAAAGACTCATAAAATTGAAAAGTTACCTTTAGTTGATTCTGAAAATAACTTAAAGGGGCTTATAACAATAAAAGATATAGAAAAGGTTAGAGCATTCCCAAATGCGGCTAAGGATTCAAGAGGTAGACTTCTTTGTGGAGCATCTGTTGGAATTACTGCTGATATGATGGATAGAGTTGATGCTTTAGTTAAAGCTCAAGTTGACGTTATTACTTTAGATACAGCTCATGGGCATTCAAAAGGTGTTATTGAAGGTGTTAAGAGAATAAAGGCTAAATATCCTGAACTTCAAATAATAGCTGGTAACATAGCTACAGCAGAAGCTACAAGAGATTTAATTGAAGCTGGTGCTGATTGTGTTAAGGTTGGTATAGGACCTGGTTCAATCTGTACTACAAGAGTAGTTGCAGGTGTTGGTGTTCCTCAATTAACTGCAGTTATGGATTGTGTTGAAGAAGCTGTTAAACATGGCGTGCCAATAATAGCTGATGGTGGATTAAAGTATTCAGGAGATATAGTTAAGGCTTTAGCAGCTGGAGCATCTGTTTGTATGATGGGTTCAATGCTTGCAGGTTGTGAAGAATCTCCAGGTGAAAGTGAAATATATCAAGGAAGACAATACAAAGTTTACAGAGGAATGGGTTCTCTAGGGGCTATGGAGAAAGGTTCATCTGATAGATACTTCCAAAATGGAACTAAGAAGTTCGTTCCAGAAGGAATTGAAGGAAGAGTTGCTTACAAAGGGTACGTAGCAGATACTTTATATCAATTAATAGGTGGAATAAGATCAGGGATGGGTTACCTTGGAGCACCTACATTAGTTGATTTATATGAAAATGCAACATTTGTTATCCAAACCGCATCAGGAATAAGAGAAAGTCATCCGCATGATGTAAAGATAACTAAAGAAGCACCAAACTACAGCGTAAGCGAGTAGAATTTTAGTGACAAGTGACAAGTGACAAGTGACAAGTGATAAGTCTCAAGTTAAAAGTTTATAATTAATACTTAAAATAGAATTTTAGAGATAATTTATATTTAAAATTAATAGATTTGGAATTGGGGAGGAAAGATATATAGACTTATAAATAAGGTTTTTATATTTTTGCTCCCTTTTATTTTAGGAATACGAATTATATTTATTGATTTTAAAATAATATTCATATTTTTGTTGAAAAATGTATAATTTTACGAGATAATAAAGAAAAATACATTAGGGGGATTCTTAATGAATAGAGAATTAGTATTAGTACTTGACTTTGGAGGTCAATACAATCAATTAATAGCAAGAAGAGTAAGAGAATGTAACGTATATTGTGAAGTTCATCCATATAATTTAAGTGTTGAAAAAATAAGAGAAATGAATCCAAAGGGAATAATATTTACTGGTGGACCTAATAGTGTTTATGGCGAGGATTCACCACTTTGTGATAAGGCTATATTTGAATTAGGGATACCTGTACTTGGTATTTGCTATGGATCACAACTTATGTCTCATGTTTTAGGAGGAAGTGTTGCAACTGCTCCTGTAAGTGAATATGGGAAGACAGAAGTTTCAGTAGATAATTCATCTAAATTATTTGATGGAGTACAATCTTCAACTATCTGTTGGATGAGTCATACAGACTATATAGAAAGAGCTCCAGAAAACTTTAAAATAATAGGTCACACTCCAGTATGTCCAGTAGCAGCTATGGAATGTGAAGAAAAGAACCTTTATGCTGTTCAATTCCATCCAGAAGTTATGCACACTCAAGAAGGTACTAAGATGTTATCTAACTTCGTTAAGAATATCTGTAACTGTTCTGGAGATTGGACAATGGATTCTTTCGTTGAAAAGACAATCCAAGAAGTTAGAGAAAAAGTTGGAAATGGTAAAGTATTATGTGCATTATCAGGTGGAGTTGACTCATCTGTTGCTGCAGTACTTTTATCAAAAGCTGTTGGTAAGCAATTAACTTGTGTATTTGTTGACCATGGTCTACTTAGAAAGAATGAAGGCGATGAAGTAGAAGCTATATTTGGACCAGAAGGTCAATATGACCTAAACTTCATAAGAGTAAATGCTCAAGAGAGATTCTATGAAGCTTTAGCTGGAGTAGAAGAGCCAGAAGCTAAGAGAAAAATTATCGGTGAAGAGTTTATAAGAGTGTTTGAAGAAGAAGCTAAGAAGATTGGCACAGTTGATTTCCTTGTTCAAGGTACAATCTACCCAGATATAATTGAAAGTGGACTTGGAGAATCAGCAGTTATTAAGTCTCACCATAATGTTGGAGGACTTCCTGACTACGTTGATTTCAAAGAGATAATCGAACCATTAAGATTATTATTCAAGGATGAGGTTAGAAAAGCTGGATTAGAACTTAACATTCCAGAACATTTAGTGTTCAGACAACCATTCCCAGGACCAGGACTTGGAATAAGAATAATAGGGGAAGTAACAGCTGAAAAAGTTAAAATAGTTCAAGAAGCTGATTATATTTATAGAGAAGAAATAGTTAAAGCGGGAATTGATAAAGAGATTGGTCAATACTTTGCAGCATTAACTAACATGAGATCAGTTGGAGTTATGGGTGATGAGAGAACTTATGACTATGCTATAGCTTTAAGAGCTGTAACAACTAGTGATTTCATGACTGCAGAGTCAGCAGATCTTCCATGGGAAGTACTTGGAAAAGTAACAACAAGAATAGTAAATGAAGTTAAAGGTGTTAACAGAGTAATGTACGATTGTACAGGAAAGCCACCAGCAACTATTGAATTCGAATAAAAAATATTTTACTAAAGAAAAGCCATTGAAATTATTTCAGTGGCTTTTTATTATCTTGAAATGTAGTATTTTGTTGGAAAAGGATATATGGTAATAATTGACATGATATGTCTTGTGTTTTATAGTATAAATGTGGGAAATTTGAGGTATGAGGTGAGAGAATGGATAAAGACGATAAAATAATTGATGTAAATGAGAGTGAAGAATTAGATTTAGCACAAGAGGTACCACAAAATAATATTAATGATGTTGAGAGTGCTAGTAATAATGATGATTGGAAAGTTGTTGAAAAAGCAGAACATAAAGGTTCAGATGTACTTAAGGCAGTTGGAATGGTAGTAGCTATAATTGTTATTTTAGGTGGAATGGCTTGGAGTGGAATGAAGCTTTATGATTTAACTCAAGCACCTTCATATAACAAACCAGAAGGCGAAGTTAATCAAGTTGTAGGAAGCGGTGAAGAGAAGCCTGAAGAAGAGTCTTCAGAAGTTGAAGATACTACAATTAATGTTGATGAGCAAAGAATGGTAGAGATAAATGAGTATGTTCATCATATGGCAAATACTATAATATTAGCTGTTGATGGTAAAATAAATGGGACAAAGCAAATCACTATGGAAACTATAGATGAAGCTTTGGGTATGGTAAAAGATGTTGATTTGTATTTATATAAGGAGATAAGTAAGTGGAAAGAGGGAGATTTCAGTAATGGTGTAGATGTACATAATTATGTATGGAAGAACCTTGATGGAGAAATTGGTAAAGCAAGTAAGTTGGATGAGGAAGCTATACAAGCTGTAAAAACTAATTTAGGGCTATAATATGAATTTATAAAAAAGCTGTTTTTGTAAACAGCTTTTTTGTTATGTTAATAACTAAATTATTTTTACGCATAATATATTTATTGAATATAAAAGTATATATAATTTGCATAGAGTTAATTTACTTTATTAGGTAACAAAATATTAGAAAAAAATATTAGGTTTTAATAATTTATGATATAATTAACATGGTAATTATTCCAGAAAATTTGGAGGTAAAAAAATGAATAAAGGTTTAAACTTAGATTTATCAAAAGTTCAACCATATGCTAATCTTTCAGAATTAGATATGATGGAAGGTATGGTTAAATATGCTCATGATACAGTTCATGAAAAGACAGGAGCAGGTAACGACTTCTTAGGTTGGTTAGACCTACCTGTAAATTATGATAAAGAGGAATTTGCAAGAATTAAAGTTGCTGCTGAGAAAATAAAGTCAAATTCAGATGTTTTAATAGTTATTGGTATCGGTGGATCTTACTTAGGAGCTAGAGCTGCTATAGAAATGTTAACTAACAACTTCTATAATATGTTACCAAGCGATAAGAGAAAGACTCCAAAGGTATTCTTCGTTGGAAATAACATAAGTTCAACATATATAACTGATTTATTTGAAGCTATAGAAGGATTAGATGTTTCAGTTAATGTTATATCTAAATCAGGTACTACTACAGAACCTGCAATAGCGTTCAGAATGTTCAAAGACTTCATGGAAAAGAAATATGGAGTTGATGGAGCTAAGGAAAGAATATTTGCTACAACTGATAAAGCTAAAGGAGCTTTAAAAGGATTAGCAGATACTATGGGTTACGAAACTTTCGTTGTTCCAGATGACGTAGGTGGAAGATTCTCAGTTTTAACAGCAGTTGGTTTATTACCAATAGCAGTTGCTGGAATTAACATAGATGAAATGATGCAAGGGGCTGCTGATGCTAGAGAAGTATACTCAAACCCATCATTAAAAGAAAATGAATGTTATCAATATGCTGCAATGAGAAATGCTTTATATAATAAAGGTAAAAAGGTTGAAGTTATGGTTAACTATGAGCCTTGCTTACATTATTTCAATGAATGGTGGAAGCAATTATATGGAGAATCAGAAGGTAAAGACCAAAAAGGTATATTCCCAGCTGCAGTAGATTTCTCAACAGATTTACATTCAATGGGACAATTTATCCAAGATGGTTCAAGAATAATGTTTGAAACAGTTCTTAATGTAGGAAAGGCTACTAAAGAAGTTGTTATAGAAGAAGCAGAAGGAAATGTTGATGGATTAAACTTCTTAGCTGGAAAAACTGTTGACTTCGTTAACAAACAAGCTTTCAATGGAACATTATTAGCTCATTGCGATGGTGGAGTTCCAAATATGATATTAAACATTCCAGAACTTAGTCCATACTACTTTGGACAAATGGTTTACTTCTTTGAAAAAGCATGTGCTATAAGCGGATACTTACTAGGAGTTAACCCATTCGATCAACCAGGAGTTGAAGCATACAAGAAGAACATGTTTGCTTTACTTGGTAAGCCAGGATACGAAGAGTTAAAGGCTGAATTAGAAGCAAGACTTAAGTAGTTAAGAGTTAAAAGTGAATAGTTAAAAGTTATGGATGAAACTGCTTAGACAGTTTCTAAAAGTATACTTTTTTTATAAAGTCGGCTTTAGCCGACTTTATTCATTAGCTTGTCACTAAGCATTTGGATTTGATTTTGGTATTTTATTAGTACTAAATCAAAGATAGGAGCATATTATGAGAATAATTGTTGATGGAGATGCATGTCCTGGAATTTCTATAATTGAAAGGTGTGCAAAAGATAATAACTTAGATCTTATTGTATATTGTGATATACATCATTATATAGTTTTGGACTATGGTGATGTTAAGATTGTTGATAGTGGATTTCAAAGCGTAGACATGAAGGTATCTAATGAATGTAAGGAAAATGATATTGTAGTATCTCAAGATTATGGGATAGCTGCTATATGCCTTGGAAAAAGAGCTCATGTTATAAATCCAAGAGGAACTATTTATACAAATGATAATATAGGTGGTATGCTAGAACAGAGACATATATCCCAAAAGATTAGAAAAGCTGGGGGAAGAACACATAACGCTAGAAAAAGAACATCAGAAGATGATGAAAGATTGAAAAAAAACTTATTATTTTTAATAAAAAGTAATTTTAAGGAATAACCTGTAGAAATATATCTAAAGGTTATTCCTTTTTTTTATCTCTAATAGACAAATTTCAATTTTTATTGCAAGTAATAAAGAGTATAATTAAATTAGAAAAATATGTTAAATGGTGTAAAGTGTAATGAGGAAATTTGGTGGGGTGAGATATTGATGAAGGAGATAATATTAGATTTTGATAATAAAGGACCTATTTATGTAAATAATGATGTGAATATCGAGGCAAATTTAAATATAAAAGACGAAATAGAATACAAATTTATTGAAGGATACAATAAAGTATGGACTCCTATACAAGACTTTTCAGAAAAAAAGATATGTAGATGGACTCCTAAGAATCCAGGGAAGTATATGATTCTTGTTCAAGGAAAGGTAAAAGGATCAACAAAACCATATGATTATAGTACTAGATTAGAGTTTGACATTGTTGAGGATAATAAACTAATAAACAATGTTAATATAGATAAAAATAAAGTAACGGTTGGAGATAAGGTTCTAATAAACGTTGAAGGAAGGGAAGAATTACTTTTATATAGATTTTGGGTGAAAAGTAAAGAGGATTGGGAGCTTTTGAATGATTATTCAACAGATAATAAGTATATATTTACTGCTACAGAGCCTGGTAGCAAGGAGATCTTAGTTGAGTGTAAGAAGGTTGAGTCAACTAACAATGTAGATGATTATATAAGATTAAAAATAGATATTAGAGGGTTAGAGGTTATAGAAATAACTGATTTTAAGGTATTATCTCATAAGATGGTAGTAAATGAAGAACTTATATTTAAGGTTGAAACCAATCATGAAGAGAATAGGCCATTACTTTATAAGTTTGTAAAGATAAATAAAGAAGGAAAATATACTTGTGTTCAAGATTTCTCTTCTAAATCAATAGTATCATTTAAAGAAGAGATTGAAGGCGAATATAAATTATTATGCTATGTAAGAGATATTTTTTCAAATAAGGAATATGATGATAGAGCTCTTATAGTTTATGATATAATTCCTTATGAAAAAATTAAAATAAGAAGTTTTAAGACTGATATTGAGTCACCACAAGTTACTGGAACAAGAATAAATTTAGAGTCATTAGTTGAAGGTGGAAGAGAACTTATATATAGATACATTATTGAAGGACCTGTTTCTGAGGATAGTGGATATATAAGAAGCAATAAATATTTATGGGAACCATCAGAAGAAGGAAAGTATAATATTACTTTAAAAGTTAAGGATATTTCTTTTAAAGGCGATTATGAGAGTATAAGTTCTATAGTATATCAAATTGATAAAAAAGGAGATAAGCCTGTACGTATAGTTGAAGTAAAATGCGATAAAGGAAGAGCTGCGCTTATAAATCAACCATTTAATATAAATGTTAAGTGTGAAGGTGGATGTAAGGTTCTTTATAAGTTTATAGTATATAAAGATGGAATTCAAAAAGAAGAGATGGATTATGTAAAAAATAATTGGATTAATTTTGTGCCAAAAGAAAAGGGCGAGTATGAAGTTGAAGTTAGAGTAAAGGATTTATATTCAATTAAGGATTTTGATTCATCAACATCTATATATATTAAATGTAATGATTTTATTCCTGCCAATATAGATTATGTTTTAACTAACAATAAGGAAATATATCTAGTAAATGATACTATAGAGATGGAAGCTATAATGCAAAACACAACAGATACTGTAGTGAAGTTTGTAACTAAAATTAATGGACAGGAAGTTGAAGATACGGGGTATGTTGCAAATAAGGCTATTAGAGTGAAACCAAAATGTCCAGGAAAGTATGCTTTTAATATCTATGCTAAAAATATTAAGTCTACTGAGGAATATGATTCTAAGAGGGAAATAATAATTTATGTTAAAGATGTAATGCCTGTAAATTCCACTAAGGTTGTAGCTAATAAAAAAGAAATTAAAGTTGGAGAAGAAGTAACTTTTGAGGTTAGCAGTAAAGGTGGAAAAGATGTATGCTATGAATTCTATATGATGAAGGAAAAGAATTGGGTTTTAGTTCAAGAATATAGTAGAAAAAATTACTACACGTTTTTACCATTTTCAGAAGGGCAATATAGACTCTTAGTATTAAGTAAGAGTTTTTATAAGAAGGTAAACTATGAAGATTATGAGAGTATTACATTTAATATAGTATAATTTAATATAGTATAGTTGATTATAAAAACCTATCAACATTTGTTGATAGGTTTTTTTATTGCAATTTAACTACTATAATAATAAAATATATGTTAAACATGATAAAACATTAGGAGGTCTTTAGATGGAAAGACTAGATAAGATATTAGCTAATTTGGGCTACGGAACTAGAAAAGAACTAAAGAAAATAGTTAGAAACGGAATAGTAGAGGTAAATGGAGTAGTTGCTAAGGATAGTGGTATGCAAGTTGACCCAGAGAAAGATAAGATAGTTATAAATGGAGAAGAGATATACTATAGAGAGTTTATATATTTAATGATGAATAAACCAGATGGGGTTATTTCGGCTACATATGATAATAGAGATGAGACTGTTATAGATTTATTAGAAGTAGAGCATCAAGTATTTGAACCATTCCCTGTAGGAAGATTAGACAAGGATACAGTTGGTTTATTATTATTAACTAATGATGGTGAATTAAATCATAGATTAATAGCTCCTAAGTGGAAAGTAGACAAAGTTTACTTTGCTAAAATTGATAAGGAAGTTACAGAGTCAGATATAAAGGCTTTCGAAAAAGGGATAACACTTGATGATGGATATGTTTGTAAGGAAGCAAAACTTGAAATACAAAGCGCTTCAGAAGAAGGTTCAGATGTACTTGTAACTATACAGGAAGGAAAATTCCACCAAGTTAAGAGAATGTTTGAAGCTGTTGGAAAGAAAGTTGTTTATCTTAAAAGAATAGAATTCGGAACATTAAAGTTAGATGAAGAACTAGAGGAAGGCGAATATAGAGAGTTGACTGAAGAAGAAATTGCAATTTTAAAAAGTTTTTAACGAATGAAAAACGCGATTACTTCTATAATATTCATAATGCTCGGAATTTGTCAAGATTTTAATTTAAACTTCTTGCATTTATGAATTTGTTTTAATATAATATTATTGCAAGGATAAATAAAAGGAATTAAATAGCCCCCTTTTTATTTATTGCTTATTGCTAAAGCGCAACCTGGCCCCAAGGGTTGCGTTTTTTTGTTGTCTAAAAAGCATATTTAATTAAGAAATAATTAATAATAATGAATGAAACTGCTTAGGCAGTTTCTTTGATTTTTACTAAAAAAGTAGCAATTATTTTATTGTAATATAACTTTTTTATTTTACACAGTTTTGGTAATAATATATATTAGTTATGTTATAATATGTTAAGTTAAGTGTATTGAAGGGAGGATGTTTCGTGGACTTAAAAGCGTTATTAAATAAAGAGCAATATGAAGGTGCTATAACTATAGATGGACCAGTATTAATATTAGCAGGTGCAGGATCAGGTAAGACTAGAGTTTTAACGTATAGAATGGCGCATATGATAGAAGATTTAAGAGTGCAGCCATATAAAATACTAGCAATAACATTTACCAATAAGGCTGCTAAAGAAATGCAAGAAAGAGTAAAAGCTATTATAGGTGATAGAGCTGATGATATGTGGATTTCTACATTCCACTCTACTTGTGTAAAAATTTTAAGAAGAGAAATAGAAAAGATAGGGTATAAGAAAAACTTTACTATATATGATACATCTGATCAAAAGGTTCTTTTAAAGGAATGTATAAAGGCTCTTCAAGTAAATGATAAAGAAATTACAGAGCAAGAGATAATGGGTAAGATAGGTAGAGCTAAGGATAATATGCAAAGCCCAGATAGCTATTATAGAGAAAATGAACATAATTATAGAGAAAAGAAGATAGCAGAAGTTTATAAGATGTACCAAAAGAGATTAAAGGAAAATAATGCTCTAGATTTTGACGATCTTATAATGAAAACTGTTGAACTCTTCAAAAAAGACCCAGAGACATTAGAGTTTTATCAAAGAAAATTCCAATATATAATGGTAGATGAATATCAAGATACCAATGGTGTTCAATATGAGTTTGTAAGATTACTTGCTGAAAAACACAGAAATATCTGCGTTGTTGGAGATGATGACCAATGTATTTATCAATGGAGAGGTGCAGATATAAAAAATATTTTAGGATTTGAGAAAGATTATCCAGATGCTAAGGTAATAAAGCTTGAACAAAATTATCGTTCTAAAGGTAATATTTTAGATGCAGCTAATGTTGTTATAGTTAATAATGCTAACAGAAAAAGTAAGGCATTAAGAACTGAACAAGAGGCTGGAGGAAAGATAAAGATTTATAGAGCTTATTCAGATGGTGATGAAGGAGCTTTTGTTGCAAATCAGATTAAGAAGATTAGCGATGATGATGGTAGAAGATATGATGAATTTGCAATACTGTATAGAACTAATGCTCAATCGCGTATTTTCGAAGAAAGTTTAAGAAGAGCAGCTATTCCTTATAAAATAATTGGTGGAACTAAGTTCTATGATAGAAAAGAAATTAAGGATATGTTAGCTTATCTTAAAGCGTTAGTTAATCCAGAAGATAGTGTTTCTTTAAAGAGAATAATAAATGTTCCTAAGAGAGGAATAGGAGATGCAACAATTCAAAAAATAATGGATTTTGCTAATGATTACGAAATAGGACTTTATGATGCGTTAAGTCAAGTAAGAACTATTCCTACATTAACTGCTAGAAATTGTGGCGGAATAGAAAAGTTCATGGAAATGATGGATAACTTAATGGTATTAAGTGAAACTATACCTGTTTCTACATTAATAGAAACAATCTTAAAAGAAACTGGATATATGAAAGAACTTGAAAGTTCAAAAGAAATTGAAGATAAGAGTAGAATTGAAAACTTAAAGGAACTTGTATCTGATGCTGTTGACTTTGAAAGAACAAGTGAAGATAAATCTTTATCAGCATATTTAGAGAAGGTTTCTCTTGTTCAAGATACAGATAAGTTAGAAGATATAGATAATGACGGGGGAACAGTTGTACTTATGACTGTTCATAGTGCTAAAGGGTTAGAGTTCCCAGTAGTATTTATGGTTGGTATGGAAAATGGTATATTCCCAGGCCCATCATCATTTGATTCAGAATCAGAAATGGAAGAGTCAAGAAGACTTTGCTATGTTGGAATAACAAGAGCAAAAGAAAATTTATATATGACTTCAGCTGAAGTAAGAAGAGTTTTTGGTAGAACTGTGGCATATCCTCAATCAGATTTTATTTCTGAAATAAAGTCAGACTTAAGGGAATATGTTAGTGCTAGTGGAGATGTTAAAGGTGAAGGAAGTACTGGATCAAGACCAGGGTATGGAGCTGGATACAATAATAATCCACATAGTTTAAAGGGAAGCTATGTTCCATTCCAAAATAATAGATTTGCACCTAAACCAGCAACTTCTGGAGTAAGTACAGTATCATCTTCTTCAAGTCCTGCAGGTACATCAGAATTAACTTTAGGAAGAAAAGTTAAGCATGAAAAATTTGGAGTTGGAACTATAGTTTCTGCATCAGATATTGATGGTAAAAAGAAATTAACAATAGCATTCAACAACCAAGGAGTTAAAATGCTAATGGTCCCACCAGCAAACCTTGAACTATTATAGGAGGATATATGGATAAGAAGTTACGTATAGAAGAATTAGTAGAAATATTAAATAGATATGCTTATGAATATTATTCATTAGATAAGCCTAGTGTAACAGATAAAGAATATGATGTTTTATATGATGAGTTAAAAGCTTTAGAATTAGAAATGGGATATGTACTTCCTTATTCACCAACTCAAAGAGTTGGAGACGTTGTGTTAGAAGGCTTTAGTAAATATACTCATAAGGCTAGATTATGGAGTTTAGATAAAGCTCAAAGCTTTGATGAGATAGTAGATTGGCACAATAGAAATTTGAAGTTTGTTCAAGAAATGAATTCTAGGGGAGAAAATTTATCTCCTTTAAAATATATAGTTACAAAGAAGTTTGATGGATTAACTATTAATCTTACTTATAATGAAGATGGAATACTTGATGTAGCAGCTACTAGAGGTACTGGGGAAACAGGAGAAAATGTAACTGCTCAAGTTAAGACTATAAAATCTATTCCTTTAAAGATAGACAGCAGCTCGGTGTTTGAAATACATGGGGAAGCTATAATGACTCAAGAAGCTTTTGATAGATATAATGAGGTATCTGAAGTCCCATTAAAAAATCTTAGAAATGGTGCTGCAGGTGCATTAAGAAATTTAAATGTAAAAGAGACTGCTAGAAGAAATTTATCAGCATTTTTCTATGATGTAGGATATAAAGAAGGAGAAGGCTTTAGAACATATGAAGAAATGCTTTCTTTTATAAAAGAAAAAGGGTTCCCAATGGATGATTATATCAAAGCATGCACAACATTAGAAGAGCTTCAAAATGAAATAAAGTATATTGAAGAAATAAGATTTGACCTTAATTATGATATTGATGGAGTTGTAATAGCTATTGATGATATGAGAACTAGAGAACTTTTAGGATATACTGTTAAGTTCCCTAAGTGGGCAATAGCTTATAAGTTTGAAGCACAAGAAGCAACTACTAAGCTTTTAGACGTTGAGTGGAATGTAGGAAGAAGCGGAAGAGTTGGGCCTACAGCTATATTAGATCCTGTTGAATTAGCAGGAGTAACTGTAAAAAGAGCTACTCTTAATAATATGGATGATATAAGAAGAAAAGGCGTTAAAATAGGTGCTGACGTATTTGTAAGAAGAAGTAATGATGTTATTCCTGAGATAATGGGTGTTGTTGAGTCTACATTAGAAGGTGCAGTAGATATAAATGTACCAGAAAATTGTCCTTCATGTGGAAGTCATTTAGTGTTAGATGGAGCTCATTACTTCTGTGAAAATACTTTATCATGTAAACCTCAAATGGTAAAAAGTATAGTTCATTTTGCTTCAAGAGAAGCTATGAATATAGAAGGTTTTTCAGAAAAAACAGCAGAACAATTATTTGAAAAATTAGAGATAAGATCAATAGCAGATCTATATAAATTGAATAAAGACGATTTAATCACTTTAGAAAAGTTTGGACCTAAGAAGGCTCAAAATCTTTTAGATGCAGTTGAAAGAAGTAAAAATCCAGAACTATATAGATTTATATATGCTTTAGGAATTCCTAATGTAGGGGTTAAAACGGCAAAAGATTTAGTAAATACATTTAAATCTTTAGATGGATTAAAAGAAGCTACATTTGAAAGATTAGTTGGAGTTAATGATGTCGGTGATATAGTGGCTAAATGTGTCTTAGAATTCTTTAAAGAAGAAAAAGTTCTTAGTACTATAGATGAACTTTTAAATCTAGGAGTTAATCCATGGTATGAAGAAAAGGAGGTTAAAGAAAGTGCTTTTAGTGGGAAGACTGTAGTTGTTACAGGAACTTTAACTAAGTACTCTAGAGGAGAAATAAAGGAAAAACTAGAAAGCTTAGGAGCTAAAGTATCAGGTAGTGTTAGTAAAAAAACTGATTATGTTATAGCAGGGGAAGAAGCAGGTTCAAAGCTTACAAAAGCAAATGAACTTGGAATAACTGTACTAAGCGAAGATGATTTCGAATCTATGATTTAAAATAATTATAAATTAAAAAATGGCAAATGGAGAATTAAGGATTAGACTAAAACTAGTTACTTAACTTTCCGTTTGCCATTATACATTTTATTAAGCATTATCCATTTTAATAACATTATTTGTTGAGTCTAAATTATTATTATCCAAAAAAGAATCATCAAAATCGAAATCTAATGAATCTACTACACTCTCGTTGTTATTTAAGTTTAGTGAGGATATACTTTTATTTATTTTGTCTAATAAATAATTATTAACCCTTTGATTTTTATATATTTTTAGGAAAATAATAAATGACCATATTCCAATAAACATAAATGATAACATAAATAAAATTCCTACAATATAAAATATCATTTGAATTATTTGTAAAGCTACAGACATATTCTCACACCTCCTAAAATAATTATACCATATAAATATACCCTTTATTAATAATAAAAATTCCTAAACAATATATAAAATACATAAAATGATTATATTTCATAATATTGGATATAATTATGTGTATATAAATATTGAAAGGAGAGTAAATTTGAAGAGGATTTTTGTAGTATTAGGACTATTTGTAGTATCTATAATATTTTTATTAGGGTTTGTAGATCAAAATCCATCAAAACAAGTTAAAAGTGAAGCAGATATAGTTTACTCTATTAATAATATAACAAGTAATTTAGAGACTGTTGGATCATTAAGTAAAAGGGAACAAGATATTATATGTGCTGTTAGTAAAGGACTAGTGGAATTAGATACAAATGGAGAATTGGTACCGGCATTAGCAGAGAGTGTTGACATAAGAGATAATGGAATTGAATATGATTTTAAAATAAGAGATGATGTCTATTGGAGTGATGGTAATAAGATAACTCCTTCTGAGATAGTTGAATTTTTTAGAGAAGTTGTTACGTTAGAAGCAGAAGATGATATAGAGCCACTATTAAATATTTTCGGAGTTTCTGAATATAGAAATGGAAATAAATCCTTTAATAATGGAGTAGGTATCACAGCAACAGATACTAATTTGATAATTAGATTGAACTCACAAGATTCAAATTTCTTAAACGAATTAACTAAACCACAATATAGGTTAAGAAAAAGTGTAATACTTTGGGAAGAACTGGCTAGTAACTACACAACTATTCCTTACAGTGGGAATTATTCTATTGCGGATATAAATTCGTTAAATGAAATAACATTAAAAAGAAATAGCACAGCAGATCCAAGTTTAGCAAAAACAATTCATATGATTAAGGATGATGGTGAAGATTTAGCTTTAGCTGCTTTTGAAATTGGAGAAAGAGACATAGTTTTAAATCCACCAAAAAGTCAATTAAGTAGATTATCTAAAGAAGATAAGTTGGTAAGTATTCCTTCAAATAAGTCTACATATTTGGCATTTAATAAAAATAATATCTTATCAATTGATGATAGAAAAGAAATATATAGATTGATAACTAGAGCTTTAGAAGATTATGAAGCAAATAATCAATCGTTAATTAAATTAGCAGATGGAAGTTACTTTAGAGATGAAGAACAAGATTTATCTAAGCTTCAAGATAGGAAGGTAATGAGTAGTGTAGGGGAAGAAAGCGAAATCCCTGAGGTTGTATATTTAGCTTGTGAAGAAAGTTTATTAAATAAAGAGATAGTAGATTATATATCTAATTGGTTTGCGGATAATACAGATATAACATTAGTTGGATCTTTATTAAGAGAAGAAATTACAAGTGATATTTCATATTATGATATGGCTATAATAAATTTGGATGCTGATTATAGTGATAAAGCGGAATTTTATGAGGTTATATCACCATATATTTCAGAAGAGTTAATAAATAAGGTTAGTATTTCAAAAACTGTAGAAGAGCAGAAAGAAATATTAACACAAATAGAAGATAACCTATTTGAAAACTACTCTGTATTACCATTGATTTTTTATAATGATAATATTGCTGTTAATAGTAGTATTGAAAATATAAATTTAGATGGAAACGGAAATTTAAAATTTGAGTTAACAAAAAAATAAGACCTTGGCGGTCTTATTTTTTGTTAATTATATTAATTATCAGTTATTTCAAGATTTTCTGAGAGAGTCTCATTTTCCTCAGATGGAATATTAGTGTTTGTATTTATAGATGCTTCTTCAATAGTAGTATTTGAATTAGTAGTTGATGTTGGAGAAACACTGGCTATATAATTAACATCCATATCTGAAGCTTTAGAAGTAGAAGCTTGCAATATCTCAGGAATTGATTCGGGTTCATTGCTTAAATTAACTCTATCTAATGCTAAGCTTTTTATAAAATTGTCTTTGAATAGATAGATATATAGGTAGAATATTAAAAAGTTTTTACTGCTTTCAAAAGAACTCTTATTTACTGTAAAGGAATTTTTCCTTTTATTATAAGTAACGTATTTATTAAACACTGGAGCCATACCAGAACTACTAGGAGTTATTACGTTTGGCATTCTAAAATAGCTTTCATCTAACATATCTTTAGATACTAAAGAAAGACCTCTATAGCGCTCGTAGTCATCTAATGTAGGAGCTTCTGGCCAACTTGTAACTAAGCCAGAATTTATTAGATATTTCTTATAGACTGAAGATATCAGATTCTTATACTCACTTCTAGTATTATCATTTAAAATAAAGGCTAATAAGTAGAATGTTATATCTAATGAGGAATATTTAATTTCCTTCTTTGAGGAAAGCTTATAAAAACATTCATTTTCTTCATCATATAAAGAATATAGTTTATCAATAATGGCTTTAGATTTATCCTTAAAAGCTATTATATTAGTATTTTTATAGGATAATGTTAGAACTATAGCGCATAATGCAGCTGTATCTAGAGAAGTCACATAATAGTCCTTATCATCAAATTTGTTCATAGTGTAATCAGAAATATCTGCTATTAAAGTTTGAAGATTTTCTAGATGACAATAGCTATATAATATGTTGAATGCTAATAATATTTTACAAAGTTCATCTAAAGAACATTCATATATGTTTTCTTTAAAATCTAAAAACATTTGAAGAATTTCTAAAGAAAATGTTTCATAATCCTTAGAGGCCGCATCATTTTTATTTTTATAAGAATATAGATAATAAGCTAACATCATAAAAGCTTGATCTGAGAATTTGAATTTTTTATCTTTATCTACTAAATTATAGTTTTTAGAATTATTCTCAAACATATTCTTTTTGTCGGCAAATACACCCTCAGAATTTCTAAGATTTTCTGAATAAAATTGTAATTGCTCTTTTGTAAGAGAATTATATATTTCGTATATAGAATAAGTACTTCTTTCTATGTTTTCAAAACAGCGATAATAATCAAGTAATTCTAATAAGCATAATGTCATTAGAGCATTTGTTGAGGGATTTATTTCTTTCTTAAAACTATCTTCATCGAAGCCGTTAGAATTCTTGCTGTGGATAAAGTTTGGAGATGCTTTTCTATACACACATAATAGTGGAGAAAAGTTATTCATTGTGTTAATATCAAATGAGGGACTTAAATTTTTAAAGTTCTTTATTGATGAAACTAAACCACATTTCGATTCTAAAACAATAGTTTTTACAGCTTCTTTAGATAAATAGAATAGTTGTGCGTTTATTTCTTCTTGACTTAGACTATTCATTCTAAAAAATGGACCAATATATTTCAAAATTTTCACCTCTTATAATAATCCTTATATTAATAATATGAGATAGAATTTAAAATAGTTCACTTTTTTTGAAAAAGCAATAATTTTAAAAAGTATAAGAGTTGAAAATAACTTGTATTAATAGAAATATATAAAGTTATATAGTTAAATTTTGTATTTATAGGATATATATTAAGCTTGGAGGAGATATTATGAGAAGTGATAATCGTAAGAATAATAGTGTTAGACACACAAAAATAACTAGAAATTATATAAAGCATGCAGAGGGATCAGTGTTAATAGAAGTGGGAGATACTAAGGTTATATGTACTGCATCAATTGAGGATAAAGTACCTCCATTTTTAAAAGGCACTGGAGAAGGATGGATAACAGCTGAATACAACATGCTACCTAGATCTACAGCGACCAGAAAAGTAAGAGATATTGCAAGATTAAAACAAGATGGAAGAACTATGGAGATACAAAGATTAATAGGAAGAGCATTAAGATCAGTAGTTGATTTAAAGGCCTTAGGAGAAAAGACAATTTGGCTAGATTGTGATGTAATTCAAGCAGATGGAGGAACCAGAACTACATCTATTACAGGAGCATTTGTAGCTTTAGTAGATGCTATAAACAAAATTCATAGACATAAACCTTTTAAAGTATATCCAATAAGAGAGTTTGTTTGCGCAACTAGTGTAGGAATAGTAAATGGAGAAAAGATGATTGATTTATGCTATGAAGAAGATTCAAGTGCACAAGTTGATATGAACATAGTTGGAACTGGAAATGGAGAATTTGTAGAAATACAAGGTACAGGTGAAGAGGCACCATTCTCAAGAAAAGACTTAAATGAACTTTTAGATTTAGGGGAAAGAGGGATAAAGCAGATAATCCAAATTCAAAAAGATATTTTAAAAATGGATGCTTTATGGATAGGAACAGGAGAATCAAAGTAATGAAGAAATTAATTATAGCTAGTAACAATAAGAAAAAAATAAAAGAGTTAAAATCTATAGTAGAAAATTTAGGGTGGGACGTAAAGTCTTTAGCTGATGAAAATATAGATATAGAAGTAGAAGAAGATGGATTAACATTTGAAGAAAATGCAGAAAAAAAAGCAAGAGAAATATATGACTTTTTAATTCGAAGAGGTGATAAGAACTTTGCTGTTTTATCTGATGATTCAGGATTGGAAGTAGATTACTTAAATGGTGCACCAGGAGTATACTCAGCAAGATATGCAGGAGAGCATGGAAATGATGATGCTAATAATAAAAAGCTATTAGAAGAGCTAAAAGAAGCAACAGGTGAAGATAGAAGAGGTAGATTCGTTTGTGCTATAGCTTTAATAGGAGCAGATGGAAATAGTAATATTGTTAGAGGAACTGTTGAAGGGTTAATAATGGAAGAATTAAATGGAGAAGGTGGATTTGGATATGATCCATTATTCTACTACGAACCTGCAGGTCAAACATTTGGTGAATTAGAAGCAATTGAGAAGAATAAGATTTCTCATAGAGCAAATGCACTTAGAAAGATAGAAGAGTACTTAAAATAAAGTGCGAAGCACTTTGGGGAAAAGTTCACTTCGTGACGGGGAAAACATTGCCTTCGGCAATAGTAAAAATTATTTATCTGTTGATACTTTTTCTGCTATGATAGTAGCCTTTTCCCATTAACTTTAGTTAACTTTTCCCCGCTGCCTTAGCAGCCTTTTCATCTCGACGAAGTCGAGTTTTCACTTGTGAGCTTTGCTCGCACTTTTTTTCAATTGTAATTATATAAGTTTAAAATTAGAGAGGTGTTTATATGTTAATTGCTGTTGTTAGTGATTCTCATAATAATGATAGAGCTATAAAGGAAGTTAAAAATTATATAAAGAATGCTGATGTTTTATTATTCTTAGGTGATGGAGAAAATGATATATCTAAAATAACTGAGGATTTTAGTGGGGAAGTGTATTCAGTAAGTGGAAATTGTGATTTCTTAGGAAAGAGTCCTAATGAAAGAATAGTTGAGTTAGGCGGAAAAAAGATATTTATGTGTCATGGTCATGCTTATAATGTTAAGTATGGATACGATAATATATATTACAGAGGCTTATCATTAGGTGTTGATATAGTTTTATTTGGGCATTCACATATACCTATTGTAGAGAAGCATAATGATATATGTTTAATGAACCCAGGGAGTATTTCTCACGGAGCATGTATGGCAAAGAGATCTTTAGGGTATATTGAAATTAAAGAGGGAAAAATAGCACAAATATATACTAAAGAAATAAAAATGATATAAAAATAAAAAAAATGAAAAAAAGGTATTGACGTTTTAAAAATCATATTGTAGAATAATCCTTGTCGTCGCGAGATGATAAAACTCTTCGGGGTGTAGCGCAGATGGGAGCGCGCGTGGTTTGGGACCATGAGGTCGCAGGTTCGATCCCTGTCACCCCGACCAATTTAGTTTTTTAAATTGAAAAAAGTTATTGACTAAATAAGAGTTTTGAGTTAAGATATAACTCGGTTCTGAGTGAGATTTCAATCAGAATAGGTTGTTTGTCAAATATGCGGGTATCGTATATCGGTAATACTCCAGCCTTCCAAGCTGGAAAGGTGGGTTCGATTCCCACTACCCGCTCCATAAAAGCTTTGAAAAAAGCTTGACAAATTAAGGCGAATGTTTTAAAATAATAGACGTTCTCTGAAAAAAAGTATGCGTGTTTAGCTCAGCTGGATAGAGCAACGCCCTTCTAAGGCGTGGGCCAGGAGTTCGAATCTCTTAACACGCACCATACTTCGGGGTGTAGCGCAGATGGGAGCGCGCGTGGTTTGGGACCATGAGGTCGCAGGTTCGATCCCTGTCACCCCGACCAGTTTTAAAAAAACAAAACTTAATAAATATTAAGTAAATGCAAATATGCGGGTATCGTATATCGGTAATACTCCAGCCTTCCAAGCTGGAAAGGTGGGTTCGATTCCCACTACCCGCTCCATTATGCGTGTTTAGCTCAGCTGGATAGAGCAACGCCCTTCTAAGGCGTGGGCCAGGAGTTCGAATCTCTTAACACGCACCAATTATTTGCGGGTATCGTATATCGGTAATACTCCAGCCTTCCAAGCTGGAAAGGTGGGTTCGATTCCCACTACCCGCTCCATTATGGTGAACGTAGTTCAGTTGGTAGAGCGCCAGTTTGTGGCACTGGTTGTCGTGGGTTCGAGTCCCATCGTTCACCCCATATAGGGATATCGCCAAGCGGTAAGGCACCACACTTTGACTGTGGTATTCGTAGGTTCGAATCCTGCTATCCCTGCCATTTATACGGTTTACTAGCTCAGTCGGTAGAGCACTTGACTTTTAATCAAGGTGTCCGGGGTTCGATTCCCCGGTAAGCCACCAAATGCAGATGTGGCGAAATTGGCAGACGCACTAGACTTAGGATCTAGCGCCTTTGGCGTGGGGGTTCGACTCCCTTCATCTGCACCATATGCGAAAGTGGCTCAATGGTAGAGCGCCACCTTGCCAAGGTGGATGTTGCGGGTTCGAGTCCCGTCTTTCGCTCCAACAAATATGCGGGTATCGTATATCGGTAATACTCCAGCCTTCCAAGCTGGAAAGGTGGGTTCGATTCCCACTACCCGCTCCATTATGCGTGTTTAGCTCAGCTGGATAGAGCAACGCCCTTCTAAGGCGTGGGCCAGGAGTTCGAATCTCTTAACACGCACCATTTATTTGCGGGTATCGTATATCGGTAATACTCCAGCCTTCCAAGCTGGAAAGGTGGGATCGATTCCCACTACCCGCTCCATTATGGTGAACGTAGTTCAGTTGGTAGAGCGCCAGTTTGTGGCACTGGTTGTCGTGGGTTCGAGTCCCATCGTTCACCCCATATAGGGATATCGCCAAGCGGTAAGGCACCACACTTTGACTGTGGTATTCGTAGGTTCGAATCCTGCTATCCCTGCCATTTATACGGTTTACTAGCTCAGTCGGTAGAGCACTTGACTTTTAATCAAGGTGTCCGGGGTTCGATTCCCCGGTAAGCCACCAAATGCAGATGTGGCGAAATTGGCAGACGCACTAGACTTAGGATCTAGCGCCTTTGGCGTGGGGGTTCGACTCCCTTCATCTGCACCATATGCGAAAGTGGCTCAATGGTAGAGCGCCACCTTGCCAAGGTGGATGTTGCGGGTTCGAGTCCCGTCTTTCGCTCCAATAAGTATGCGGGTATCGTATATCGGTAATACTCCAGCCTTCCAAGCTGGAAAGGTGGGTTCGATTCCCACTACCCGCTCCATAAAAAAGCAATCATTTATATGATTGCTTTTTTTTATTTGTTTTAAAATAAAATTGTAGGATATATATTTATCTTAAAAGGGAAGTATATTATCTATAAATAATGAAAGACAAACATCTAATCAAAATAGCTAGATGCTTGTCTTTTTTTATAATATAAAATATTTGTTTATTATGCTAATTTATTTTCAGTTTTATTTTTAGAGTTATTTGAACGAAAATCTTTAGGTGATATTCCGGTTATCTTTTTAAACATTTGACTAAAGTAAGATGAATTTGAAAACCCAACTATAGACGAAATATCTCTAATTGAATAGTTAGTAGTACTTAATAAGTTTTTTGATTCATCTATTCTTTTGTTAATCAGATAGTTGATAGGTGAAATTCCCATTTCTTTAGTGAATAGATGTACAAGATGAAACTTATTAACGTAAGTTAAGTTTGATAAAAAATCTAAAGTTATATTCTCTGAATAATGAGAATCTATATAATTTTTAATCTTCATACATTCTATATTTATTTTTTCAAAATTCTCTGTAATAAATATGTCTGAGCTAGTATTTCTCATAACTTGTATAAGAAATAAAGTTAATATACTCTTACATGCTAATTCATAGTTTAAGTTCTTTTCTTCTAATTCTCTTATAAGCGTATTTAAGTTGTATAAGATTTCACTTTTTTTCTTATTAAAATTTAATATTTTATATGTATTCAAAGTATCTTTAGTATCATCATTAGTCAAATTTGAAGGTAATGTACCAATAGCAAGATTATTAATTGCAAATACTATATATTCTAGAGGGTTAGAAGAACTAACTGATCGCTCTGTATGTGAACAATTTGGATTAATAAGGATTAGATCTGATTCCTTAACTGAAACTATTTCGTCTCCTATTTGAAATGTACCTTGTCCACTAGTTATAAAAAATATTTCTGTAAATGGATGCATGTGAAGTGTACTATGCCAATCATTTTCAAATTTCGATTTACTTATATATATAAGTTCAAAATCTAAATCATATACATTATTTTTTGTTAATAAATATCTTGTGTTTCCCATAAAAAATACCTCTTGCACGCAATATATTATAATTATATCACAAAAAATATAAAAAATATAAAAATATGAAAAATATAGTAAAGTTAGATTAAGACATATTGTTTATTATAACAATATAGTTAAATAAATAAGCAATAATATTGTTGTGAAAACAATTACTAAAAACTAAACTAGAAGTAAAGAATATAGGAATCATAGGATTGATAATAGTAGAATAGAGTTTAAAACAGGTGTTAATGATTCTATATACTTTAATATAGGGAGATTAAATGAAAATAATAATTTATGTATAAGAGGATAGGAGAGGTGCAGGATGAACAAAGGGAGAGTAACTATTCCAACAGACGATAATTTTATAAAGGAAACTTTAGAGATTGCAGAAAAATGGGGAGCTGATGGAATAAGAGATTGCGATGGATTTAAGTTACCAAGAGAAATAAAGGGGTTAGCTGAAAGAATATATTCAACATATTTTGTTGCTCGTGGAGATAATGAGTGGGCTGAAGCTAATAGAGAAGAATTACAACAAACATATTTAATGACAAAACATCATGTTGCTGTAGAAAACAAGCTAACTATAAAAATAATGGATGGTTATTTTGCAGAACAAGTAGAACCAGATACTTATCATGATATAAAAACTTGGTGGGAAGTTATTGATAGAACTACTAATGAAGTAGTACCTACAGAAAATTGGACATACAGTGAAGAGAGTGGAGAAGTAACAATAAATAATGTTAGTAAGTGGCATGAATATACCGTATCTTTCTTGGCTTATTGTATTTGGGATCCAACACAAATGTATAACCATATAACTAACAATTGGGGAGACAAGCCTCATGAAATGCCATTTGATGCAAGAAAGCCAAAAACTAATAAACACATAATAGAAGCTATGTATAATTGGCTAGATGAACATCCAGAATCTAATGTAGTAAGATTTACAACTTTCTTCTATCACTTTACTTTAGTATTTAATGATTTAGCTAAAGAAAAATTTGTTGATTGGTTTGGATATAGTTCAAGTGTTAGTCCAGAAGCTTTAGATGAATTTGAAAAAGTAAAAGGATATAGATTAAGACCAGAAGATATTATAGACCAAGGTTATTATAATTCTCCATTTAGAGTTCCTTCTAAGGCATTTTTAGATTATATAGATTTTCAACAACAATTCGTAGCTGAAAATGTTAAGAAGCTAGTTGACGTAGTTCATGAAGCTGGAAGAGAAGCTATGATGTTCTTAGGAGATAACTGGATTGGAACTGAGCCATATGGAAAGTACTTTGAAAGTATAGGGCTAGATGGAGTAGTTGGTTCTGTTGGTGGTGGAGCTACTTTAAGAATGATTTCAGATATTCCTGGAGTTAAGTATACTGAAGGAAGATTCTTACCATATTTCTTCCCTGATACATTCTATGAAGGAAATGATCCAACTATAGAGGCTAGAGATAACTGGATAACTGCTCGTAGAGCTATTATGAGAAAACCAGTAGATAGAATTGGATATGGTGGATATTTATCTTTAGCTTATAAATTCCCTAAATTTGTTGAGTACATTGAATCTGTATGTGATGAGTTTAGAGAAATATATGATAATATAGATAATTCTAAACCATACTGTGGATTAAAAGTTGGAGTGTTAAATTGTTTTGGTAAATTAAGAAGCTGGCAAACTCATATGGTTGCACATGCATTATGGTATAAGCAAATATATACTTATCTTGGAATTATAGAATCACTAAGTGGAATGAGCTTAGATGTGGAATTTATAAGCTTTGATGATATAAAACAAAATGGTGTTCCAAGTGATATAGACGTAATTATAAATGCTGGTGATGCAGGTACATCATTCAGTGGTGGAGAAAAGTGGTTAGATAAAGAAATCGTAACTACTTTAAGAGGATGGATTTATAATGGAGGAGGATTTGTTGGAGTTGGTGAACCTTCAGCAGTATTAGAGGGAGGACACTTCTTCCAACTTGCAGAAGCATTAGGTGTTGATAAAGAATTAGGATTCTCATTAAGCACAGATAAATACTTCAAGACTCCTGTAGAGAAACACTTTATAACTGAAGATGTAGTTGAACCATTTGATTTTGGAGAAAGTCAAAAGAATGTTTACTCTAAGAGTAAGGATACAGAAATTATATGCTATGAAAATGGAGATCTTTTAATGTCTGCTAACAGATATGGAAAAGGTAGAGCTGTTTATATAGCAGGATTACCATACTCAATTCAAAATACACGTATTCTTATGAGAAGTTGCTTCTATGCTGCAGGAAAAGAAGATGAAATGAAAAAATGGTATGCAGATAACTTAAATTGTGAAGTATCAGCTTACTTAGAAACTAAAAAATATGCAGTTGTTAATAACTCAAATGAGGAGCAAACTACTTTAGTTTACGATGGAAATGGAAATTCAGTTCAAATGACATTAGATCCATGTGAAATAAAATGGATTAATATGGTATAATTATTTAAGTAAACCTCTGGGGAAAAATCTCCAGAGGTTAAATTAAAATATAGAGAGGTGAACATATGAAACCAGTATTAGTCGTGATGGCGGCGGGGTTAGGTAGCAGATATGGTGGATTAAAACAATTAGATAAAATAGGGCCAAATGGAGAGATTATATTAGAATTATCTTCTTATGATGCTATAAAGGCAGGTTTTGAGAAGATAGTATTTATTTTAAGAAAAGAAATTGTGGAAGAATTTAAAGAGCTTATAGGAAATAAATTATCTAGATTTGCAGAAATAGAATATGTAATACAAGATATAAATAACATACCAGAAGGATTTGAAGTACCAGAGGAGAGGGTAAAACCATGGGGAACAGGACATGCAATTTTATGTGCAAGAGATGTTGTTAAGTCCTCATTTTTAGTTATAAATGCTGATGATTATTATGGACAAGAATCCTTTAAATTAATGTATGAATATTTAAGTAGTAATACTGAAGAAAATAATCATGCTATGGTTGGATATGAGCTAAAGAATACTTTATCTGAAAATGGACATGTTGCAAGAGGAATATGTACTGTAGAAAATGGTGAGTTAAAAGAAGTTGTAGAAAGAACTAAGATTATTAAAAAAGGTGAATCTGCTTATTATACAGAAAATGAGCAAGATTGGATTGAAGTAGATTATAATTCGATTGTTTCAATGAATATGTGGGGATTTATGAATTCTATATTTGAAATTACTGAGAAAGGATTTAAAGATTTCTTGCGAAATGACTTAAAGAATAATCCACTAAAAGCTGAATACTATATACCTTTAGTTGTTAGTAATTTAATAAATAGTGGAGAAGGTAAAGTTAAGGTTATGAATTCGAAAGATAAGTGGTATGGGGTAACATATCAAGAAGATAAAGTATTTGTTAAAGAAGCTATTGAGAAAATGATAAATGAAGGTAAGTATAAGAAAAACTTATGGGAGGGAATAAAGGGAAATGGAAAGTAATTTTTTAGAGTTAACAAAACAAGCTTTGGATTTAATAAATATTGAGGGTGATGTATTAGAGGTAGTTCCATTCGGAGGAGGTCTTATAAATGCTACTTTTTTAGTCAGAACAAAATTAGAAGGTGGAGAAGAAAGAAAATATATACTTCAAAGAATAAACCACTATATATTTAAAGAAGTTGAAAAGTTAATGGATAACTATTGTAGGGTTTGTGATTATTTAAAAGATATAGTAGCTAAAAATAATGGAGATATTGATAGAGAGACAATAACAGTGGTAAATGCTAAGGATGGAAGAAGCTTTACACAAGACTCGGAAGGAAACTATTGGAGGGCTATAAAATTCATACCAGATACAATAACATATGAAACAATAAGTTGCGAAGATGATTTTTATAAGGCTGGAAAAGCTTTTGGTAACTTTCAAAATATGTTAGCTGATTATAATGCAGAATTACTTTATGAATCTATTCCTAACTTCCATAATACAAAAGAACGTTTAAAAACTTTTATTAATGCAATAAAAGAAAATAAATCAGGGAGAAAAGATAAGGTAGTTGATGAAATAAACTTTATATTAGAAAGACAAGAACAAGCATCATCATTAGTAGATATGCTTGAAAGAGGTGAATTGCCTTTAAGAGTTACTCATAATGATACTAAAATAAGTAACGTATTATTAGATAAAGATACTAAGGAAGGTATTTGTGTCATAGATTTAGATACAATAATGCCAGGACTATCCTTATATGATTTTGGAGATGCAATAAGAAGTGGAGCAACATTTGCAAGGGAAGATGAAGAAGACTTAAGTAAGGTATTTGTTGATTTAGGATTATTTGAAGCATTTACTAAAGGGTTTATAGAAGGTGTGGATAATGGACTTACACCAAAAGAAATTGAGATGTTACCAATGGGAGCTAAGATAATTACTTTAGAGCAAGGTATGAGATTCCTAACTGATTACTTAGACGGAGATTTATATTACAAGACAAGTTATGATGACCATAACTTAGTAAGAACTAGAACTCAATTAAAACTTGTAAAAGATTTAGAGGATAAATGGGAAGAAGTAAATAATATCGTAAAAAAATATAGCTAATAAATATAAAAGGGGGGACTAAATATGATAAAGTTTGGGACCGGAGGATTTAGAGCGATAATTGGTGATGAGTTTACTAAAAATAATGTACAACAATTAGCTAGAGCAGTTGCTAGAATGATGAAAGATGAAAAGGTAGAAAAAGAGACAGTGGTAATAGGGTATGATAGACGTTTTCTTTCAAAAGAAGCAATGATATGGATTTCTGAAGTTTTAGCTTATGAAGGAATAAAGGTGATGATGATAAATAGGTCAATGCCTACACCTTTAATGATGTTTGAAGTTAAGAAACAAGGCTTAGATTATGGTATGGCGGTAACTGCAAGTCATAACCCTGCAATTTATAATGGTGTAAAGTTATTCACAAAAGGTGGAAAAGACGCAGATGAAGTTGTGACTAAAAATGTGGAAAAGTATATAGAAAGCTTAGAAAAGGAACCAGTAAATTGGATTGATTATGAGGATGCTGTTAATAATGGCTTAATAGTACCATATAATCCGTTTAATGATTATATTGATAGTATACTTTCGCAAATTGATTTAGAGAGTATTAAAAATGCTAATTTAAGGGTAGTTCTAGATCCAATGTATGGCGTTAGCCAAACTTCTTTAAGAACTATATTATCCACAGCAAGATGCGATTTAGATGTTATAAATGAGAGACATGATACTTTATTTGGAGGAAAGCTACCAAGTCCTAATGTTGATACTTTAAGAGCATTACAACAACATGTACTTGATAGGCATTATGATATTGGAATTGCCACAGACGGAGATGCTGATAGATTAGGAGTTATAGATAATAACGGAAGATTCTTACATCCAAATGATATATTAGTTGTTCTGTATTATTATCTTGTAAAGTATAAGGGGTGGAATGGCCCTGTAGTTAGAAATATAGCTACGACACATTTACTTGATAAAGTTGCAGAAAGCTTTGGACAAAAATGCCATGAAGTTCCAGTTGGATTTAAGCATATATCAGCTAAAATGATAGAAACTGATGCTATTATAGGTGGAGAATCAAGTGGAGGATTAACTGTAAAAGGTCATATTCAAGGTAAAGATGGAGTATATGCAGCATCATTACTTATAGAGATGATTGCAGTAACAGGAAAATCATTATCACAAATATATGAAGATATATGTCAAGAATATGGCGAGCTATTTATGACTGAAAGTGATTATGGAATGACTCATAAGAGAAAAGAAGAACTTATAAAACAAATAATGATAGATAAGAATCCTATAGAGTTCCCATATGAAATAGAAAAGGTCTCATATCTTGATGGGTATAAGGTATATTTCAAAAATGGTGGATGGGTAATAATACGTTTCTCAGGAACAGAGCCGGTATTAAGAGTATTCTGTGAAATGGATATGCTAGAAAAAGCTCAAGAGATAAGTGATATAGTTAAGAATACATTGTCACTATAAAAAAAGTGCGCACTAAGTGCGCAAGTGAAAAGTCGACTTCGTCGAGGGGAAAATGCTACTACGTAGCGGGGAAAAGTTAACTAAAGTTAAGGGGAAAAGGCTACTATCGTAGCTGTGAAAGGTGCTAATACTTAGATACTCTTCACTATTGCCAAAGGCAATATTTTCCCCGTCATGAAGTGAACTTTTCCACTCAGCGTCAGCTGATTTTTCACCTTTGACGAAGTCAAACTTTTCACCAAAGTGCTTCACACTTTATTACTTTGGTGCACCTAGAGGGACTTGAACCCCCGACGCCTGGATTCGAAGTCCAGCACTCTATCCAACTGAGTTATAGATGCATAATACTTTTTTATTATAAACTTAATTAGAAAATAATTCTATATTAAGTTTATAATATATCAAAAAGGTGTAAGTTTTTATAAAAAATTAAATTTAATGACATTATAAAAATTGTAAAAAACGCCTAAATTCATGTTATAATTAGTCGATTTGTAAACGTTGAATGAAAAGGTTAACATAATATATAATAAAATTAACTAGGATAGCAATATATATAAAGGAAAGGCCAATATAGAGATTGTTTTCCTAAGGGTAAAAAGGCTATATTATTAATATAACATATAGTTAATTATTTTATGGTATAAAAAAGGGGAGGATGAATATTATGAAAATGAAAAAACTTATGTCATTGATTTTAGCAGGATGTATGGCGTTTTCTTTAACAGCATGTGGGAATAAAGATAACGGTGGGTCAACTGCTGAAGGCGATGCACCAGCAGGAAATGATACAACAACATCAGCAGATGCAGGGGAATTAACTTACTGGTCAATGTGGAACAATACTGAACCACAAGCAAAAGTAATTCAAGAAGCTATCGATGCTTATACAGCAGAAACTGGAATAAAGGTAAATGTAGAATGGAAGGGTAGAGATTTAGGAACAGTTCTACAATCTGCTTTAGAAGCTGGTGAAAAGATAGATTTCTTTGATTGGGATTATCAAAAGATAGCTATGGAATATGCTGATAAGGTATTAAGCTTAGAGGATATGGCTAAAGCAGTAAACTATGATGATTTTGCAATTAAAGCATTACCTGCAAGTGTTAGAAGATGGGCTGGAGAGTTAATAACTATTCCTTATCAACCATATACTTCAGGGGTATTCTATAACAAAGCTATGTTTGAAAAAGCAGGGATAGAAAAAGAACCTCAAACTTGGGCTGAATTCTTAGATGTTTGTCAAAAGATAAAAGATTCAGGAGTTGCTCCATTAGCTCAAGATGATGCTTATGTAGATTATGTATTTGGGTATCACTTAGCTCGTTATGTAGGACAAGCTGAAGTTGAAAATATAGCTAAGAATGGTGATTGGGCTGAAAACGAATACGTCTTAAAAGCTGCTCAAGATATAATTGATTTAAAAGATAAAGGTTACTTATCAGAATATGCACCAGGTGCTTATCCAGAAGGAGAAAATGAAGTTGGTTACGAAGAAGCTGCTATGGTAGTTAATGCATCATGGGTACCAAGTGAAATTACAAACAATACTCAATGTGATTTAGATTGGGGTATGTTTAACTATCCTTCAGTTGATGGCGGTAAAGATGCTAATACAATAGCTAACGTTGGAGCTCAAGGTTTTGCAATAAATAAAAACAGTGAAAATGCTCAAGCTGCATTTGATTTAATAATGAAGATAACTACTGGTGAGTTTGATCAAAAGATGGCTTTAGAATGTGGTGGTATTCCAGCTGACTCTAGGAATGAAGAGTGGCCAGAAGATTTAGTTGGTGTTAGAGATGCATTCTTAGCGCTTACTGAAACTTATGATTGGAATGCTGGATTAAATGCAAACCCAGATATTAAAGAAACAATTAAAACAAACTGCTTACAACTTTTCGAAGGTAAATTAACTGCACAACAATTTGTAGATGCTATGGAAAGCGCAACAAAATAATAAAAAAATCAAATTTGATTAAATAAAGGGATATTGCAGAATCTTAAAATTGTTGGCTTTGCAATAGCCCTTTTTATATTCAGAGTTTGAGTAGGAGGCATATATGAAAAAAAATAAGACTATGATTGTTGCATTTATTACGCCAGCAATCCTTACTTTCTGTATTATGTTTTTATATCCTGTTATAAGAACAGTTTTTATAAGTTTTTACTCTGTAAGTAGTGTAACAGCTCCAAAAGAGCAGTGGTTATCTGTGGGACTTGGAAATTATTTAAAGTTACTAACCTCTAGTTCTTTTAAAGTTTCTATGTTTAATATATTTAAGATATGGGTAATCGGTGGAATTATAGTGTTATCAATAGCGCTGTTATTTGCAGTAATATTAACTAGCGGTGTTAGGTTTAAGAGCTTCTGGAGAGCAGCTATATATTTACCTAATGTTATTAGTGCAGTTGCATTAGCAACAATGTGGTTACAATTTGTTTTCCAACAAAAATACGGTATCATAAATTGGTTTTTTAAAGCAATAGGAAATGAAAAGCTCGCAAGGTTAAATTGGTTATCAAGCGATATGAAATTCTGGGCATTGCTTATAGCATTCTGCTTTGGAGCTGTTGGATATTACATGCTTATATTTTTAAGTGGTATAGAAAGAATTCCAGAAGAGTATTATGAAGCAGCTACGATAGATGGAGCAAGTAAATTAAGACAATTCACAAGTATTACATTACCTTTATTAAAAGGTGTGTTTAAGACTAATTTAACATTCTGGAGTATTAATACTGTTATGTTTTTCGTATGGTCAAAGATGTTTTCACCATTAGGTTCAGAAGGATCTACAATAACACCAATGGTGTATATGTATGAGACTGTATTTGGAGGGACTGGATATAGTAACCGTGATGCTGGATTAGGAGCAGCTGTAGGTGTTATTTTAGCGGTTATAGTTGTTATTATATTTGCGGTGATGAATTTATTAATAAAAGAAGAAAAGATAGAAATGTAGGAGGTGGATGAATTATGGCTAAGGTAAAAGAAAAGAAAATAAAAGAACCTATTAATTGGAAAAAGGAATTAAAGCTTGCACCTGCATATTTAATACTTTTCGCATGGGTAGCATTTACAGTTATAATTATTGGATGGATATTTGCAGCTAGTTTATCTACTTCTCGTGAGATATTTAAAGGTGATGTTTTAAAATTTGCATCAGGATTCCATTGGGAAAACTATGTAACTGCATGGAAAACCCAAAATGTAAGTATATTCTTTATGAACTCATTATTTTATGCAACAATTTCATGCGTAGGAATATTACTTATCTCAGCTCCTGCGGCATATGTATTATCTCGTTATACTTTCTTAGGTAATAAGACGATTAAAACAAGTTTTGTAATTGGTATGAGTATACCAGTAATTATGATAATATTACCTTTATTTAGTATTGCAACTAAAGCTCATTTAACAGGTAATAGATGGTTATTAATAATTTTATATATCTGCTTAAATGTACCTTTTACTACTACATTCTTACTAAACTTCTTCGGCAGCTTAAGTAAGAGTTACGAAGAGGCAGCAGCTATAGATGGATGTAGTCCAATGAAAACTTTCTGGGTTATAATGCTTCCTCTAGCTCAACCAGGAATAATTACTGTAACTATTTTTAACTTCCTAGCAGTTTGGAATGAATATTTCTTAGCACTTATTTTTGCAAACTCTGATAATATGAAATCAGTAGGTGTTGGATTATTCTCAATGGTAGCAGCACTTAGAGCAGTAGGAGATTACGGAAGCCTTTTTGCGGCGGTTATTATAGTATTCTTACCTACATTCTTAATATATATTTTCTTATCAGAAAAAATTATCGCTGGAGTTACTGGTGGTGGAGTAAAGGGTTAATAACTTTGAGAGGTTTATATGGAAAATTTATTGTTGTATAAAAGACCAGCACAAAATTGGAACGAAGCTCTTCCACTTGGAAATGGACAGCTTGGAGCTATGGTATTTGGAGGAGTAGAAACTGCACAATATGGATTAAATCATGATACTTTATGGAGTGGATATCCTAAGGATAATCATAATAATAACTTAAAACCTTATTATGATAAAAGTGTAGAACTAGCTATGAATAAAAAATATATACAAGCTCAAGATATTATAGAAAAAAATTTATGTACAGAATTTACTGAAGGATATATGCCTCTAGGAGATTTAAATCTACATTTAAGTGTAGATGGAAAAGTAAATAACTATGTTAGAAAATTAAATCTTGATACTGCATGTTGTGAGGTGCAGTATCAAGCTAATAATATTACATTTATGAGAAAGACCTTTATAAGTAAACCTCATAATTGCATGGTTATTAAATTAGCTGTAAATAAGGCGGGGGCTTTAAGTTTTGATACAGAATTATTAAGTCAGTTAAGATATGGTATAGAATTTATAGATAATAAATTGATTTTAGTTGGAAGGTGTCCTTCGCATGTGGACCCTAATTATGTAGAGAGCGATAATCCAATTATATATGATGAAAATAATCCAGGGATTTCTTTTGCTTGTGGATTATTAATAAGAACTGATGGGGATAAAGTTTTTGAAAATAAAATTGTTAAAGTAAAGAATGCAACTTTTGCAGAAGTTATTCTTTCAGTTGAAAGTAATTATATAGACTTTAAAACAGCTCCAATAAATTCTAAGAAAAATTATAAAGAGCAATGCTTAGATAGATTAAGTTTACTTGAACATATTACTTATGACGAATTATATGATGTTCACGTAAATGATTACAGTGAGTTAGAAAAAAGATGTCATTTAAATTTAGGTGGTTATGATTCAGTAAATAATATTCCTACTGATGAAAGGCTAAAGTTATTTGAGAGTAATAAAGATGAGGATTTAGGGTTATACGAGCTTTTATTTAGGTATGGAAGGTATTTACTTATATCTTCATCTAGAGATAAAACTCAACCGGCTAATTTGCAAGGAATATGGAATGATAAAATACGAGCTCCATGGGCATCCAATTATACTTTAAATATTAATACAGAAATGAATTATTGGCCTGTATTCATGACAGATCTAACTGAATGTGCGAATCCTCTTATAAAACTTGTAGAAGAATTATCAGAGACTGGTAGATATACAGCAAAAAATATATATGGAGCTGAAGGTTTTGTATGTCATCATAACACTGATTTATGGAGAGCATCTAATCCTGTTGGAGCTTATCAGAAAGATTGTGCTTGCTATGGATTTTGGTCTCTTGGAGCGGCTTGGTTGTGTAGAACTGTATTTGAATATTATGAATACACTCAAGATAAAAAGTATCTTAAGAATATAGCTTTTCCTATTTTAAAAGAAGCATCAAAATTTTTAATTAATATATTAAAAAGAAACGATGATGGAAATCTTATTTTATGTCCTACAACATCACCAGAAAATAATTTTTCTTGGGAAGAGGGGATTGTTAGCATATCTAAATCATCAGCAATGTCTCAAGGTATAGTTTATGATTTGTTAAATAATACATTAAAGGCTTGTGATTTAGTAGAAGAGTTAGAGTTTAAAGGAATAATAGAGAATGTTATAAAATCATTAAAACTATTTGATATTGGTGAAGATGGAAGATTGTTGGAGTGGAATGATGAGGTAGAAGAAGTTGAGTTACATCATAGGCACGTATCTCATTTATATGGATTGCACCCAGCACAATTAATCACACCAAGATATACACCAGAATTAGCTGAGGCTTGTAAAAAAAGCTTAAACGTAAGGGAAGACTGGGGAACAGGATGGAGTTTAGCGTGGAAGATTAACTTATGGGCACGTCTCAACGATGGGGAACGAGCAGGAAGTTTATTGAAGCAACGATTACATTATGTAAATAGTACGACATTAAATAATTTTGATGGGGGAGGAACTTATCCCAATATGTTTTGTGCACATCCTCCTTTCCAAATCGATGGTAACCTTGGAGTAGTATCTGGAATAACTGAGATGATAGTTCAAAGTTATAAAGATGAGATTACATTATTACCAGCTTTACCTGAAATGTGGAAGCAGGGAAATATACAAGGGGTTGCTTTAAGAGGAAATATAAAGGTGAATATTTTTTGGAAAGATAATGAGCTTATATTAGTTGAGCTTACATCTTTAATAGATAGGCACTGTAAAATATGGTACGGAAATAAGAGTAAGGAAGTTTGTTTAGAAAAGGATAAGAAACAAATTATAACTTTAGAGAATTTTGATTAGAAATATTAATTAAGAGGTTGTCTTTCGAGGCACCCTCTTATCATTATAAGTTAAAAAAGGGGATTTTAGAGATGGATAGGAGACCTAATATAATTTTAATAATGACAGATGAGATGAGAGGGGATTGCATGGGATTTGCAGGTCATCCTGATGTGAAAACACCATACTTAGATAGTTTAGCGTCAAAAGGTATATATTTTCCTAATGCATATTCTTCTTGTCCTACATGTGTTCCAGCAAGAGCAGTATTACATACAGGTTTATCTCAAAGAAATGCAGGTAGGGTTGGATATGAAGATAGGGTAGATTGGAATTATGAATGTACAATGGCAGGTGAATTAACTAAAGCTGGCTACTATACCCAATGTGTAGGAAAAATGCATGTACATCCTTTACGCAATTATTTAGGATTTAATAATGTAATATTACATGATGGATATTTACATGAGTATAGGTATCCTAATGTTGAGTATAGTGAGAACCAACTTATAGCTGATGATTACTTTTATTGGTTAAAGGATACAAAGGGAATAAGTGCTGATGTTTGCAATACAGGTTTAGATTGTAATGGATGGGTAGCTCGTCCTTGGATGTATGACGAAATGAGTCATCCTACTAATTGGGCAGTGACACAAAGTATTGATTTTTTAAGAAGAAGGGATCCACGTAAACCATTTTTCCTAATGACAAGCTTTGTTAGACCACATGCCCCATTTGATGCACCTCAATACTATTTTGATTTATATAGAAATAAGGAATTAAGAAAACCCTTTAAAGGTGACTGGAACGATGAAGATCTAATAAAACAAATAGGTCATCGTTATAATGCAACTACTGGACCATTGGATCCAGATTTAATTAAAGAAATGCAAATAGGTTATTATGCATGTATTACACATATTGATCATCAAATTGGTAGGTTAATTCAGGCTTTAGTAGAACATAAATTAATGGACAATACTGTAATAATATTTACATCAGATCATGGAGAAATGTTAGGGGATCATAATTATATTCAAAAAGCGAGACCATATCAAGGTAGTATTCATATACCTATGTTCATATCAGGACCTGAAGAATTATTAGGTAGAAAATATGGGATTAATGAGAGTCTCGTAGAATTAAGAGATGTTATGCCTACTTTTATTGATATAGTTGGAGAGACAATTCCAGAAAGTTTAGATGGACGAAGTATGTTAAAGAATATAGATAGAAGTTATATACACGGAGAACACTTATATGATTTTGAGCAAAAATCTCATCAATTCATTATAACTAAGAAAGATAAGTATGTATGGTACTCACAAACAGGAGAAGAACAATACTTCAATTTAGAAAAGGATCCACATGAATATCATAATGGAATAAATGATTTAGAATATAAAGAGAGAATAGATTTATTAAGAAGTATTTTGATAAGTGAATTAAAAGATTCTGAAGAGGGATACTCAGATGGCGAAAAGCTTATTGTGGGATGTAAAACTAAACCATCATTATCTAATGCAATAATGAAATAAGTTGTTCGCTAGCCTCACAAAGAGAAATATGTATCTAAAGCTACAGAGAAATATATGTCTTCGACATAGAAAAATGTTTAGTATGCTGAAGGGAAATATTAGCTTACGCCAGAATAAACAAATGCCAACGCTATAGATAGTCATCTGCTGTTAGCGTATCTTTCTTAAGCAAAGGTTAATATTACTCTGTCCGAAGGACATATTTCTATACACTGAAAGTGTATATTTCTCTGACAAGGTCATATTTCTCTTAGCATTAGCTAATATTTATCCTGTGAGCTTTAGAGAACAGTATATTTATCATACTCATTGCCACGTGTATCAATATATGTATTTTAAAGAAAAAAAGCGAAAAAGATAGAAAAATAAAAATAATTTTAGATATATTGGGGAATATTAACTGAGTAGAATTAACTCTGTGATACAATAAGTCATGTCCTTGAGAGATAACAACGAAAACAACAAAATGTTGTTTGAAAGTTTTGAAAAAAACTGTTGACAAAGAAAAACAAGGATGTTAAGATAAAAAAGTCGCTTGAAGCGATAAAGTAAATGATCTTTGAAAATTGAACAGAATATAAATTAAGAACCAGCAATTCTTTTGAGAGTTTTTAAAATATTTAAAGACTCAAAGTAATTTGAGCAACAGATTAAACTTTTTATTGAGAGTTTGATCCTGGCTCAGGACGAACGCTGGCGGCATGCCTAACACATGCAAGTCGAGCGAGTGGAGTTCTTCGGAGCAAAGCTAGCGGCGGACGGGTGA
>NZ_JACOOO010000043.1:0-52659 GCF_014287825.1 Clostridium hominis
AGCTCTTTTTATAAAAAAACTCCTTGCTTTTACCTATGAATAATCTATTTTTTTACATTTAACTATTATACTCATTTAAATGATACAAAATACTACTCTTCTTATCTCTATACTCTTTAATACACTCTTTTATATTTTTAGGAACCAACGCTTTAAATTCATTTTTCTTTATTTTCTTTTGATCCATAATAATTCCTTCTCCAAATTTCGTTAAATTATGTCCTAGCTCCATAATAAACATAAATGATAATCTATCTAAAGGATTGTCAGTATGACTTATTAAATCAATAAATAGTTTAGGTAAAAATAACTGATCATAAATTGGGTCTATTAATCCTAAGTAATAGCCTAAAATACACGTTAAATAAGTATCTAAGTAAATTCCTGCTTCTCTTCTAATAAACCAATAACTTATCTCATCACCTAATATTTCTTCTGCAATACTAAGAACTGATTCTTTATCAACTTTTAAAGGATCTGATATATCTTTCGGTGATTCTATAGTATCTTTTAAAGTTGAATCCATCATTTTAAAAATTTTCTCTTCAGTTATTCCATTATCTAAAAGATCTAATACAGTGTTTCTGCTATCGAACTCTATAATTTCACTTATATTATCTTTAACTATATCTATACTACTCTTAATTAATCGTTTAATTTTTTCTTCTATAGATAATTCCGTATAATTATAATAATATTTTCCTAACTTATAGCATCTACATCCTATAGATTTCATTAGTTCTAATATCCCTAGTCTCGTACCTACTTCTATAAGATATTCAATATAATAATCACTTTGAATATTTAATTTTTTTACTAATAATTCACCACCATCAATAACATATTTATTTTCATCTCTTACTATTATTGTTGGATTCAAAAAACTTATCAATAATTCTAACTCATCAATTACAGGACTATTATTATATGAATGGTAACGAAATTTTCTATAAAACCTTAGGCTTCCATTAATATCTAACTTTACTTTAACACATGGCATAACACAGTAATCCCCAGGATATATTTGTTGTGAAATATTATTTATTATGTAGTTAGGTGTTAAATAGGTGCCCCCTCTTAATGGTGAATATAACCATTTCCTAAATATAACATCTCTATATTCAATCATCATTTCTTTTTCTTGAATACTTACATCATAATAGGCATCTTCAAAATCCTTTTTAAATTCATCCATAAGAGACTTTATAATAGAATTTCTTCTTAAGGCACCTATAAGTTCTTTCATCTTTGTACTCCTTTATTTCCTATAATTTACCTATACTTAATTTTATTATTTTAATTATTCCCTTAATATAAAAAAATATATCAAAAAAGAACCTTTCGGTTCTCTTTATTTATTGACTATACAATTGTTAACTTTAGCTCTTTTTATTCTATCTTCTTAATTTATTAGCTACAATTTGGAATCTCTCTAATGTTTTTGAGAAAAACTCATAATATGCCTGACAATAATAATTACTTTTATCTTCACTATTTTCTCTATGTCTTCTACATCCACCTCTGCATATATTTTCAAATCTACAAATACTACACTTTGGATTTTTATTTAACGATTCTTTCATAAAGTTTATAGTCTCATCTTTATTATGTATCTCATCAAAACTTTCTTCTAGGATATTTCCTATTGAATATTTTTCATAAGTATAAAAATCACAAGGATACATTGAACCATCACTTTCAATTATATGCTGGCAAGAGCACACTCCTCTCATATCACAAGATTCATAATCTTGTCCTAAGAATAGAGACAATATATTATCAAAATATCTTATGCTTATATAATTCCCTTCCATAGCATCTTTGTACCATAAATTAAATAAATTAAGTAAAAACTTTGAATACTCTTCTACCTTCAATGAATAATTATAAGTTTGTCCATTTTCAGCTTCTAATGGGTCAAGACAAGGTATAAATTGCAAATATTTAAAGTCATTTTTCTTTAAAAACTTATATACACTCTCTATTTTCTTGCATAATGCCGAAGTAACAACTATAAGTATATTAAAATCAACATCATATTTCTTTAAAACATTTATTCCCTTCATCACACTATTAAAAGAATCTCTATTTAAAGAATCTACTCTATTTAAATTATGGATATCTTTTGTTCCATCTAATGATACTCCTACTAAAAAATTATTTTCTTTTAAAAACTTAGCAATATCATCATTTATTAGTGTTCCATTAGTTTGTATATGGTAGTTAAATTTTGTTTTATTATTAGCTTCCTTTGTACAATTAACTAATTCTTTATAAAAATCTAATCCTACTAGTAATGACTCTCCTCCTTGAAAGCCTATATTACAATTACCGCCATCACAATAATCATCTACCTTATTTATTATTTCTCTCAAAGTTTCCTTACTCATAAATCCATAATCTTTTACATCACGTGCATCAGCTATTGAATGATAAAAGCAGTACTTACATTTCAAGTTACATTTACTTGAAGAAGGCTTTATCATTAGACTTATATTTCTTTTCATCAGTATATACCTCTCATTATTATATATATTTAAATACTCTCAATTATACTATCATAGTCTTTTCTCAAATTTGATATCCTTGAATTTATGCTTACTTTTTTACTATTTAAAGCAGCTAAAATCTCTTCAACTCTTCTTATTAGATTTCTTATGTTATCTAAAGAGCTATTTATCTTATTTTGTACTGAAAAATCTGTAAATATATTATCAAAAAATATATCAAAAGCTATTGTTGTTGTGGAAAAAGATAATCCCTCAAATTGAATATCGCCTAACTCTTTATTAAATCTATTAATTAAAGTAGATACTCTTCTAAATTGAGCTTCAGCTTCATTAATTTTATTATGCTTAGCTATAGATGAAAGCATATCTCCTCCAGCTATATCAAATATTCCCCAATTTTTTGCACTATTCAATGAATCCTTAGCTAAATTGGCTGTTCTTAATAAATCTTTGCCCGCACTCTCTGCTTCTTCTATCTCTTTTTTCTCTAATAACATTTTCTCTATTTCTTCTTCTATCTTTGATAATTTAACCTTTTTATCTTGATCTCCATATAATTTTATTAATTCTAACTTTTTGTTTAATAATGCTTTATATTCATTTTCACAATATTTTAAAGTTTCCAGTCTAGATTTTATACTTTCAATATTTTCTTTTAACAACTCTACCTTCGAACTGAACTCATCATACTTAATCTTAGCCATTATATATTCTTGTTGCTCTTTTTCTAGTTTTTCATCCTTGTTACTCATAACAGTAGCTAATATACTAGCAAAAGATAACTTTTTTAATTTTTCTACATCTTTATATTCTTTTTTTAAATTAACTTCAAGTTCATATAACTCACTTTTATCTTTTTCAAGTTGCAAACTTAAATTTTTCAATTTTTTATCTAATATTTTCTTTAATACTATTTCTTCTTTAAGCTTAATTAACTTTTCATTTATCTCTTTTATCATACTCTCCCCCTATAATACTCTTTTTTCCATTATAACACTTTATTATAATAATATAACATAATCTATCCTTCCAAATCTATTTTAGTTATATCTATTCTATCAAGATTAACTTCAACTATGGCCATAGTTAATGGTAAAGAAAATCGTTTTTTACCACAAGAACCTGGATTTAAATAAATTACTTCATCCTTTTTCTCTTCACTATATTTATGAGAATGTCCATATATTACAAGATCCACTTCCCTTAATTCAAAAGGTATATCATCTTTTTTATGAACTACATACATAAGTACTTGGTCCATCTCTATCTCTTTATAACATGGTAATTTAATTCCCCAACTATCACCATCATTATTTCCTCTTACAACAAAAGTCCTAGCTATTTTGTTTAATCTTTCAAATACTTCTTCTCCACCTATATCTCCTGCATGAATTATGTAGTCACATCCCTCAAGTTTACTTATTACCTCATCTCTTAATAAGCCATGTGTATCTGATATTACACCTAATCTCATATCTTTTGTTCCTCTTTTCTATTAATGTATTTATATATATTATTTTCATTTATCGATAACACTATTATAATTATTAATATACAAAAAGAGGCTTCGATAATTAAAGCCTCCTCTTTTCGTATTTAAACTATATTTAATATCAAATTCAAATTATCTTTTGAAAATATAGGCTTTTATCACACCGAAAAACTCTCTTGTATAAAATATAAAACTTGATGCTGCATGAGATGGTGCTGGATATCCTAAACATTCAAATCCCACTTGTTTACCTAAATATTTAGCCCTATACATGTGAAAGTTGTTTGATATTACTGTAACAGTAAAGTCCTCTTCTCCGGTTTCATCTTCTAATATTTTTTTTGTAAATAAGAAATTTTCATATGTGTTAGTAGATTTATCCTCACTTATTATTAAGCTTTCATCTATCCCTTTGCTTATTAAATAATCCTTCATTGCCTTTGCTTCACTTATATCTTCATCAGGTCCTTGCCCTCCAGAAACTATTATCTTTACATCTGGATAAAGCTTATTATACTCTACAGCAGTTTCTAATCTGTATAGAAGAGAAGTACTTATCTTACTTCCTCTAAGCCCAGCTCCTAATACCATAAGATAATCCGGTCTTTCCTTATCATAATGATGTCCATTATAAATAATAACTCCCTCTATAATTATGAATATGCTCATCCCTATAAAAAATAAAACTATAATAATCCTTTTTAGAAGCTTCGGTATTCTTCCCCATATATTAACCTTAAATTTGAGTTCTATAAATCCATATATAAAAAGAATAATCCCTAATAAACAAAACATACTAGAAAAAGCTACAAATCCAGATATCAATCTTAATCCTATATAATAAATAATTAAAGCTAGTCCTATCCAAAGACATATCTTATATAACAGCTTTTTTTCTTTACCATCTACTTTATTCTTCACATCTTTCTCCTCATCTCAAAATAATATTTTTAATTATATAATAATTGTATTCTATATAGAATATTTTGTAAACTTTCTGTAAAGTATTACCTACATTTGTACAATCACTTCATTTCTTATATTTGGAATATATTACTTTAATATGATATAATATAATTTATATATATTTATATTTTTATCTTGAGGTTATTATGAAAACAAATATAAAAGACAGTATTTTACTAAAACTTATACTCCTTATAGTTGTTGTAATATTAATTCCATTATTGTTTTGGAGCTCTACTAGTTATAATACATACAAAGAAAGTATAGAAAAAAAAATTATTTCAACTAACATTGATACCTTAAATCAAGTTGATCAAAATCTATCTAAAGTTACAGATCAGATTAATTCAATTATAAATGCATACAATAATAATTTAATAGCAGAGGACTTTTTAACTCAAATTTATGATTCTGAATATTCTAGAATAAAAAATACTAAAACTTTTGAAAACGATATCTTAAAATATGTAGCTTCATTAAACTGGATTAATTGCGATGTTATACTTCTGGGATCCAATGGTAACATTTTTACTACTAGTAATAACTCTCCTCGTTTGAGCTCCAGTAGTATACATAATAGTTATTGGTTCAAAGAGGCCATGATTAATTACGATGAAATCAGCTGGTTTATTTTTGATAGAAGTTATTTTACTCAAAATCGTAATGAAGCAGTTATTGTAGCAACAAAACCTCTAATAAATAATCTTACTAATTCTATATATGGAACAATAATTATCGAAGTTAGCGAAAAGTACTTTTACGCTGTTTACAAAGATGTAGTAAATAATAATGAAAATTTATTTATATGTAATGGTGATGGCAATATAATATCATCTAGCGATAGAAACATTTCTTTATCACTAGACCCTACAGAAGCTTTTATTCCAATGGAAAAGGACAATCTTCTGTATAACTACAACTTTAACAATACCGATTATATTTACATAAGTCAGAATTCATCTGTAAGTGATTGGACTATAATAAAGCTAATTCCAAGATCTAATTTAGAAGAAGAATTTAATGTGTTAAAAAGAAGCTTAATTATTAGTGCTATCTTCTGCATTATTCTTATAATAATCGGAGTTATTATCACTGCAATTAGAATTTATAAACCACTACAAGAACTTTTACTGAAGATGAAATTGAAATTTATAAATAAAGAGCTCTCTACTTATCAAGCTCAAACTCCCACTTTCACCGATGTAATTACTGGTTATGAACAACTTATATCTGAAGTGGATAATACAATTGATTTATTAATACTTGAAAATGAAAATAGACGTAAAGCAGAACTTCATGCATTAGAAATGCAAATCAATCCTCATTTTTTATATAATACCTTAAATTCTATTAAGTGTTTAGTATGGACAAAACAATATAATTTAATAGAGCCAACAATAACATCTTTAGTGAAACTTCTTCAGCAAACATTAAGAAATATAGATGAACTTGTTACACTTGAAGAAGAATTGAGCAATATTAAAAACTACTTATATATTCAAAATATACGAACATGTAATAGTATTACTGTAAATTATAATATTAGAAATACTTTTTACTCTACGAAAATCCCTTGTCTTGTTCTGCAACCTATTATAGAAAATGCAATATTTCACGGAATAGAACCTTTAGGTAAACCTGGAATAATAACTATTTCTGCATATACAAAAGACAATGATTTATATATAGAAGTACTTGATAATGGTGTTGGTATGAATGGCGAAACAGTAGACAAGCTTTTAAATAACTCCAGTAAAGATAAAAAGTCTGGATTTAATAATATTGGTATTGGTAATGTAAACGATAGATTAAAAATGTACTATGGAAATAATTATGGACTGAGAATCGAAAGTAAAATTGGACTTGGAACTTCAGTTACACTTAAGATTAAATTATAAAGGGGTAATATTTATGAAAATTATGATTGTTGATGACGAAAAACTTCTTCGTAATGGTTTTAAAAATATGACAGATTGGTCTGCTAAAGGAATAAATATCATAGGGGATGCGCTGAATGGAGAAGATGCTTTAGAAAAACTTAAAACAATATCACCTGATATAGTTATTACTGATATTAAAATGCCAATTATGGATGGTGTAACACTTACTAAAAAAATAAAAGAACTTTATCCACATATTTTAATTCTAGTATTAAGCAGTCATGATGATTACGATTATGTTAGAGAAAGTATGAAAAATGGAGCAAGTGATTATCTACTTAAAGCATCTATAGATATTGATGATCTTTGCGATACTTTAAAAAGAATCACTCAAGATTCCCAAAAAACATCTTTATATAATTCTAAAAACATTAATATTGAATCTGTTAAATTAGATTTTAGTATTGATAAAACAAAAATACGAAATTATCTAGAATTGCAACAGTATGATGTATTAAAAGAATATGTATCAACAATTTTAAAGCTTTCTTCTCCTATCCCTGTAACCTATATGCAAGATATTTTAAGAGAATTATTTTTCTTTATAGAATATACTCTAGATACCTTAGGATCTATAGATAAAGGCTTAAAGGATAGTAAATATACAAATAGCGCTACAGTTAACTCAATAAGCACATTACAAGAAGCTATTACTTGGTTTAATTCAACTATAGATGAAATAATTAAGTCTAATATTAATCATAATAAAAAACATACTGAAATAATAAAGCGAATAAATACTTATATTGAAGAAAACTTTGCTACCAGCATTTCTCTTTCTAATATAGCTGATAAATTTTTTATAAACAAAAATTATCTTTGTGATATTTATAAAGCTGAAACAAACTCAACAATAAACGACTATATTACAACTTTACGTATTGATAAATCCAAAGAGTTAATCAGAGATACAAACTTAACTTTAACTCAAATATCATATGAAATAGGTTATCAAAACACTAGTTATTTCAATAGAGTCTTTAGAAAAAAAACTGGAATATCTCCAAGTGAATATATGAAGTTATATAGATAGTATCTTGATCAATAATAATACACCTAACTTTTAAATAATACTTAAATAGAAATGAAGAATAGCTATACAGATTAATCTGCATAGCTATTCTTTATTTATCTAATTTGTTATACACTCTCTTGCTGATATTATTTTTGGATCCTTTTCTCCAGCCTCTACCATATGTTTACGTAGCTTATCTGCTAACTCAGCACGTATTTCTTTATATCTTTCATCTCTTACTAGATTATTTAACTCATGTGGATCATTCTTAATATCGTATAGGAAATCTTCTTCATATAAATCACTTCCAGCATATTCTCCACCATTTTTATTTGGTGCATATACACTATATAAATAATCTTCCGTACGAACACATCTACCTACACGGCTTTCACTTATTTGTGCGAATATTTCATTTACACGATTTTCAGTTTGCCCATCAGCTACAGTTTTTAAATCTTCTCCTACCATAGCATCTCCTACATTAATTCCTCCCATAGATAAGAATGTCTTTGGAAGGCTTACTGTACTTACTAAATCTTTAACCCTCTTGCCGCCTCTAAATCCAGGCCCGGCTATTATTAATGGAACATGTAAACAACCTGAATGACAAGAACGTTTATAATCATCATAGCCATTTAGATGCTCATCTGTGTTTCTAGTTTTAAAGTGAGAACCATGGTCTGAAGCATATACTATTATAGTATTTTCATATATCCCTTTAGCCTTTAATTTTTCTACTAATCTACCTAAATTATTATCTAGACTCTTGCAGCATCCTAAATAATCTGGATATTCTTCTCTAGCATTTCCACCTAAAGCTTCTAAATCTCCTGGTAGCTTACAATCTTTATATATTTCTTTTGATCCATCAGGTCCTTCGTATCTATTTCTATCATTTTGATGATGTGGCTCAATATGAGAAATTGTCATAAAGAATGGCTTTTCTCCATTATATCCATCCAAGAATTCTAAAGCATAATCTGTAATACAATCTACACGGTATCCTTTAAATTCACATCTATTCATATTTTCATCAAACACATATCCATCATATCCATGTGAAGTAAACTCTAAAACATCTGAAGCACGCCAGAAGCCTTTATATCCTCCTCTTCTTTCTGGTGGAATTGCTGTTATTGTATAGTCAATAGTTGGTTCTTTTTCTAGTTCTCCATCACTTGCTAAATGCCACTTACCTATATATGCAGTTTCATAATTACCTTCATTAAAGTAATCTGCAACTGTTTTAATATCTTTTGGTAATTCAATATTATTTCTAAAACATCCTGTTTGAATTGGATATTTTCCTGTTTGGAATATAGCTCTACATGGACCACATACAGGTTGTGCTGTATATGCTTCCTCAAAAACTACCCCTTCTTCTGCTAATTTATCTAAATTAGGAGTTATATCTAACTCTTGTCCATAAGCTCCTATTGTATCCCATCTTTGTTGATCTGAAAAATAAAATATAATGTTTGGTCTACTCATAAAAATTCTCTCCTTTATTTATACCTCTACTTTTTCTTCCAGCTTAGCTGCTTTAGCGTTTTTAATATTAGTTTTTACTATCATAGCTACTACCGCTATTATTAATAAAATAAACACTATTGAAAATGGACGTGTAAAGAATACACTTAAGCTTCCATCTGAAATCATTAATGTACGACGGAAATTCTTTTCAGTTAATCCTCCAAGCACTAATCCCAAGAGTATTGGAATAGTCGGAAAATCTAATTTACTCATAAGGTACGCAATAATAGCAAATACAATAGATATACCTACATCAAATAAAGAATCCTTAATTGAATAAGCCCCTGCAAAACAGAAAACTACTATTATAGGAGTCAAAATCTCAGTTGGAATCTTAACAACTTTTGCAAAAAGGTTAGTTAAATACTTCCCTTGTATATACATAAATAAATTTACAAATATTAATCCAATCATAATTGCATAAACTGTTGTTCCATGATCTGCAAAAAGATTTGGTCCTGGAGTTAATCCATTAATCATAAGCGCTCCAAGCATAATTGCAACTGCACCATCTCCAGGTATACCTAAAGTTAATAATGGTATTAAAGTTGCTCCTGTTACTGCATTATTTGCGGATTCAGCTGCTGCAACACCTTCAATAGATCCTTTTCCAAACTCCTCTGGATGCTTAGACATTTTTCTAGCAACATCATAACTTAAGAAAGATGCCATAGCCGCTCCTGTCCCTGGAATTATACCAACAATTACACCTATTAAAGAAGAAATAAACTTTGGCATTCTCATACGTTTACGTTCTTCCTTAGTAAATTTTCCATCATCTAAATGTTTAAGTGTTTCTACAGCATCATTAGACTTACTTAACATAGAATCATCTTTTTTATATTTTCCACGATTTATTATTTCTACTAAAGCAAATAATCCAATAAGAACAATAACTAAATCAAAGCCACCATATAAATAGACATTGTCAAAGCAGAAACGCATAGTATTACCACTCATAGCATCCATTCCTATAAAAGAAACAAATAGCCCTAAGCATCCTGCTATTATACCTTTTACTAAACTCTTGCCACTTACCCCTGCAATAATAGTTAAGCCAAAGGTACATATTAAGAAGTATTCAGGTGATCCCATCTTCATAGCTACTTTTGCAACTTGAGGAGCTAAAAATAAAAGTACTAAAGCACTAAATATTCCTCCATATGTAGATGCTTTAAGAGCTATATTTAAAGCCTTTTTAGTAAATCCTTTCTTAGATAAAGGATGTCCATCTAACATAGTTGCAGCTGCATGAGGAGTTCCTGGTGTTTTAATTAATATAGCTGAAATAGATCCTCCATAACTACCTGCACAATAAATTCCTAGCAAAAACATAAACGAATCAATAGCACCTAATGTATATGTCATAGGTAGAAATAGGACTAAACAAAGCATAACTGTAAGTCCTGGAATTGATCCAAACACTATTCCAAGGAATAACCCAAGATTCATATATATAAAGCTACTTATAGAAAAAAACTCTTGAAACCCTGCCATTATATTTTCTAACATATCTTATTGCCTCCTTATGGTAATTTTACTCCTAATAAATTTTGAAACACTAGTGTTATGACTATAATACTAGTAAATACTACTCCATAATACTTCCAATTTTTACATTTAAAGAATAGTAATATAGCTCCCGCAAAAATTAATGAAGCTGCCATAAAAGTTAAGAAATGAAGCATTAGCCAATATGCAGCTATCATACCTATCATAAGGATACATTTTCCTTCTTGCTTTAAATCAATTTCTACTTCTTTTACTGGTATCTTTTTTATAATCTTTATAACTTGAACTATAATTAAATAAATACTACAAACCATCATTAAGCCTATAATAACTCTCGGAAAGCTTTGAGAATTTATTGCATCAGTAGTATTTATTTTAATTTGACTTGGCATCATAAACCAAATAACAAGTGATACTATTAAAAATACTATTCCACCTACTAAGTCTTGTTTAAACTTTATCTTCATATAATCCCCTTCTTTCTATAAATAAGAGGCTGTATAAATAACAGCCTCTTCAACTTATTGAACTAATTTAGCGTACTTTTCTGCTTTTTCCATGCAGCTGTCTATATAAGCTTTAACTTCTTCACCATTTTTAATATCTATATTTACTCCAATATTATCAGCAGTTGCTAAGAATTTTTCATTTGTTAGTATTTGATTTAAAACATCATACATCTTATCAACCACAACTTGATCTGTACCAGCTCTCATAAATACTGCACAAACATTTGTCATCCAAGTATCATATCCATAATCAACAACGCAATCTAAATTGTAAACTTCATCAACAAGCTTCTTTTCATCAAATGCAACTACAGGGTTAACATCACCTGATTTAACAAACTCTCTTGCTAAAGATGCATGAGTAACTGCAAAATCAACTTCTCCTGATACTGCTGCAGTTAAAGCTTCATTAGCTCCATCATAAGGCACTACCTGATAGTTAGCTCCCATTTCATTTAATAAAGCCGCACATTGCATTGCTTCAGAAGATGCAGTACCATTTGTAGCAACCTTTATTACATTATTTTTAGCATACTCTTCTAATGCTTTAAAACTATCTACATTAGTCTTAGGGTTTGCTGATAATACAAATGTAGAAGAATATACGTTAATTACAGGAATAAAATCTTCAAATTTATATGCTACTTCTGATGTAAGAGGCGCTATCGCAAAGCTTCCTTCTCCACCAAATATCAACTTATGACTATTAGCTTTTTCTTGTAAATATTGAGTTAATGCAACTGCTCCACCTGAACCCAATACATTATCTGCTAGTAATGGTTGTCCTAATAACTCTTTACCGTATTCAGACATCGCCCTATTTACTTGGTCAGCTAATCCACCTACTGCCCATGGACAAATTATTGTTACTGCTTCTGTTGGCCAATTTTCAGTTGCTTCCCCACTTGCATCCTTACTTTGACATCCTATAGCTGTTACTCCTAACATCATTACCATAACGCTAGCTAATAATTTTTTAACCTTTTTCATAACTTTCTCCCCTCACACCTAAATTATTGTAATTATTTACATCATTGTTTATAATTATCTTATGTATTTATTGTATCATCTCATAAATATATATTAAATTAATAATATTCAGTGTGAATTGTACTATATTCGGTTGTTTTAAACCTTTACATTATTATTTGGTACAATATTCAGTTTTGAAAAAGGGTGTTTTAATGAAATTTTATAAATTATTTTTATTTTCAATTATTCTGCTTTTACCAGTTTTATTTATTGTTTTTTTGTCCAAGCCTCTAGATATAAATACTGAAAGGCCGTCGACTTTAAATATTTGGGTTCAAGAATCTTTAACTCAAGAAGAGTTATATTTTGATAAAGCTATTAAAAGATTTGAATCATATAATCCTTCAATAAAAATAGATTTATCTTTTATAGAAGGTAGCGATTTGAAAGTTTCTAATTATATTAATACTTCTCTTCTAAATCAGTCTTATCCTGATATAATAATCTCCTCTTCTCATAACTTTAACAGTTTAGCTACAGAAGGATTATTATATGATTTAAATGATTATATTAAAACCTATGAAGAAAATTATTTTTTTGATAGTATATTAAAAAATGGCATTTATAACAATAACTTATATGGAGTATCCTACGATATAAATCCTGAAGTATTGGTATATAGAAAAGATTTTTTGACAAGTATAAATATTGATTTTCCTAAAGGTTTTAATAATATAGACGAATTAAAAAACTATTTAAATTCTATAAATGAACTATATTCAACAGATAATTTAGACAAAATTCCATTTTCAATACCAACTATTATTTCTGATGGTGAATTTATATTATCCCTATTAAATATAAAAAACTCTGACTATAATTCTTTATTAACTAATACACTGTCTACTTTGAGGGATATGTATACAATCTTTGATATAAATTATTATGACTATGATAAAACTGGAGCACATCCATTTTTCCTCGGCAAATCAGCTCTAGCTATAGAGCCATTATCATTAATTTATTCATCTATAGAACGTGATAATAACTTAAAAAATAAAATTGGAATAGTCCCTATTAAAAATTTTGATATGAAATTTTCCTATTCTAACAATAAATATATATCAATTCTAAATAAGTCTAATAATATAAGTGCCTCTTTAGATTTTCTAAATTTCTTTCTTAACTCATCTGAGATTTGGCAAAGATATAGATATTTAAATACACCTATAATAACAACTACACTTACAGAACAATTTATTAATGATAAATCTTTTGATAATGCAACTATTTTAGATTATGTAAAAGAATCTTTTACTTATCCTGTATCTCCTAATATATATAATGAATTAGATAATCTTGATTCAACTTATGATATAAAACTTAATAATTAATTTAAATAGCTAAGCAATTGCTTAGCTATTTCTTATTTTATTTATAATAAACATAATTTTATATAAGTTAGCAAATAATACTACAGTTGAAACTTTTATTATTTACAAAATAAATAAAGGGAGGAAATTTTAATGAAAAAATATATTTGTACAGTCTGTGGTTATGTTCATGAAGGTGATGCTCCACCAGAAGTGTGTCCAATATGTAAAGCTCCTGCTAGTAAATTTGAAGAGATGAAGGGAGAACTACAATGGGCAGATGAACATAGAGTTGGTATAGTTGAAGGTATTGATTCTGAAATTATAGAAGGCTTAAGAGCAAACTTTATGGGTGAATGTACAGAAGTTGGTATGTATCTTGCAATGGGAAGAGTTGCTGATAGAGAGGGATATCCAGAAGTTGCTGAAGCTTATAAGAGAATCGCTTATGAAGAAGCTGACCATGCATCAAAATTCGCAGAAATTCTAGGAGAAGTTGTTGTTGCAGATACAAAATCTAATCTTAGTGCAAGAGTAGAAGCTGAATTTGGAGCTTGTGATGGAAAGAAAAAGCTTGCTAGTTTAGCTAAACAAAATAACTTAGATGCTATTCACGATACAGTTCATGAAATGTGTAAAGATGAAGCAAGACATGGAAGAGCATTTAAAGGATTACTTGATAGATATTTTTCTAAATAATAAAAGGAGTGTTTAATATGGCAGAAATAAATTGTTCAGTAAATAATTGTTCACATAACAAATCTGGAGTATGCTATTCAAATAGAGTTAATATTGGTGGTCTAAATTCTTGTTGCTCTGAAGATACATGCTGTGGATCTTTCTTAGACAAGAATCTTTATAGCGATTTAACTAATAATACAAATGCTTCAGGTTCATGTGATGCTTTGATTTGTAAAGTTGAAAATTGTAAATATAATTGTAATAGTTTATGTGATCTTCCTTGTATTAGCGTAGGTGGAGATGACGTAAAAATATATTCAGAAGCACATTGTCAAAGCTTCCAAGAAAAATAAAAAAGTTGCCTGTGACATTTACATTCTGCCACAGGCATATTTCTTTACTAAACTTCTTTTTATTATGAGCTAATACCATGTAAAATCATTATAGAATATGATTTTATAAGAGGAATGTTGGAATTAACTATCTTTTCAATAGTATCTACTCCTGCTAATTTATTATTAGCTATTATACTCCAAATCTTATTTCCACTTAATTTTACCTCATTATTTACGTTATAGTTATCAATACTAGTTCCATTATAAATTATAATAATTTGCTCATTATTATCTTCGCTCGAAATAGTAGAAATTATCACTCCAGATTTATCGTCATTATGAGCAAACTTTATACTTAAATTCTTTTTAATCTCTTCTGGAGATATCATCTTAAATAAATCATATTTTTTTCTTATTTTAATTAATCCTTTATAATATTCAAAAACTTCAATGTATCTTACTTTATCATTCCACTTAATACTATTTATATTATCGTTACTCTTATAACTATTATGATCTCCTTGCTTAGTTCTAAGGAATTCTGCTCCTCCTTGGAAAAATGGTATTCCTTGAGCAGTAAATAATATCGAAGCTCCTAATAAATACTGTCTTACATTATAATTTTCTATTGGATTACTTCCAATATTAAGTCTATATAACCCTTCTTGAATATTATAGTTTTGAGTCTTTTCAATCTGATCCCACAAAGTATAATTATCATGAGCATCCATATAATTTATACTTTCATCTGGATTATAAGTTATTGTATATATTGACCCCTTTAATCCTTCAATAATACTCCATGCCTTTATTCCATTATGCTGATCTCCATTTATAAATCCTCTAGATGGTGAATTATCACCCCTTATAGCATCTCTAAATGTATCATTAAATACTGAGAAGTTTTCTTTCTTTTGAGAACCTTTATAGGTTCCATTCTTAACTGGCGAGTCGCCACCTTTCCAAGGTTCTCCATATATTAAAAAGTTCTTATCTATTCTAGAAGTTCTTCTTACAATCTCCTTAGTAGTTTTTATATCCATTAATTCCATTAAATCAAATCTTAACCCATCAACATGGTAATTCTTTATCCAATGATTGCAAGAGTCTAAAATAAACTTTCTAACCATAGGTCTTTCTGTGCATAACTCATTTCCACATCCAGAACCATTTGAGTATCTTCCTAGATAATCAGTTCTAAAATAGTAACCTGGAATAATCTTATCCATATTTTCAGTACTCATCATATGATTATAAACCATATCTAAAACTACTCTTATTCCATTTTTATGGAGTCCTTGTACCATCTGCCTAAACTCCTTGATCCTACATATTGGATTATAAGGATCTGTGCTATAGCTACCTTCGGGTACATTATAATTCTTCGGATCATATCCCCAGTTTCTATTTTCTTTAACCTCTTTAAATCTTTCATCTACAGATCCAAAATCATAAGTTGGAAGTAAGTGAACATGAGTTATCCCTAATTCCTTTAAATGATCAATTCCTGTACTTACCTTCTTGTCTGTCACTTCATCTTTGTAAAAGGTTCCTTCCTCTACTAACCCTAAGTAGGTCCCCCTTAAATCATCAGCTACCCCTGAAGTCTTATCTATTGTAAAATCCCTTACATGAATTTCATATATTATGGAGTCAGTCTTTTTCTTGATATCAGGGCTCTTATCTTCTCTCCATCCTAAAGGCTTACATTCACTGCTATTAATATCTATTAAAGCACCTTTATCTCCGTTAATACCTACCGCAGAAGCATATGGATCAACAGCGTAATTTATCCTATCTATATTTTCCCCATCATTGTTTATATCTCTAAAATGTAATTTATATAAATAATATTTACCTTCATTACTTTCTCTATCTATAGCAACATAATGGGTTCCAGTCCTTTGATCATACGCCATTTCCGCTATACTGCAATAATTATTATTTAAATCATCATAATTATTGTATAAAGCTACTTCCACTTTATATGCTGTCGGTGCCCAGAGCCTTAATACTATATCTTCAGGTAAGAATGAAACTCCCATTTCTTTTGAATAATAATATTTATCTAAGTAGCTTCTCATAGTAACTTTACAAGGATTATACATATTAGAAGGACTTACAACTACTAAATCATTAGGCTTAATATTCTTAGGTACATTAGTTAAAATAACTTCTCTTCCTCTTATTATAGTTGTTACTTCCTCTATTTTCTCTCCATTTATATAAAGGTGAAAGTCAACACCTAGTAGAGGCTCTCTAGTTAAGTACGCTTTTATCTTTCTATCGTTATCAATAACCGCAAACTTTATTTTAGTTCCACAGGCCATAACAGCCTCCTTTAATGAATTATATGGGCTTGGTATACCGTATAAAATATATAGGTTATTTCCTATGTTACCAGTATTAAAAGTAGCGCTTTGCTCTGCCCACTGGTTTACCCAATTAGTTCCCCATTGCTTCTTCCTAATTATGAAATTATAATAAGGCATATATGCAGAAGCTCCAAAATCAGTCTCTACATTGAAGTCTATTTCCTTCGAACCATATCCATCTTGAAATGCCCAACAATTCCATAAAAAGCTCTCTCCAATATACTTATTATCATCGGTAAGAAAATGTACCAATGTTTGATCAGGTAAACTCTTAGAAACAGTAATTTTTTTTCGGCTTTCATATTTGTTATCATAAGTTTTAGCTATTATAAAGATTTCTGTTCCTTCCTCTACCTCTTCAGAAACATATAAATATGAATCTTCTAAGTTTACACCTTCTATATCTTTTTCTAAATACCACTTGATCTCCGGAAAAAATACTTTATCATAAAGCTCAACAACTCTTCCTACTAATTCTACTGGAGCTTTATATGTTACATATTTATTTGATGATAATATTTCTAAAAAGCTTTCTACTTTATCCCACGTAAACTTAAAGCCATTTTTACCTCCATATGGATTATCAACCCATATTTCATTTCCTTCTCCATCAACTAAAATATACTTATATCTATATTGACCTTCCTCTAAACCATTCTCAAATTTTATATCTTTTATCATTTTTAATGTACTATCTTCAGTATCAAGCTGCCAATTCAACCTAAATTCCTCTGACTTTTCCCAATTATTAAAATCTCCTACAACATAGGCACATATAGCATTATCATACTTAGCTGTAAATCTTATGGTATTTGACATAGGACTTAATTTTATCCCATACCTACCATGCTTATTTCCATCAACCTCAAATTTTTCAACATAATTCAGTATTTCCACTAAAACACCACCCTATTGTAATTCTCATATACACAATTTTTAAAGTTTTGGTCTTAATACTGTTACTGCTAATGGAGGTACATTTATTTTTATTTTTAATGAATCACCATTATCCTCAGTAGTAAATACAGACCTTTCTAAAGTCTGTCCACTTCCTCCAAATTCTATGCTATCACTATTTAATATTTCTACATACTCGCCTTCCTTTGGAACCTTAACCTCAAAGTCATAATATGTTACAGGCGTAAAGTTTAAAACAAATATTAGCATATCATCTTCATTTTTACCTCTTCTTATAAATGATAATGTACTTTTTTCACTATTATCTGCATCTATCCATTCAAAGCCTTCTTCTTTATTATCAAGTTGCCATAATGCTGGATTTTCTTTATAAAATTTATTTAAAACCTTAAAATAATTATGAACTTGTTTATGAACTTCATATTGATCAATTACTTGCCATTGTAACTGCTCATACTCTCTCCACTCTATAAACTGTCCAAATTCACTTCCCATAAATAATAGCTTTTTACCTGGATGAGCTATCATAAATGCTGCATATAATCTAAGACCAGCATATTTGCACCAGTTATCTCCAAACATCTTATTTACTAATGATTTCTTTCCATGTACTACTTCATCATGAGAGATTGGTAATATAAAATTTTCTGAGTACTGATACATCATAGAGAAGTTCATCTTATTATGATGATATTTTCTATATATAGAATCCATCTCTATATAGCTTAAGGTATCATTCATCCATCCCATATTCCACTTAAAGTCAAACCCAATTCCGCCTTCATTTACGGGATGTGTTATCTTTGGCCATGTAGATGATTCTTCTGCCACAGTTACTACTCCTGGAAAATTTGTATGAACAACTTCATTAAATTCCTTTAAAAAGTTAATAGCTTCTAAGTTTCCATTATCACCATAAATATTGGGACTCCATTGCCCTTCACTACGTCCATAATTAAGATATAACATATTTGACACTGCATCCACTCTCAATCCATCAACGTGAAATTCTCTTATCCAATACATAGCATTAGATATTAAGAAACTCTTTACTTCATATCTACCAAGATCAAAATTCCAAGCTCCCCATCCTTCATTGTTGGCCTTCCAATAATCTTGATACTCATAAGTTGCAGTTCCATCGAAATAACTTAAACCATGTTCATCCTTACAATAATGTCCAGGAACCCAATCTAAAATTACACCAATATCGTTCTTATGTAATTTATTTACTAATTCCTTAAGTTCTATTGAATCTCCATGTCTTGATGTTGGAGAATAATATCCAGTAGCTTGATATCCCCAAGACTTATCTAGTGGATGCTCATGAAGAGGCATAATTTCAACATGGGTATATCCCATCTCCATTACATACTCTGGTAATACTTCACTTATTTCTTTATATGTCATGAATTCTCCATTTTTCCTTCTCCATGACCCTAAATGTAATTCGTAAATATTCATAGGACTGCTTTGAATATCGCATTTTTCTCTTTTATTTAACCATCTTTTGTCTGCCCATCTAAATTTACTTTGCTTAACTAAAACAGATGCTGTATCTGGTCGTAACTCTGACTTAAAAGCATATGGATCTGATTTTAAAACAGTATTACTGCCATCTAGACTTGTAACTGCAAACTTGTATCTTTCTCCATCCTTTAATCCTGGTATAAAGGTTGTCCACAGTCCAAGCTCATTATATTTATTCAGATCATTTTCTTTTCTAATCTCCCATTCAGAAAAATCACCAACTACAGTTATTTTGCTTGCCCTAGGCGCCCATGTAGTAAATCTAACTCCATTTTTTTCTTTATGTTTTATAAAATGTGCTCCCATGAATTCATAGCAACTAATATGTGTTCCCTCATGAAATAATTGCTCATCTAATTCAATGATTTCTTTTTCATCTTTTATATTATCTTTTTTGGAACCGTTGCCAAAAATCTCTTCATTTTTACAATTAACCATATCTTTAGACATTATTTCTTCGCTAATAATAGCCTTGCTAGTTCTTTTAGCATTTTTCTTAGTTGTACTGACCATAATTTCCTCTCTCCCTATGTAACCCTTATTTATTATCTTTGTGTAAAATTACCTATATAACAATTGTATCATTTTTTAAATAAATAATCTATTTAAGTAAATATTATAAATTTATTCCAATTACTTAAATTTAAAATATCATATTATAATATCTTTCAATATCCCCTTTAAGCTCTAACAAATTAACATTTCGTCCTAATCTTAAAAATTCTTTACCTTCTATAAAAAGTAACATTATTGGCAATGAAAAAACACCGTACTCGGCTGCCAAATCAATGTATTTTTCCCCATTAACTTCTCTGCAAACTACTTTAGGATATTCATTTAATATATTTTCAATTTTTCCTTTTATAGCTTCACATGCTCCACATGCACTCCCAGTAAAATATATAATACTCATTTTATTATCTCTAATTAAATTAGCCACATCATTTCTATCTTCTATATCTATCAATTTTTCTCCACCTCTTTATTGTATATTAAATTTATTATCTTTATTTTAACTATCAATTTGTCTTTTATACTATAATAGTTTTATTATCAAAAATGACAAATGGAAAATTAATTAGTCTCTAATTTACCACTTGCCATTATCTAATTTTTATTTTTTAAGCTTTTAATATTTTTCATCTTTACTGGGATTTGCTTAACTTAAAGGTAGTTCATAAAATTTGAATACTCTATCTAAATATGAATGTAATATAGAATCCCTTTCAAGATATAATTCATGTTTACCTTCATCAATAAGTACAATAGTACAGTTTTTAGCTAAATCTCTAAATTTATTATGAGCTTCATTTACTACAAAAGTATCGTTTCCAGCTTGAAAAAGTAATATTGGAATATCTATTTTCTTGATATTTTCTTCTTTTAATAACTTTCTTGTAGCCTTTATTCCTTCATTTATCCATCTAAAAGATCCTCCACCTCTTTGACACTCTTCATTTTCTTTTAGATAAGATAAATGATTGGTATATCTATATGTATCTGAGGTTCCTGAACCATCTAAATCATAAGTCCCCTCAAAACCTTTTTGTCCTAATATATATTCATCACCTTTTCCTATAGCAATATAAAATTTAGATAATACTTCTGCTACAAAGTTAGAATATTTTCCTGTATTTATTTGCATCATAGGGGCATTCAGTACAGCTTTTTTAAAATATCCAGGATAAGCTTCTAAAAACAACGTCCCTATAGCGCCTCCCATTGAATGTGCATAAAGATATAATATTTTTCCATCCTCTTTAACAATTTGGTCTAAAAAAAGTTTAAAATCTTCAACATAATAATCGAATTTTTCTATATCAACTTGACTTTTATACTTTCTACCTAAGTGTCCAGACCTTCCATGTCCACGATGCTCCATTCCAAATACTGAATACCCTTCTTCTATAAAATAATAAATTATTTCTTTATATTTTTCTAAACATTCACAAAATCCGTGATTTATTACTATTCTTCCTTTTTCACCTTCTACCATATATGCTTCATAATATATATCTAGATTATTTTTTCCCTTAAAATAACCAGTTTCTCTTATCCTATTTAATCTTTCATCTACTCTTTTTATAGTTTCTAAACTTTTCCCAAACTCAAAAAAGTACCCTCTCTCTAAATGATTAATCATTTTCCCCCCATATTAATATAAAAAATTTTATATTTTTTACAAATTAGTAACTATATTATTATAAACAAAAAAAGAGAGTTATTGCAAAGCTATTAACTCTCTTTTTCACCTTATTTTTTACTAATATTATAAATTATCTATTGATATTACATCATATCCTGCATCATCTATTTTTTCTCTAATTTCTTCATCATTAGAAGTTGTATCTACATTAGCATATTTTCCTTCTAAATTCACCTCTATTGATTTTGCATCTTTTAGCTCTTCTAAGGCTTCCTTTACATGTGCAACACACTTATTACAACTCATTCCTTCAATTGATATTTTCTTTAACATAAACTCTTCCTCCTAATAATTTATTATATTAAGCTTTAAATCTTTTTAGTCTTAAAGCATTTGCAAGCACTGATACCGAACTTAAACTCATAGCAGCAGCTGCTATCATTGGATTTAATAATGGTCCTCCAAAGATATGAAGCACTCCCATAGCTACTGGAATTCCTAAAACATTATATCCAAAAGCCCAGAATAAATTTTGTTTTATATTTCTTATAGTAGCTTTACTTAACTTAATAGCTGTGGAAACATCTCTTAAGTCACCTTTCATTAAAACTATATCTGCTGACTCTATAGCAACATCTGTTCCAGTCCCAATCGCTATACCTATATCAGCTTGGGCTAGTGCCGGAGCATCATTTATTCCGTCTCCAACCATTGCAACTTTTTTATTCTCTCCTTGAAGCTTCTTTACTTCATTAGCCTTATCTTCTGGTAAAACTTCTGATAACACTATATCAATTCCAACTTGTTTTGCTATAGCTTCTGCAGTTTTTTTATTGTCTCCAGTAATCATAGCAACTTTTATTCCCATATTATGAAGGTTTTCTATAGCTTCTTTACTACTTGCTTTTACTGTATCTGCAACAGCTACAATTCCTTCTAGTTTATTATCTATAGCTATATACATAGGTGTTTTACCTTCATTAGCTAATCTATCTGATTCTTTACCTAAACTTCCAACTTCTATATAGTTTTCCTTCATTAATTTTAAATTACCAAGTAATATAGTTTTATTTTCTATATTAACTTTTATTCCATGTCCAGGAATAGCATCAAAGTTTTCGATTCCTTTAAATTCTAAACCTCTTTCTTCGGCTTCTCTTACGATAGCCTCCCCAAGAGGATGTTCAGATCCCTTTTCTGCACTTGCAGCAATAATTAAAATTTCATCTTTACTATAATCTGTTGTTATTATATCTGTCACCTTAGGTTTTCCTTCTGTTATAGTACCTGTTTTATCAAATACTATAGTGTCTACCTTATGAGTTATTTCTAAAGCTTCTCCGCCTTTAATAAGAACTCCATTTTCAGCCCCTTTTCCTGTCCCAACCATAATTGCTGTTGGTGTCGCAAGACCTAACGCACAAGGGCAAGCTATTACAAGAACTGATATAAATATAGTTAAAGCAAATACTGGTGTCTCACCTGCTATAAGCCATGCTATTGCTGCAAATATCGCAAGTCCTATCACTATAGGGACAAAATATGATGATATTATATCAGCCATTTTAGCTATTGGAGCTTTAGACCCTTGAGCATCTTCTACAAGTTTTATAATCTGTGCTAAGGCTGTATCTTTACCAACTTTAGTAGCTTTATATTTAATAAATCCTGTTTTATTAATACTTGCTCCTACTACCTTACTTCCAACAGTCTTTTCTACTGGTATACTTTCACCAGTAAGCATGGATTCATCTACTGCTGTAGAACCTTCTACTACTTCCCCATCTACAGGTAGCTTCTCTCCTGGCTTAACTAATACTATATCACCAACAATAACTTCATCTATCGGTATAATTAACTCTTTATTATCTCTAATTATAGTTGCAGTCTTTGGTACTAATCCCATAAGCTTTTTAATAGCCTCTGATGTTTTACCTTTTGAAACCGCTTCTAAATACTTACCTAAAGTTATTAATGTAAGAATAGTAACAGCCGCCTCATAATATAAATGCATCGCATATGAGCTATCACCATTATAAATTTTGTAAGTACCAAACAAACTATATATAAAAGCAGCTATAGTACCTACTGTAATTAAAGAATCCATATTCGGTGATAATTTAATTAAATTCTTTGTCCCAACATAATAAAATCTATATCCTATTATCATAACCGGAATCGTTAAAACAAGCTGAACTAATGCAAAATTCATAGGATTCATCATAGGATCAATAATATGTGGTAATGGCATCCCTACCATATGTCCCATAGTTATTATAAGTAATGGTAAAGTAAATATAATAGATGCTATAAATCTTATAAAAAGTTTTTCTTTATCTGATTTCTTTTTCTTTTCAACTTTTACTTCTTCTTCTCTTATAAGCTTATAACCAGCCTTTTCAACTGTTCTCTTTATATCTCCATAAGTAACTAAATCTTCATCAATAGTTATAGTTAATTTTTCAGTTGTTAAATTCACTACTGAATCAATTACTCCATCTATCTTTTTAGTAACTCTTTCTACTCTATTAGAACAAGCTGAACATGTCATTCCCTCTACTTTATAAGTATGCACTTTAGTATTCTTAACTACTGTATATCCTAAGTCATTAACTTTTTTCTCTATATCTTGTTCATTCAATTTATTTTCATCAAAGTTAACTGTTAAAGTTTCTGTTGTTAGGTTAACATTGGCATCTACAATACCATCCATTTTCTTAACTCCTCTTTCTACTCTATTAGAGCAGGCAGAGCAAGTCATTCCACCTATCTTATATTTTTTATTCATCTTTTTATCACCTCTAATTTCTACTTTGATATCTTTTCAAATATCTTCATAATTTCATCTATCTTTTCTTCACCTTTATTTTCTAATATAGCATCAGAAACGCAATGATTTATATGTCTTCTTAGTATTTGCATATTTGATTTCTTTAATAATGATTGTACTGCTATTATTTGATTTGATATATCAACACAATATCTCTCATCTTCAATCATTTTTATTATTCCTTCGATTTGTCCTTTAGCTACTTTTAAATTTTGAATAGCTTTTTTTCTTTCTTGCATATTACCCTCCTAACACCCCTCCCCAGGTGGGGGGTCTGTTTGATTTTATTATACTCTATTTCTTCTCTCTGTCAATACTATTTTCTCTAAGTTCTCAATTTAAATTCAAACAACAATAAAAAACAAAAGACCAGATTTACACAACACTATGCATAAATCTGATCTTAATTTAAATACTGTTTATTATTTATTGTAACTTAGCTTTTTTTTCATTTTTTATAGTTATAGTTAATGTAACAATTAGCCCGCCCCAAAGCACTACTGCACCTAACCCAAAAAATATCATCGATGTTCCAGTCATATTAAATAACAACCTCCCCGTCTTCCTCATTTTTATCTGAACTTTTATTTTCCCATGGTTTTCTGCTTATTAAAAGCGCTACTATTACTCCAAATCCGATAATTGCCCATCCATAAACAAGCGTTGCTGCTAATGGATACCCTCCATAAGGACTCTTTAATTCAGAAATCAAACTTTGAACTAGCATTATTATTAGCATTGTTGGGGTAACAAATTTAACAATAAAATCCCACCACTTACCAATTCTAAAATAAGATATTTTATTTACATGATTTCTTATAATATCTGGTTTCACTATCCATCCTATTAAAATCGCTTCAAGTAATCCTACTCCTACTATTGCATAGCAGTTTACAAAGTTATCAATTATATCTAATAAGTATAATCCAGCACCTGTTGCAAACACAGAACTTATAGTTGCACCAACTATACAAAGTCCTGAAACAACTTTTTTACGTTCCCATCCTGTCTTATCTATTATAGAAGCAGTTATCGCCTCAACTAATGAAACTAATGATGTTAATCCAGCAAATACTAATGAAATAAAGAATAAAGCTCCTAAAATAGACCCCCATGCACCCATTGCTGAAAATACTTCTGGGAATACTACAAAGGCAAGTCCAACTCCGCTTGAAACTACCTCATCAACTCCAACCCCTTGACTAGTAGCCATGAATCCAAGAATTGCAAACACCCCTATTGCACATAAAAACTCAAATCCACAGTTTGCAAAAGCAGTCATAAATGCACTATTATTTATATCGGTTTTTCTTGGCAAATAGCTAGAATATGTCATCATTATTCCCATTGCTAAACTTAATGAATAAAATACTTGTCCGTATGCTGAAATCCAAACCTTTGGATCAGTTAATCTACTCCAGTCTGGTGTAAATAATTTATTTAATCCTAAAGTAGCCCCCTCTAACGTTACTCCTCTTATAGCAATAATAACTATAATTCCTATTAATGTTGGTAATAGAATTTTATTTAACTTTTCTATACCACCTTTTACACCTTTATAACATATAAACCATCCAATTCCCCAAATTAATAATATTCCTAGTAATACTGGCCAAATAAAATTTCCAAATTCAAATGGTGAACTAGTAAGCTGTAAAAAATCATTATGGAAGAATGCATCTGTATTGCTTCCCCACCCTTTATTAAAACTTAATGTAAAATATTTCATTGCCCAGCTTAATATCATTGAATAATAACTTAAAATAAAAAATGCTGTCACTACTGGCCACCATCCAAGCCATTCCCACTTTTTATTTGCTCTAGCAATTGAAAGAGGTGTTGACCCTCTAAATTTATGTCCCATTCCATATTCAAGAATTAATATAGGAATACCTGCTGTAAATATAGCAACAAAGTATGGAACTAAAAAAGCTCCTCCCCCATTTTCATAAACTACATAAGGAAATCTCCATATATTCCCTAACCCAACTGCCGATCCTACTGCAGCTAAAATAAATCCTAATTTCGATCCCCATTGTTCTCTTCCGTTATCCATCTTTATCCACCCCTATTTATCAATTGTTTTTTTATTCCTTAATAACTTAATTATATGTTATATTACTTTATTACTTTTTTCAACCCTTTTATAATAAATTATTATGTATAACTCTTATTTTTTATCATTTTATCAATTTTATAGTGTCCTTATAACACTTTTGTTAATTTATCACTTAAAATAACACTTTAAATTAATGAGTTATTAATAAAATTATATTTTTTCTATTTCGAAAGTAATTTATATCTTTTTCTTAATTAAATTAAGTTATAAATAAAAACAATGAATTAGTAGGATGAATATTCATCCTACTAATTCATTGTTTTTATTTACTAATATTAATATTTTTTAATTCACATAAGACTTTACATTCTTATAGGCATAATTATTTTAAACTCTGTTTTCTTATTGTTACTAAATAATTCTATTTTTCCAGCTTCCTTCTCTACAATATCTTTAACTATACTCAAGCCATACCCATGATTTCCTTTATCATCTTTTTTAGTTGAAAAGCCTTCTTCAAAGATTTTTGTAATAATACCTTTATCAATTTCTGGTCCATTATTCTCAATTTTCATTATAATTTTATTAAATTCATATAAGGTTCTTATAGTTATTATACCTCTTCCATCCATAGCTGTAACTGAATTTGTAATAATATTTGAGATTACTCGTTGTAATTCAACTTCTTCCAATGGAAATTCTTCTATTTTTGCCTGTTCATCTATTACAATATTAATATCCTTAGTTGAAATACTATTTACAATAGTAGCAATAATAGAATCACTTCTATTACTTACCCGAACTTGATCTGTAATACTATTATGACCATCAATTATATCTTTTAAAAGTTCACCTAATCTATCGTGTCTTTTCATTAAATGTAATGCATATAAATATGATATTTGTGAACCATAATCATGTTTAATTTTTTTTAACTCAAGTACCTTTTCTTCTAAGGCTATATTCAAGTCATGTATTTCTTTAGCTTTCTTTTCACTATTAGCAAAATGTATAGTTATGGCTACTAAGAACGCTGATAGTGCGAAAAAAATTATATTTAAAAATATAGGATTATTTTCGCCTTGAATTATTATACTAAAAGATCCAATAAAATCTAATATTAAGCTTAAAATTAAAAATGATATTGTTGAAAGATTCCTAGATCTAATTACCTTGTATATCTTATTTATAGAATCTAAATTCCTTAGAATAATAAATGCCATTATAAATTGTGGTGCATATATAAGGAGTATTTGCAAAATTTGAACGTATTCCTCTTTATTTATTAACATGTTCAAAGTCATAAAAACATTGCTAAATATTAACGAATTAAAAGCAATTGCAAAATAAATTATAGTATGCCCTACTGTTATTCCTAGTATATCTTTCCTAAATAAACAATAAGGTATTATAAGTGAAATACAATGTGTGATTAATATATTCAAACTTGAATTTCCAATAAATTTATATGAAATTACAAAACCTAAACATGTAACAATTGTATATAAAATTAACTCTTTATTATCTTTTTTATACTCATCTTCTAAACAATAATTAATAGTCGCTATTATCATTATAGACTGAACCAAACTATTAATTATATCAACTATATTAATAATCAAATCATAACTCCTTATTTAAACCATTTCTAACTTTTATCTGCCTTTTTTCATAGATTCTGGCATTTCTTCTACTCCAACACTAAATAATGACGCTGTTCCTGATGTTTTAACCATAGTAGTTAATAGTAATAATAAACACCCAATATATTTTTTACCTCTCATTTCTTCACCCCCTTATAAGTTTTATATTCATTTTTATTAAACATAAGCATAGCTTGTACACATACAGTCCAAATTATTACTTGTGACAATACTGTCGAATTAAAAAATATTAATGATCCTATAGCCAGAACACTTATATTTATTATTCCTATTATTCTATTTCTTTTAATAAGACTATTTTTCGTTATTGGCATCTTATCATTTACTATTGGCGCTCTGTTATATACTACAAACACACTTAAAAAGTTTAATTCAACAGCACTTATATAACTAATATTACTTGTTATTGCAAGTTGAATTATAATTACAACTAATATTAATGTAGCAATAAAACATTTCATCTGGCTATCTTCGTGATATCCTCCAATAAATGGCTTAGTAATACACATAACAAATAATATGGTTAAACTTTCTTTTAAATAACCAAACAAATAAAATATAAATATAATAGCTATAATCTTAATTAATTCATAACTAATTACTTTTAATGTGTATTCGATTTCTTCCATCTGCTCATCAGTAAAATTATTATATATAGCAATATTTCTTACGAACTTTTCTATAATATTCCTCATTATTTCTCCATTTTGTACAAAAATAACTTATTATTCGAGATAATATTATCATTTTTCCGTTTAACTTGCTACATTTTTTTGTATAATAATTAATATTTCAGCACTTTTGCACCACATTATAGTACAACTGTGTTTTTTATTATCTTTCAGAATTTAAATTATTATAAAAAACTTATATTTATATAACATTTTTTAATTCATTTATCTTTCTTTAACAAATAAAAACGTACTATAAATAGTACGTTCTATTACTTTTCAATCTTGTTGAAAATCTCCTGTGTATTATTCAATAAAAACATTGCTACTTTATCAATATTTGATTCTGTTACATACTTTTCATAAATATCATACATTAATTCTGAATTACTTTTGTCTGGTTGATACTTAAGCAATACATTTCCTATAATAGTTCCTTCAATATTAAAGTCCTTATATATTTTGTACTTTCTATCTGTTGGCATAGCAGTTATTCTTAAAACCTCATTTCCTGGATAAAAGAATATCTTTACCTTTTCAAAAACAATAACCCCATATCCATTATCAAAATTTATATTATTATACCCTTTTTTATCTAAATAACCTTTTGTAATATTAACTATGTTTGTTCTTCCCATATTAACCCTCCAAATTCTTAATGCCTACTCATTCGTACTTTATAACTATTACATATAAATTATATCATATTCTTCAAAAAAAGAGGAATCTTTAACGATTCCTCTTTTCTAATTATCCTATAACTCTTAATTTTCGGTAAAACTTGTTGGATTGCTATTATGCTTTGTTTTGACAACCACAAATTTGTATTTTTTCCATTACAAACTTTTTAACTTCATCTATTCCAGCTTTATTATATTTCTTAGGATCTATTGTATCTGGATTTTCTTTTAAGTAAGTATTTACTCCATGTGTGTATGCAATTCTTAATTCTGTTGCATAATTCACTTTACAGATTCCTCTTTTAATTGCTTCTTGTACTTTCCAATCTGGTATACCTGATCCACCATGTAATACAAGTGGTACTGATACAACTTTTCTTATTTCTGATAATCTTTCTAAATCTAGTTTTGGCTCACCTTTATACATTCCATGTGCAGTTCCTATCGCTATAGCTAATGAATCGACACCTGTTCTTTCAACAAACTCTTTAGCTTCTAGTGGATCTGTATATAAATCTCCATCTCCTCCATCTAAATCGTCTTCTTTTCCTCCAACTTTTCCAAGTTCAGCTTCTACTGCAACTCCTGAAGGTTTACACATATCTACAACTGCCTTTGATATTTCTATGTTACTTTCAAAATCATTATGAGATCCATCTATCATTATTGAAGTATAACCAGCTCTAAGTGCTTGAGCAGCTAACTCAAAGCTTGACCCATGATCCAAATGCATAACTACAGGAACCTTTGCATTACTAGCAGCAACCTTTGCATTTGCTAAAAAGTAATCAAGCCCTGCATATTTTACTGTAGATGGAGTAGTTTGCATTATAACTGGAGCATTCATCTCCTCAGCAGCACTAATAACCGCCATAACCATCTCCATATTTTCAACGTTAAATGCACCTATAGCATAATTCCCCTCTTGGGCTTGTTTTAAAATTTGCTTTGTTGTAATTAATTCCATAATACTTCTCCTTTGCTATTTGCTTTATATAAACTAAATTTTTGCTTTTTTCATTTTACTAGCAGCTATTATATTAAGTGCTCCTGAATAGATACTATATATTGCTACTATCCCACTTAAAATCATGAACATTATATTAAAGTTTTGTTGTATTGCATTTATTACGATTAATGCGCTTAATAAAATATATGCACATGCTTTCATTACTATTTTTTCTTTTTCTTTGCTTCTAACCATAAGCTCTAATTTAGAAACCTTCTTATCTCTTTTAAAATTCTTTATTACCTTTAATTTCTTTAAATATATTCCTCTGAAATATACTTCTACTAAAGCAATTACTCCAATACCTACTATAAAAGTATTTTGTAGGGATTTAAAATAATCTCCAAACAAGATAAATACAATAACAATAATAGAATACCTATAATAAAGTAATCTAAATTTTTGCTCTACTTCCTTAGATACAATATATCCATTTTTATCAAAAACGTTGTAATACACTGTATTCCCATATATATCTAAATAAAGATTATTTCCTGCTAAATTTGTAACGTGCTTCTTCATTGCAACATCGCCTTTCCTAAACAATATGTTTGATGAACAGAATAATCATGATTAAGCACTACTAAATCACTATCATACCCAACCCCTATTCTTCCTTTACGCTTATCTATACTCAAGCATCTTGCCGGATTTATTGTGCATGCATTAATAGCATAATTAAACGGTACCATAGCTTCTTCTACTAATATTCTAAGACCTTCATTCATTCTTAATGTAGATCCTGCTAGTCCTTTAGTCTCAACTAGATGAGCACTACCATCTTCATATATTTCTATCTCATTACCACCAAAAGTAAATCTAGTTCCTGGCTCATATCCCTTTGCCATTAAAGCATCCGTAACCATGATTCCATAGTCAGGTCCCTTAGCATTAAAGAAATTATATAAAGCTGGTAAAGTTGAATGATTACCATCGCAAATAACTTCACCATACATTCCTCTAACTCTATATGCTGCTCCAACTAGTCCATTTTTTCTATGATTAAATGGAGTCATTCCATTATATACATGTGTTTGTGATCTAGCCCCATGCGCAAATGCAAGTATAGCTTCTTCATAAGTTGCAGCTGAATGTCCTATGCTTGCAACTATTCCATTAGTAAATAAATACTCTGTAAGCTCATGATCTTCATCTGCTTCAGTTGCTAAGGTAACATACTTTATCAATCCTTTAGCAGCTCTTTGATAAGCCTGAAACTCTCTTACTGTAGGTTTTGTAATATATTGCTTTGGTTGAGCTCCTTTATATTCCATATCGAGATATGGTCCCTCAAAATGTATTCCTAATATTTCTGCCCCGTCATAGCCTTCTTCCACAACTTTTGCTACATTCGCTACAGCATTTGTAAGAACTTCTTTACTTTGAGTTATAGTAGTTGGTAAGATTGCTGTAACTCCTTCATTAACTATACTCTTTGTCCAATTTCTAAGTCCTTGTTCGTTAGCATCATTTGTATCAAAACCATATGCTCCATGACAATGAATATCTATAAAACCTGGAACTATTCTTCTATCACCATAATCTAAAGCATCACTTTTTTCATTATAGCTATAGATATTTGTTATTTTATTATCATCAATCTCAATTTGAGCTGGAATAAATTGATCTGCAATCCAAACCTTCTTGCTTTGTAATAACATATTCTCCCTCCTTGTATAACCTTATCTTTATTATACATAAGTTTATTTTTCTAATATTTGCACTTTTTAACATACATATTATATCTTTTAGTACTTCCATTGTATTTAAATAGCTCATCATTATAATTAGAATTAATAAAGCTCAGCTTAAAGTTCATAAAGTTACAAAATACAATGGAGGGGATATTTTTATGAATATATTTAATATTGATGAAAACCAAATGAAGAAAACGCTTTCTTCATTCACTTTAAAAGAAATTTATCAACAACCTAAGACATGGTTAAAAACATTAAATCAAATTAAGGAAAGTAGACAAGCTATACAGTCTTTCATAGATAAAGTTATTAAATGCGATGACTTCGATGTTATATTAACTGGAGCCGGTACTAGTGAGTTCGTAGGTAATGCATTATATTCTTACTTAAATAAGAAATTAAACTACAAAGTAAAGTCTTATGGAACAACAGATATAGTTGCAACACCTGAAAACTATTTATCAAGAACTAAACCTACATTATTAATAAGCTTTGGTCGTTCAGGTAACTCTCCTGAATCAATAGGCGCTGTAGATGCTGCTTCCGCTGTTTGTAGTAATTTATATAACTTATTTATTACTTGCAATAAAAATGGTGCACTTTCTAAAATGGCAGGAGAACTTGATAATTGTTATGCAATAAATCTTACTGAGGAAACTCATGATCAATCATTTGCTATGACATCAAGTTTTAGTAATATGTATTTAGCTGCATATCTTTGCTTTAACTTAGATAACTTAGATGAAAAATCATTAGTGTTAAACCAAGTTGCATCATCAACTCAAAACTTCTTAGATAATAACTTTGAAGTTGCATACAAAATAGTTAGTGAATATAACTTTGAAAGAATAGTTTATTTAGGTAGTAACACATTAAAAGGTATATCACAAGAATCTTCTTTAAAAATGCTTGAATTAACAGCTGGAAAAACTGTTGCAGTATTTGATACTCCACTTGGATTTAGGCATGGTCCAAAATCAATTATAAATGATTCAACATTAACAGTTGTTTATGTAAGTAATGATGAGTATACCTATAAATATGATTTAGATTTAATTAAAGAAATAAGCTCTCAAAGAAAAAATAATAAGTTAGTCGTTGTATCAGACAAACATTCTGAAGAAATAGCTGCTTTAGCTGATTACACATTATCTTATGATATAAATGAAAATGTAAATAATGCTGAATTAGGCTTAGCATACATCACGTTTGCTCAAACTTTAGCAGTATTAAAATCTTTATCACTGAATTTAACACCAGACAACCCTTGTCCATCAGGAGAGGTAAATCGTGTTGTTAAGGGTGTTACACTATATCCATATACATGCAAATAGAAATAACTTATAACGTATTGAGAGAGGATGAATAAATATGATAGGATTAATAATTAGTGGTCATGGTAATTTTGCAACGGGTTTACATTCTTCTTTAAAACTTATATCAGGAGAAGCTATTAACGTTGAATACGTTGATTTCGAAGAAACAGACTCAACAGAAACTCTTAAAGAGAAATACTATACTTCTTTAAAAACTTTAGATAATTGTGATAGCATTTTAGCTCTTACTGATTTAGCTGGCGGATCGCCTTTTAAAACTTTAGTTGAAGTAAAAACAGAAATTGAAAAACCAATGGAAGTAATAGGTGGTACAAACCTACCTATGGCTCTTGAAATATCTATGACTAAAGATATTTTAGATGACTTATCTTCTTTGGTAGAAAGTGCATTAGAAGTTGGTAAGAGTGGTGTTGTAAAATTTGAATTCATTATTCATGAAGATGTTGAGTTAGAGGATGGTATCTAATATGATAAATTGGGAAGTTGTTATATGGACATGTATTACTGTAGCAGTATTAGTAGGAATAGCAGCTATGATATTATTATTTATATCAGCAAAAAACCTTAAAAAAAGAACATCTGAAATTAAAGATTTTCACATAGAACTAAAACCAGGAACTAAAGTAATGTTTTGTGGTGGAGTTTACGGTAAGATAGTTAAGGTTGGTAACGAAACTGTAGATGTTGAAGTAGCTAAAAACGTAGTACTTACTGTATCTAGATATTCTGTTCAAAGCGTTGCTTAAAAAATAAAGTGCGTAACAATTTATTTAATTTAAAATTATAAATGTATAATGCTAAATTAAGGTTGAAACTGCTTAGGCAGTTTCTATTTTTTTAATTCCTACGGAGGAATTTTTTCCTTTAATTTTTTATTTATCATTTAGAATTCTTAATTGAATTGTTACGCAATTCTATTCAATTTACTTATTAAGATTTAAATACTGTTTGAGCATACTCACTAGGACTTATTTCGAAATGATGCGTAAAGGATCTTGAAAAATAATGAATCGAACTAAACCCTAGCATAAATGCTATTTCACTAATGGTATATTTGTTTTCCTTTATTAAAAGCTTACTTTTTGCTAGCTTTAAGTCATTAATATATTTTTTAGGTGTTGTATTTAAATTATTTTTAAATAATGTCTGTAAAGAAGATCTTGATACTGAAAACTTACTACAAAGCTCTTCGATTGTAATTGGCTCACAAACCATTTTATCAATATATGCTAGTATCCCTTCTAACAATTCATCTTGAAAATATTGCTGTGTTTCAGTTGGAAGTTTATCTGTCTCTTCTCCTAAGTAATCATCTTGGAACAACCTAATAATTATTTCGTGAAAATTACTTAGTATTAAATTTTCTGAATAAGGCAAAGTAGACGATATATTTTTAGCAAAAGTTCGTATAGCTCTATATAATTCTTTTCTACAATGAAATACTTTATTACAAATTAAACTATCATCTTTACATTCCATATCAAACATAACAGTTAAATATGAACATGAGGAATCACTATTAACTGCTTGAGTATGAAGTTGATTTTTACCATAAATAATCAAATCATAAGAATTTAATGTATAGTTAACATTATCAATTGATGTTTCTAATGTTCCGTTATCTACAAAAGTTAATTCATATATATTATGTCTTTCACCTTTGAACTTATAGTTAGGACTTTTTATTGTATAATAATAAGCCATTATTTCTGGTATATTTATTGTTGGTAAAATTCTACTATACTCGTATGGCGGATTTAAAAACTCAATTTTCAAATTATAATTAACAGGAATTATCAAATTGAACCTCACCTGATCCATCATAGGAATTATATTAAAATACATATTAGCCTTAATTTCTAAGTTCCTATGTATTCCAAACAACTTAAACTCACCATCACTTGAATCACCAATTAATATATAAGCCATCCCTTCTTTGACTTCTACATATACTGGCTCTGAAAAATGATACAAACTAGAAATTACTCTATCACTAGTTACAACTTCCTTTTGTATCAATTCATCACTATGCATCTCCTTAGGTTCATCATAAATAGAACCATATTTTTTAAACTGAGCGCTAGATGTTTTATCATACATAGTAAATCCCCTCTCTCATTGTAATATTTATCGTTTTATAACTTAACTCAAAAAAAGATTGACTTAAGTTAATATATTCAAAAATACAAATCATTATGATATACATAATATTTTTATAAAAACCTTACGATAAATATACAAATACCCTTATTAAATTTTTAATTTTCCCTATACATATATTGTAATATATTTATAATTTTTGTCAAATATTTACCCTTAAAAACTAAGCTCTCTTCTAGCTTTACACTACATTTTCCTTATTATATTAAGTAAAATTTATTTTAATTTTTTCACCTTTTGTAAACGTTGTTAAAAAACATAAAATAAATACTAAAAAATCTAAAGATTCCATCTTTTGTTAGTTTTATAATAAATATAAAGAGTTAATAACTTTTTACAAATTTGTTAATAAAGGAGGTGAAAATATGCCAAATATCGTTTTAACAAGAATAGATAACAGATTAATACATGGACAAGTTGCAACTCAATGGTGTGGTTCTATCGGAGCAAACTTAATTCTAGTTGCAAACGATGTTGTTGCTGGGGACAAGCTTAGACAAGGTTTAATGGATATGGCTGCTCCATCTTATGCTTCAACTCGTTATTGGACTCTTGAAAAAACTATAAGCACAATTCACAAAGCAAGTGCAAAACAACTTATCTTTATAGTTTGTGAGACTCCTTCTGATGTTTTAAAACTTGTTGAAGGCGGAGTTCCAATAAAGAAAGTTAATATTGGAAATATGCACATGGCTCAAGGTAAGAGACAAGTTGCTGGTTCTGTCGCAGTAGATGATAAGGACGTAGAAGCATTTAGAAAATTAAGAGATTTAGGGGTAGAACTTGAAATTAGAAGAGTTCCTACTGAAAGTGCAGAAAGCCTTGATAAACTATTCAAATAATACCTTTTTAAGGTCATTATAAAAAACTAAATATTAAATAAGGGGGATTACAATAATGGATTTTAATGTAGTACAAATCTTATTGGTTGCAGTATTTGCATTTATTGCAGGTATAGATCAATTCAGTTTCTTAGAATCATTATACCAACCAATTGTATCTGGTGCTGTTATCGGTGCAATTCTTGGTGATTTACAAACCGGTCTTATAGTAGGTGGTACTTATCAATTAATGACAATCGGAAATATGCCAATCGGAGGAGCTCAACCTCCAAATGCTGTTATTGGTGGAATAATGGCTGTTATATTCGCAATTTCTTCTGGGTTAGAGCCAACAGCTGCCGTTGGACTAGCTGTTCCATTCGCATTAATCGGACAATATAGTGTAACAATATTATTTACAATTATGTCTCCATTAATGTCTAAGGCAGATAAATACGCTGACGATGCTAATACTAAAGGTATCGAAAATCTTAACTATATGGCAATGGGGCTTCTAGGATTATTCTTTGCTTTAGTAGTTGTTATAGGTTTAATTGGAGGAAGCGCTGCTGGTACAGCATTATCTGCATTCTCTGAAAAAGCTGCTTGGTTCATGAGCGGTTTAGGGGCTGCTGGTGGTATGATGCGTTATGTAGGTTTCGCTATCTTACTTAGAATCATGTTATCTAACGACTTATGGGGAATTTACTTTGCAGGATTTGGTCTTGCAACTATTATAGGAAGCATAGAATCTTTAAAAGGTTCAGCTCTATTAATAATAGCATTTATCGGAATAGCTATAGCTATCTATGACTTCCAAAACAATGTTAAGATGAAAAATAATGCTGGTTTCGTATCAGTAGGAGGAGGAGATGACGAAGATGGAATCTAATTCAACATTATATAACGATTTAACTCCAGCTAAAAAACTTGACAAGAAAACTTTAAATAAGATGGTTTGGCGTTCATTATTCCTACAAGCTTCATTTAACTATGAAAGAATGCAAGCCGCAGGATGGTTATATGGTATACTTCCTGGATTAAAAGAAATCCATACTAATAAAGAAGATTTATCTAAATCTATGAAACACAACCTAGAATTCTTTAATACTCACCCATTCTTAGTAACTTTCGTTATGGGTATAATTCTTTCTTTAGAAGAACAGAAAGCTGATACTAACACTATCAGAGCGGTAAGAGTTGCTGCAATGGGACCTTTAGGTGGTATTGGTGATGCTATATTCTGGTTTACACTAGTTCCAATAACAGCCGGTATAACTGCTAATATGGCAATTGGTGGATCTTTAGCTGGTCCAATATTATTCTTATTGATATTCAATGCTGTTCAGTTTGGTGTAAGGTACTGGTTAATGCACTGGTCTTACAACTTAGGTTCTAAAGCAATTGATGTATTAACTAAGAATGCTAAAGAATTTACTGGTGCTGCTTCTTTATTAGGTGTATTCGTAGTTGGTGCTTTAACTTCTAACTATGGTGCAACTAAATTAGCAATTGAAATACCAAACGGTGACGCACCTATAATTATTCAAAATATTTTAGATGGTGTTTTACCTCAAATGCTTCCTCTAGCTTTAACATTAATGTTATTCTTCTTACTTAAGAAGAAAGGTTGGAAGCCAGTTACTTGTATAGCTCTTTTACTTGTAATCGGAATCGTTGGTGCATTTATCGGCCAAGTATGTGGATTCCAAATGTGGGCTTAATAATAACTACTTTTTAGATACTTAAAAGGGATTTGTAATTTTACAAATCCCCTTTTTTATTTATATTAATTATTTTCTATAAACTCTTAACTATTTCAATAAACTCTTCATCACTTTCAGCTTGTATGAATGTCTTTTTTGTATATCCTAGCACAATACCATATCTTCCACCACATTCACCTATGCATCTATAGTCAATATTTTCTTTTCCAAACTCTTTTTCTAACTTATCTATATCTATTCCTGAACATTCTGAACAAATACTTATCTTATCTTTCATATTTCATACCTCCTAAAATTATAAGTTAATTTTACAATTAAAACTTATGTTTTAATTTAATTAACTTATCTAATATTATAAGAATATATGTTTAAGTATAAATTGTAAATTACAATTTATTTAAATAGAGGTATATTATTACACAAATCAGTGATATAATATATATTTGATAAAAAACTCAGTGCGTAAGCTATTGCACAATATATAAGGAGATTATTTATGAATAACAAAAATGATTTCACAGAAGGTAGCGTATCAAAAAATATACTACGCTTAGCTATACCAATGACTTTTGCTCAATTAATTAATATTCTTTACAATATTGTCGACCGTATATATATAGGCAGAATACCTGATGCATCAACTTTAGCGCTTACTGGTATAGGAGTTACATTTCCAATTATCACAATAATAATGGCATTTGCAAATCTCTTCGGTATGGGTGGAGCTCCTTTATTCTCCATCGAAAGAGGCAAAGGAAATAATAATAGTGCTGAAGAAATTATGGGTAACTCATTTGCACTTTTAATAATATCAGGTATATTACTTACAATATTAGGGCTAATCTTTAAAAGACCGTTACTTCTATTACTAGGTGCTAGTGAAAATACATTTGCATATGCAAATAACTATATAACAATTTACTTATTAGGTAGTGTGTTCGTAATGATAAGCCTTGGTATGAATAGCTTTATTAATTCTCAAGGATTTGGAAGAGTCGGAATGATGACCATTCTTCTGGGGGCCATAGTAAATATAATTTTAGATCCTATCTTTATATTTATTTTTCATATGGGAGTTAAAGGAGCTGCACTTGCCACAATAATATCCCAATTTTTATCTGCATTGTGGGTGTTACGGTTTTTAACTGGGCATAATACGTTATTAAGACTTAAACGTAAAAATTTTAAAATTAATTTATTAATTCTTAAAGATATCATAACCTTAGGCTTATCTGGATTCATTACGGCTATTACTAATAGTATTGTTCAAATGGTCTGCAATATTACACTCCAAAGTTATGGTGGAGATTTATATGTAGGTATTATGACTGTTATTAACTCTATTCGTGAAATTATTACTATGCCTATTAGCGGTATAGTTAACGGTTCTCAACCTATATTAGGATATAACTATGGTGCCGAAAAATATAATAGGGTCAAAAGTGGAATTAAATTTATGTCTATTACCTGTATAGCTTATACAACTTTTATTTGGATTATTTTAAGTATCTTACCTGAATTCTTTATAAAGATATTTAACAACGACGCTAATCTTATTAAATTCGGAGTGCCATCAATGCATATTTACTTCTTTGGATTCTTTATGATGTCATTTCAATTTTCAGGACAAGCCGTATATGTCGCTCTTAAAGAATCTAAGAAAGCAATATTTTTCTCATTACTTCGTAAGATAATAATTGTAGTTCCACTTACCTTACTCCTACCAAGAATGTTCAACTTAGGCGTTAATGGAGTATTTTTAGCTGAACCTATTTCAAATTTTATAGGTGGAATAGCTTGTTATCTAACAATGTTGCTAACTATTTGGCCATCATTAACAAAAAAAAATTCTTTATTAAATCATGCTGTATAGGTAAAATTTCCTCTAATTATAAAGAAGTAATTAGAGGAAATTTTATTTTATGAGATTGCTATTTTTCTTAAGGATGAAAGTACTATTTTATATAAAATTACTCCAGCTATAGAATTTACTATTATTGTTGGAATAACTACCGTTACAAATAATATTCTAAAACTAATCGGTAGTCCTACAATAATTTGTGCTGATAACAAAAAGGTTGTGCCACTAATTAATGTTCCTAATGCAAATATAAAAGTTGTAATTGATATCTTAAACTTTTCAGTAATAACTTTACCATATTCTAATTTATTCATAAGAATCATAACCATATACATAATATTAACTGTAACTATCTTATCAATTATATTAGGTAATTGACCTCCAGGAAATTTAGTAGTTAATGCTGTAAAAACTCCTGTTATTATTCCTGCTATCAATGATGTTTTATAATCCCCCTTATTTATAATCATAACTACTAGTAACATGGTTAATGCAAAGTCTGGTTGCATCGGTATCCCTAAGGCTGGTGTGATTTGATGTAGAATTACTCCTATTCCTAAGAGTAAAGCATTAATTATTAATTTCTTGGTGTTATTATTTCTTTTCATATTTATTCTCCTCCAAATATTGTAATTTTCATTTTTTCTAATCAATAAATAACTTCAAACCATCCTTTTCACCTCTCAAACAAATATCTATCGTTAAATAGATTTTAAATTAAGTCGTTCTCATATCGTTGAATGAATAACTTCCAATAATCAAATTACGTATACCCTATGGGTGAAATTTGTATTGTTAGTTAAATAAAAAAACTCCGTCCTATAAAAATAGGACGGAGATAAATTCCGCGGTACCACCTAAATTGCTATTATAAAAATATAATAAGCCTCTCAATTTCGAATACTAACATATTCTATCTGCTATAACGTGCAGCCCACGGCGCTAGTACTTTACAAAATTGTATTTCCCTTTGCTTCTAAGAGGCCCATTCACAAAATTTCTTCTTGTTAGGATCTCACCACCCCTAACTCTCTTTAATGAAGCTTGACTTTGCTACTCTCCCTCATCTCTGAATTTATTATATATTAAATACATTATATTAGAGCAAGTCCATTGTGTCAATATTTCATAATTTAATTTTCTTAATACTCTATTATATTCAATAACCTCTAATATGTTAAAATGAATTTAATAAAGTTAGGCTATGATAATATCACTAGCCTAACTTTATTATTACTTGAAATTATATTTTGTCATTATACTTTCTCTACCCTCAGTTATGTCATTATAATATTCATAAAATGATAATGCTAAATAACTACCTGTAATATTTACTACATTATCAAACCCTAGATTTTGCAGTGCTAATGTAGCATTATAACTTCTTTGTCCAGTTCTACAGTGTAAATATACATTCTTATCTTTTGGTATTTCATTAACTCTTTCTCTTAATTCACTTAAAGGAATATTAACAGCTCCCTTTATATGACCATTTTCAAATTCCATTCTTTCTCTAACATCAACAATATAAGCTCCTTCTTCTACAAGCTCTCTTACCTTATCAACATTAACTTGCTTAAATGATCCACTTAAAAGGTTTGATGCAACATAACCTGCATAGTTTACTACATCTTTTGCTGTTCCAAATGGTGGAGCATAACATAACTCTAAATCCTTTAAATCTTCAACTGTTGCTCCAAATTTAATAGCTGTAGCTATAACATCTATTCTCTTTATGGCATCTCCTTTTCCTACAGCTTGAGCTCCTAATACTCTTCCTGTTGGAACTTCAAAGATTAGTTTAAAGTGCATTGGTGATGATCCTGGCATAATTCCTACTTTATCTGCTGGAATAATCCTAACTACATCATAATTTATTTTCATACCTAACGCTTGAATTAATCCTTCATTTAACCCTGTTGATGCTGCATTATAATCAAATACCTTTATAGCTGATGAACCTATATACCCTTTATTTACTGTAGTCTTATTATTAATATGATCAGCTACGGTTCTAGCTGCTTTTTGTGCAGGCCCTGCTAATGATAGTTTAGTGTTCATTGAAGTTAATGCATTATATACTTCTATAGCATCACCTACTGCATAAATATCATCATCATTAGTTTTATAATTGTTATCTACCTTTATAGCTCCTGTTTCTCCAATTTCCAAACCAGCATCTTTAGCTAATTCAACTTCTGGAGTTACTCCTATTGCCATAACAACTGCCTTAGCATCTATCTTCTTTCCTGATTCTAACAACACCTTGTCTTTTTCGAATCCTGTAACCTTATCTTCTACTATTAAGTTTACTCCATGGTCCATCATCTCCTTATGAAGAATTTGAACCATATCATAATCAAAAGGCTTTAATATTTGAGGTGTTGCTTCTATTAGAGACACATTATATCCACCATCTATTAAGTTTTCTGCAGCTTCAACACCAATGTATCCACCACCAATTACAGCTACTTCTTTCCCATCTACCTCTTTTATAAATCTGTTTAATTTATCTATATCTACTACATTTCTTATAGTAAATACATTCACATTCTCTATTCCCGGAATCCTTGGTACTATGGGTCTAGCACCTGGTGAAAGTATAAGCTTATCGTAATTCTCCTTATAAACTTCTCCAGTTAATAAGTCTTTAACCTCTATTTCTTTATTTTTTCTATCTATTGATAAAACTTCATTATTAACCCTTGCTTCTATATTATATTGGGCTTGAAACTTTTCTGGACTCATAAGGACTAGCCTATTAGGCACTTCTATTGTTCCACTTAAATGATATGGAAGTGCACAGTTTGAAAATGATACATGAGGTCCTTTTTCAAACATAATTATTCTATCATCTTCACTATTTCTTCTTAATCTAGCTGCTGATGATGCCCCTCCTGCAACTCCTCCAACTATTAATATCTTTTTCATAATACTCTCTCCCTCTTTTAATTAATTTCTTTTTGCTCCTAAGTAAGAGCCCATCCCCCCAGCTACATTTATAACATCAAAACCTTTTTTTGTAAGTTCACTACAGGCCCTAGAACTTCTTCCTCCTGATTGACACATTATATAGTACTCTTTATCTTGTTTTAAATACTTTGATGGATTATCTAATAACGTGTTCATAGGTATATTTTTTGCAGTTTTAATTGATCCACTATTATACTCATAAGGTTCTCTTATATCAATAAGTTCAATATTCCCTACTAAGCTATCCATATCATTTACATTAATTACTTTTCCAGTATTTCTATTAAAAAATCCAAACATAATCATTCCTCCTAAAATCTAATTCTTCTATGTTTTAAAGATTTGTTTTATCTTTTGTATACTTACATCTTACTCTTAATTATTTAAAAGTTTTGTGACTTGATCACATTGCTTATTTTTATATCAATTCTTTTAATTCTTTTACTACTTGTATTTTCCCTCTTGTAAGTTTTAAATATCCCTCTTTTTCTAGTTCCTTAAGCTTTCTACTAATAACCTCTCTCGCTGAATCTAACTCAAATGCTAATTCTGCATGTGTTGCATAAATATTTTTACTTTCTTTGCTTATTAATAATTTTACTAGTCTCCGTTGTAAAGATTCATGCTTAACTTCTTCCTTAGTGCCAATAATTAAATTAAATTTATAATGTAAATCTCTATACATCTCCTTTAAAAAATCTGTACTATTTAAAAGATATTTTTCAACTATTTCAAAAGGAATTAACATAATTCTTGAGTCTTGAGTTGCTTTTCCTATAATATTTAACGGCTCACACCTTAAAAAACAACTTAAAGCTTCATGGCATAATTGTCCTCTTCCTATATTGTAAAGGTTAGTCTCCTCCCCCTCATAACCAACTCTTTGAATCTTTATATCCCCACTTAAAACAAATATAAATCCAACGCACCCTGTTCCATAAGTAGATAAATACTCATTAGCTAAAAGCTCCTTAAATATAGCTTTCTCTGTTATTATTCCATTTGTACTTTTATCTATTTTCTTTAAAACTGGATAGGCATTATATAATTCCCTTACATTATCTATCATTTTAATTTCACCTCATATTAAAAATATATCTTTTTCTCTTAATATACATAGTGACTAAGTCACATACCTTATATATATTATAACCTTATACTAATCTTGAAATCTTTTAAAATATAAATAATCAAAAGGAGTAATTAATTATGGAAAATAAAAGTATTAGAAAAAAAGCTTATATTGATAAAACTTATTGTGTAGGCTGTGGAATTTGCGAAAAAACTTGTCCACTAAAAGCCATAACAATATATAAAGGAATTTATTCACAAATAGATTTTGATAAATGTGTAGATTGTGGTAAATGTACAAAAGTATGCCCTGCATCTACAATTAAAATAAAATAGGAGGATTAATATGATTATGAAAAAAAGAAAGAAAAAACATTTGTCAGAATACATGTGGATTATTTCAGCACTTTACTTATTTTTAGGACTCTTTAATATGTTATTTGCCTGGCTTGGATTACTTTGCTTTTTAATTCCTTTAATGATTTCTTTATTAGGAGGAGGAAAAGCATATTGCAATACCTATTGTGGTAGAGGACAGCTCCTCAATATATTAGGAAATAAATATAAACTATCAAGAAATAAACCTATGCCAAAATTCTTAAAGCATAAATATTTTAGATATGGATTTCTAATATTCTTTTTAACTATGTTTGCTAATATGCTATTAAATACTTACCTAGTATTTAATGGTACAAACACTCTAAAAGAAGTTATAACACTTTTATGGACTTTTAAATTACCTTGGAACTTTGCAGATTACTCCTCTATTAATCCATGGATTGCTCAGTTTGCTTTTGGTTTTTATAGTATGATGATAACTTCAACCATACTAGGCGCAATAACTATGCTCCTTTTTAAACCTCGTTCCTGGTGTGTATATTGTCCTATGGGAACTATGACTCAAGGAATCTGTATAATTAAAGATAAGATTCAAAAATAAAAGCAATGAAAGTACAAGTCCTTAAAATCAAGTCTTGTACTTTCATTATTTATCTTATGAAATTTTCTCTATAAAATTAATATTCAAACTGATTTGTTTCAGAAACTTCTCTTATCCATCTTCCTGATTTCTTTATAGTTCTTTTTCCTGTTTCTAAGTCTAATGAAACGAATCCATATCTATTTTTAAATGAGTTTGCCCATGACCAACAATCTATAAATGTCCATAAATGATATCCAAAACAATTTGATCCTTCTTCTATTCCTTTATGAAGATGTGTTAAATGTTCTTTTACAAAATCTATTCTATAATCATCATTTATAACACCATTCTCATCTCTAAATCTTTCTTCACCTTCAACTCCCATTCCATTCTCTGATATATACCATGGAATATTGTTGTAATTATCTCTTATATTGATAGCTACATCATACATTACTTGAGGTGCTATTTCCCATCCTCTATAAGGATTCATTCTCTTTCCTGGCATATCATAATAATCAAAGAATGTTTCTGGCATTATAGGTGCATTAGGATCTACTTCTGTTTCTTTAGCCTTAACTCTTCTTGGTTGATAATAGTTAACTCCTAAGAAATCTATTGGATTATTTTTTATTACCTCTAACTCTTCTTCAGTATACTCTGGTAATAAATCATTATTTTTTAATAACTCTACTACATCCTCTGGGAAATTACCATGTACTACTGGATCTAAGAAAGATCTATTGAAAATACCATCTGCAATTCTTGATGCTTCTAAATCCTTTTTATCTTCAGACCTTGGATATGATGGAGTAAGATTTAATACTATTGTTATCTCTCCTCCAGTTTTTAACTTTCTAAAAGATTCTACAGCTTTAGCATGAGCTACTATAGTATTGTATCCAACTTGTATGGCTCTCTTGAAATCAGATATATTTGGATACATAAATTTATATAAATATCCCCCTTCAGCCGGAACTATTGGTTCGTTAAAAGTACACCATTTCTTAACTCTATCTCCAAATAACTCAAAACATTTGCTTGCATATTTAACATACAAATCTACAACTTCTTTACTTTCCCATCCACCTCTATTTTGTAATTCTATTGGCATATCGAAATGGAAAAGGTTAATGTACGGCTCTATTCCAGCATCAATTATTTCATTTATGTAGTTATTATAAAATTCCACTGCAACTGGATCTACTTCACATGTATCAAAATTCTTTATTAATCTTGTCCATTGAATTGATGTTCTGAAGCTAGTTAACCCAATTTCCTTCATAAGCTTAACATCTTCTTTATATTTTCTATAAGTATCACAGTTTACTGCTGGTCCTACCCCATTATGAAACTTCTCTGGTTCAGTTTGAAACCAATGCTCGTATATACTAAAGCTACTTTTATCACTCCATCCTTCTGTTTGTGGGCCTGAAGTTGCTGCTCCCCATGTAAAATTCTCTGGAAATTTATATATTGCCATTATTATTTTCCTCCAAACATATTTTAGTATTATTATTTTAATATTTATAATAAATATTTTCACCATCTGTCTATACAAAATTAAAGATTCATAATACTGTAATACTTTATTGAAAATAATTACTTACTATAATATTATTAGAATATAGTAGCTAAAGGAGGATTTAAATTTTGAAAAGTAGAGATATATTAAAAGATCTAATAGAAAGTATTGTTTGTGGCGAATTAGAAAAGGATTCTAAATTCCCTTCTGAAGCTCATCTTGCGCAAAAATATGAATGTAATAGACATACTATAAGAAAAGTAATGGATGTATTGATAGAACGAGGCTATGCAAGAAAATCTCACGGTGGCCCTACTTTTGTAAATGAATTACCATGCACTTACTCTTTAAATTTAAGCTCTCAGTACGATCTTTATTCTGCTAAAGATATAAATACTAAAGTTTTAAATCTAAGTCAAATAATTGCAGATGATAATATTTGCGAAAAATTACAGATATCTAAAGGCTCAAAAGTTTGGTATATAACAAGATTGAGATGTATTAACACAAGAATAGATCATATTGAATATATTTATATGCCTGTATCACTTTTTCCAAACCTTACAAAACAAAATTGTGAAGCAAGTCTTCTTTCATATATTGAGTACGATAATAATTATGAAATTTCTCATGGTATAAAGAATATATCTGCTATAATCCTTACCGAAGAAGAGACTGAACTTTCTAATTGCAAAGAATCTAACCTAGCTATTCAAGTTGAAAATATAGGTTATCTTACTAACGGAAGAGTTTATGAGTATTCTATTAATAAACACTTTAACAATTCAATAGTTTATTATGCTAAAAGATAGTTAAAAAAAATGCGCACTAAGTGCGCAAGTGAAAAGTCGACTTCGTCGAGACCAAGGGTGCCTACATCAGTCCAAGATATTTAATTCGTAAATATCCGAAAGCTTTTTTAGTAAAGTATAAGTTTATTATTCTTGAATATTGTAAATCTCTTGGTCGTCACCAAGTGACCTCTTGCTCTTTGACTAAGTCAAACTTTTCTCTAAAGTGCTTCGCACTTTATTTCTTATGCTACACTTGTTGTTTCCTGTTTTTCTAATTCATAGTTTTTCTTATCTAACGCCATTAAGAACGGGAACCATATAGCTAACACTAATGCCATTTGTACTAATTGAAGTATTGAACCTGCAATAGAATTTGTAGCTAAAAATCCACTTATCAATACAGGTGTTGTCCACGGTACTGCAACTCCTGTTGTTGCTGGAACTAATCCTGATGCCATTGCAAAATATGCCACTAAAGTTGCTGCAACAGGTGCTATTATCCAAGGAATAGCAATTATCGGATTTAAAACTATTGGTAATCCAAACGTAACCGGCTCATTAACATTAAATAATCCAGCTGGTGCTGCAAGTCTTGCTATCTCTTTTAATTGTCTACTCTTCATAAATATTAATATAGCTAATATTACTATAAGAGTCATACCAGTTCCACCAAGGCCAACTGTAAATGTTTCTATAAATTGTTTTGTTATTATATTTGGCATTTCTGTACCAGCTTGGAAAGCATTTAAATTTTCAAGTGACAATGTATTCCATATAGGATCCATTACTGAATTTACAATAATTTGTCCATGTAATCCAAAGAACCATAAAATTTGAATTGAGAATATTGCTACTATTGTTGCTGAAATCCCACTACCTAATTTAGTTAAAGGTGTTTGTATTATTTCATATATAAAGTCATGTGGATTTCCCCAGGGCGTAAATGTGAATATTATATTTATTACTAAAAAAGTTGTTAATGTTAAAACCGCTGGTATTAAAGCTGCAAAAGATTTAGACACTGCTGGCGGTACTGTATCCGGCATTTTTATTGTCCAATTTTTCTTTACAAAGAATGTATACATATATGCAGATAAAAATGCTGCTATCATACCGATAAACATTCCTTTAGCACCTAATCTATCTATTTGTAATACACTTCCTAATTCTCCACCATTAGCAGTAGGAGTTAAAAGTAAGAAAGATACTAAAGAAATAGCTGCTCCAAATATAGGATCTACACCTTCTTCTTTACTAAAATAATAACCAATACCTAAAGTAACAAAGATTGTTGTTATTGACATTGTAGTCATTGATGCTGGTCCTAAGAAATTTTTTAAATTAGTCAATGCTTCTGGGCTTAGTACCTTATCAAGGAATGGTAAGTTAGCTATAACTAACATTATTGATCCAAATATTATTAATGGGAATGATATCATAAAAGAATCACGTAATACTCTTAATAGCTTTAAATTATTAAGTTTTGTCCCAAAGTCCATTATTTTCCCCTCAAATTTTTGATAAAAATTCATTTCTTTCCCTCCATTTTGTAAACGTTGTTCTGATGAAACAAATATATCAAATAATTTTATGCATAAAAATAATTGTATAGACAGATACCTATCAAATATTGTCTATACAATCATTAAATTACTTTAGTTAGTTTCCAAATTTAAATCCTTCATATTTTCTTTACCGAACTTAATTATAATTCCTAATAAAACACCCACTACAGCCGGTACAACCCATCCTAATCCTTGCGGATAAAGTGGTAGCTTTTCAAATAATCTAGTAACAACTCCTACTCTAATGCCTACTTGACCTAATGCATCTACAATACTTACAACTCCTGTAAACAATATTGTTAACCTATAAGCAATGGTATTTCCATTAAACAGTTTATTCATCATTCCTAAAACAATTAACATAATAGCTATTGGGTAAATTGCATTTAATACTGGTACTGATATAGAAAGTATTTGTGTTAATCCCATATTTGCAATTCCCATACTTAATACAGCTAGTATTCTAACAAAACCTTTATAACTAACCTTAGATGTTAATGTGGCAAAATATTGGCTACAAGAGGTTATTAATCCTACACAAGTTGTTAAGCAAGCAAGTGTAAATATTACTGCTAACAATACAGCCCCTGGCTTCCCAAATATATATGTTATCACATTAGTTAATGTTTGAGCTCCATTTTCAGTAGCGCCAAATTTTCCTCCACTAGTTGCTCCTAAATGTCCTAAAACTGCATAAATAGCTATTAATAAGCTACCAGCAATTACTCCAGCCTTTATAGAATTTGATACAACCAACTTGTCATCAGTAACCCCTCTAGATTTTATAGCTAAAGCTATTACTATTCCAAAGTTTAGTGCAGCTATAGTATCCATTGTCAAGTAACCCTCTAAGAATCCTTTTACAAATGGAGATGTCATATACTCTCCTGTTGCCTCTCCATATCCCCCAAGAGGTCTAAATATGCTTGCTATAAATATTACTAAAATTAATAATAATAATGTTGGTGTTAAAACTTTACCCATTCTATCCACAAGTTTAGCTGGTGATAAAGAAAGCCAGTAAGCAATAGCAAAAAACACTAATGTAAATAAAAATAATGATAATTTTACTGATACTCCTTCTGGTAAGTAAGGCGCTACTGCCATTTCAAAAGGTAAACTTCCTGCTCTTGGAATACCAAGTCCTGGGCCTATTGATAAATATATCAAAACTGTAAATACTGCAGCAAATACAGGATGAACTCTTTTTGCTAATAAATATAATCCTCCTGATTTTGCAACTGCTATTACTCCTAAAACAGGAAATCCTACTGCTGTTATAAAGAACCCTGCCATAGCAATCCATGTAGCACTACCTGCTGCCTGCCCTAAAAATGGTGGAAATATTAAATTTCCCGCTCCAAAAAATAATGAAAAAAGCATTAAGCTTACTAATACTAAATCTTTTTTTGATAAATTCTTCATGATAATTCCCCCAATAATCTAATATATTATTCTTTGTATCTATTACCTATATTTACAATATCAATGTCAATCTCCATAAGATCGCCCCCTTTATTAATTAAACTCACTACTCTCATACGTTCGTAGTCGTATACTTTGTGTAACTTCAAGTACCCAAATTAAATTTTGTATGTTTATTTAAGTTAACTAAATAATTGATTTAGAACTTCACTTAAATATAAAAAAACCCGTCCCTTAAAATAAAGGGACGGGGTTAACCGCGTTACCACCCTAATTCTATAAAATAGCTTATGAAAAAATAAACCTATTATAGCACTTAGCAAACGTACATCATAATACGCCTCTCTTTTAACGGTGAGCCTCCGGTAAAGATTACTCAATAACTTTTCACCTTTACTTCTCAGAGATGATTTTTCAGATATCTCTTGGACATTGGCTCTCAGCAAAACACCAACTCTCTGTGGAACAAATCAATACTTACTTTTTCTCTTCAACGAATGTCTTTTAAATCAACTTATTATCTATAGAATATATTACCATTTATACAATGTCAATACTATTTTAATACTTTTTTATCATATTTTATATTACTTTATTATTATACTACATAATTTTTAGCTAATATGCTCGTTTTAAAGGCATTTTTATACCATTTTATCACAATGCATTTTCCTTACTTTATTCACTAATAATTAGTATATATATCTTCATAAGTAAAATCTAATATTATTACCGGATTATTACTAGGATTTAACCAGGTTAATAAATTTACTAGATTATTCTGTGGTATAGCTACACATCCATAAGTATATATCCCCATATCACAATGTAAGAATATAGCTGAACTTTTCCCTGATATTACTGGCCATCTATTATAATCTATAACAAGTGCATAATTATAATATCCACCAAAATCAGTTAACTTTTCAGCTGAAGCCCACCTTCCATTTGGTTCTCCAAATTGCATAGTATTATAATATTCAGAATCTACATCATCAACCCAATACTCTGATCCATCTAACTCCCTATACGGCACTCCACTACCTGGGTTACCATTAATTCCAAATGCCTCTGTAACAGTATAAATACCAGTTGGTGTGCACTTATCCATTTCATATACTTCACTTGCATACTTCATTCCATTTTGACCAAGTCTTGCAGCTACCCTATCTACTTCTATCCAATTGTCACTGCCATCCTTTTCCCACATAACTAGCTCTCCATATGACCCTCCATTACTTACGACAGTAATTATTTGACTTGAATTCTGTGCAGCTAATGTACTTCCTATCCCTTTACCACTTCCTTCCGTGGCTCCTGAGTTATTAATGTCTTTTTCATAGTCTATTTCTTCTACTACTGATTTCTCTTCTTTTTCTTTCTCTATATATTCAACCCTTTCTTTGTACTTACTTTCTAATTCTGTAATATCTTCTAACGGATATTTACTTTTAAACTCATCTATTAATACTTTTACCTTATCTATATCTCCAGATATATTATCTTCAATAACCTTTTTCGCTTCTATTACCTCTCTAAAATAACTTTCTAATTCTTCAGTTTGCTTAACTACTTCATTATATAGTCTATGAAATACTGGTTTTTTAAGCTCTTCTTCATACTTTTCATAAAAATCATTTAATTCTTCTTTAGCCTGAAATTTGTCCTTATCAAAGTTTATTAACAAATAATTTTCTAATACTTCTTGATACATTAAATACTTCCGGTCTAACCCTTTTATACTTTCGTTAATTTCTTTTATTTTCTCTATAGCTTTTGTATATTCTCCTTCTTGAATTAAACTTTCAACTTCAACTAATCTTTCATTATAATTATTCTTAGCTTTAATATTTTTATAGCTAGCAAAGCATATTATTGATATTAAAATACTTATAGCTATAATAATAATAGCTTTATTATTACTATAAAAACCCCTTATCCCTTTCATTTTCTTCTCCTCATTTTTTACTAAATATTTTTAACGTTACAATATAATTATATAATCTCTCTATTTACATAAACAATAATTTATATTCAATCTTTATAAATTTATTTTAT
>NZ_JACOOO010000007.1:0-44348 GCF_014287825.1 Clostridium hominis
ATGGACAAGAAGTAATAAGGCAATTAGGGGATATTTATATATATAAACTATTAGAGAATGAATTTGATATAGAAGAAAAGAAAAAAATAATAGATTTATTAAACTTATGTATTGCAGATAGGAAAAGTAGATTTAAAGAGGGGAAAATTAATATAAAGAATAATTTAATAATAAATGAAAATGAATGTTTAATAGAAATATTAAATGAGATATTAGGTGATGATAAATCTAAATTATTATGGGATTATAATTATGATTATAGTAGAGCAACTTCAAAAAATAGGATGATAGAAGATAATTATGTATTTATAAAACCAAAAGTAGGTTATGGAGAGATTACAGAAATAATTATAGGAAGTAAGAAGTTAAATATTTGTCTTAAGGCAAAAGTTGAAGGAGAAGTTAAAGATAAAGAGACTAATTTGAAGTTAGATTCTCATATATTTAGAGAATACATTATAGTATTAAATGGTAGATTAAATCAAAGTTATATATGGTGTAAGCTTTCTAATGAACTTAAGTCAAAATACAAAAAAAGAAAGCTTATAAAATCAATAAACAATATATATGGAGAAGAGATTATTACCTTAGATTTAAGTAAAATAGAGATAACAAATCATAAATTACTAAGATCTTTAGATATAGAAACTGTAGCCCAATATCTTTATAAAATAGAGGAATTAAGGATTAGGCAAGGTGTTTTGAAAAATATAATTAAAGATAGGTATGTAAATGAGGGAGATAAAGATATTATTACAGAAATTAAGAAAAGGTATAGGGTAGATGAATTTGGATTATATCATCCTATAGGAGTGGTTAAAAGTAAAGGAGAAGAGGAGTTTCAAATATATTCAACTAAGTTTTTTGAATGGAAAATTGAGAAATATCCAAAGAAGAAATTAGAAAATGAAATATTAAAAGAATATGCAACAATATTAGATAATGAAGTATTAAAACCTGTTGATTCAATATATAATGAGTATAAAGAGATAAAAGAGCAAAAAAAGAAGTTAGAATATAAAGTTAATGTTGTCAGAATTTCTTCAGCAATATTAAATAAGGAAATATTTATTTGGGATAAGAAGTACGAAAAAGAAAAGCGAGAAACTGATAAAGTATTAAATATTAATGTTGTTATTGGTGGGAAAGTAAAAGTATTTATAAAAGTTATAAATGATATAAATATTAGGCAGGATTCCTATAGCACTATTACAAGGTGTGATTAAAATTAAATACTTTAATAGTTTTATAAAAGGATGGAATGATTTTGGTGACTATACTTTTAAGGAAATAGTAAAAATAAATATAACTTCTTCATTATTATATGTAGTATTAATATCCTTTTCTATAAAATTAACTTCATATATATTAAGGATTAATAAAAATGAAAATATAAAACTATATGCTCTTATAATATTTTTTAGTGGATTAGTATTAGTTTTATACGCATTAGCATTACCATTTTTTCTTAAAGTAAGCAAAAAGATTTTCTCTAATATTATGAAATTTATAGGGGTAATAATATGTTGCTTTCTAACAAGTATTATAATTGAGAAAATATATTATGTTGAGATAGGGAAGTATTATTATCTTTTATGTTTATCAGGGATAATCTTATCTATTGATGCTAAATACACATATATAAAACTAAAAAATGTAATGTTAGAAAAATAAATATAGATGTGAACCTCAAATGATAGATAATCATCTGAGGTTTTTTATATGTAAAATAAAATTGATGAATATATTTAGAAATATGTAAATAAATATATATTATAGCGTAGGTGTAAAGGGTATCATTAAAGAGAGGAGGTAAAATATTAAGAAGGCTTTAATGATAGGGGGAATAGAATAAATAATATGAAAATAATTCTAGTTTGCTCAATAGGAATGTCTTCAGGTGAGTTAGTAAAGAAAATGAAGAGGATATCTGATGAGAGAAAGCTTGATTTAGATATTAAAGGCATAGGATACACAGATATTATTGATGAAATAGATGGAGCCGATGTAATTTTGCTTGGACCTCAAGTAAAGTACTTACTAAGAAAAGTTGTTGAAATAGCAGAGCCTATGGACATACCAGTTGAAATTATTAATCACTTAACATATGGCATGAGAAATGCTGAGAAGGTAATAGATTTTGCAATAAATATAATTAAAAAATAAATTAAACTAAGGGATAAATAATGAACTGTCTTATATCTGCTTGACAGAAAGCTGTTCATATTGTCTCTTAGTTTTTATTTTAAAGAATAAAATTATTAAACTTATATTCAAAATTATAGAAAGATGAATATAACTTTTAATAAAGTTAATAATATGAATGAATTTAAGTTATCATAAACAAAGAAATATGGTATAATATAGAAAAGGATAATTATTATTTAAAGAAAATATTTATTATACAAATATTAGTCTAAAGAAGAGGTGGCAAAATGAGCAAGATATCAATTATAGGCGCAGGATCAATAGGAGCTACAACAGCTTTTGCATTGTTACAAAAAGGTGTAGCAAGAGAAATTGTAATTAATGATATAAATCAAGAAAAGGCACTAGGTGAAGTATTGGATTTAATGCATGGAAGTTCACTATGTAGACCTTGTAATGTAACTTTAGGAACACTTGAAGATACAAAAGATTCAGATGTAGTAATTATAACAGCAGGGTTAAATCAAAAGCCTGGTGAAACTAGATTAGATTTAGTAGATAAAAATTATTCTATTTTTAAAGATTTTATTCCTAAAATAGCAAAAGCTAGTCCAGATGCTATATTATTAGTAGTTTCAAATCCGGTAGATGTATTAGCTTATATGACATATAAGTTATCAGGTTTCCCTAAAGAAAGAGTAATAGGTTCTGGTACAGTATTAGATACAGCGAGACTCAGAAGTTTACTAGGAAAATATTTTGAAATAGATGGTAGAACTGTTGATGGATTTGTAATGGGTGAGCATGGTGATAGTGAGTTTGTTCCTTGGTCATCTTTAAGAATTGGAACTATTCCAGTTAAGAGCTTCTCAGAACAATATTCTATAGAATGGGATAAAGAAACTGAAAAAGTTATAGCTGAAGATGTGAAAAATTGTGCTTATGAGGTTATTAATCGTAAGGGAGCTACAGCTTTTGCAGTAGCAGTTGCTTTAGTTAGAATAGTAGAGGCACTTTTAAGAGATGAAAAAACTATATTAACAGTATCAACACTTTTAAATGACTACTGTGGTGTAAGTGACACATATTTAAGTGTTCCAACTGTTGTAGGAAAAAATGGAGTTGAAAAAGTGCTTAGTGTTGATTTTTCAGATGAAGAAAAAGAAAAATTCACCTCATCTGCTAGAATAATGAGAGAATATATTGATAGAATAAATGGAAAATAAAAATATAAAAAGGTTGAATATGGTAAAAGTTTGTTATACAATATATTAAAATAGAATAAAGTAATCCTATGAAGAGGAAGAGTAGGTAAATCTAGATTCAATAAAGAGAGTTAAGAATGGTGAGATCTTAGCAAGAAAAGATTTAGTGAATGGACCTTAGAGGAATTAGCAGAAATTTTTATAAGAGTATGTGATATGGTGGTCTGCATCTTATAGCAGAGAGAGTATGTTAGTACTTGAGTTTGAGAGGTATAATTTTTAATTATACAATTTAGGTGGTACCACGGATTATATCCGCCCTATTATTATAATAGGGCGGTTTTTTGTTATAAATTTTTAATTAGTATTTTATAGGAGTGAGATGAATGAATAAAGAAATAATTTTAACAGGGGATAGACCAACAGGTAAATTACATTTAGGTCATTATATAGGATCTTTAAGAAATAGAGTCAAATTACAGGATACAGGTAAGTACGATAGTTTTATTATGATAGCTGACCAACAAGCTTTAACAGATAATGCTAGGAATCCTGAAAAAATAAGAAAAAGCTTAATAGAAGTTACTTTAGATTATTTAGCAGTAGGAATAGATCCAACTAAATCTACTATATTTGTACAATCTCAAATACAAGAGTTAAACGAGCTAACTATGCATTATTTGAATCTAGTTACAGTATCTAGGTTAAATAGAAATCCTACTGTAAAAGAAGAAATAAAATTAAGAAATTTTGAGAATAGTATACCAGCAGGATTTTTAATATATCCTGTAAGTCAAGCTGCTGATATAACAGCTTTTAAGGCTAATTTAGTGCCTGTAGGGGAAGACCAACTACCTATGATTGAGCAGTCTAGAGAAATTGTTAGGACATTTAACTCAATATATGGAAATGTATTAGTAGAACCAAAGGCGATGGTTCCAGAGGATACCTTAGGAAGATTGCCAGGAATAGATGGCAAAGCCAAAATGAGTAAATCTTTAGGGAATGCGATATATATTTCAGATGAAGCTGATGTTATTACTAAAAAGATTATGAGTATGTATACAGATCCTAACCATATAAGAGTTTCTGATCCGGGCAAAGTTGAAGGAAATACAGTCTTTGTTTATTTAGATGCTTTTTGTAAAGATAAGGAACAGGTTATTAATTTGAAAGAGCATTATAAAAGAGGAGGCTTAGGAGATGTAAAGGTAAAAAGGTATCTAAATGAAGTGATACAAGCGGAGTTAGAGCCTATAAGAAAAAGAAGAAGTGAATTTGAAAAGGATATAGATTATGTCTATAAAGTATTGAAAGAAGGAAGTGGGAAGGCTAGGGAAGTTGCAAGCAAGACTACAAAAGAAGTAAGAGAAGCTATAGGAATAGAATACTTTTAAAAAAGTAGATGTAAATATTGAAAGATGCAATATACAATTTTAAGTGTATTACATCTTTTTATATTTATCATAAAGATAGAAAAGTTAGAATATAAATTCTATAGGGGTAAGTATTTTTTTGAGGTGAAAAATGGATAATGTTCTAGTTATTTATAAGTCTATATATGGAAGTACTAAAAAGTATGCTAAATGGATAGCTGAGGATTTAAACTGTAATGTCGTGGAAGTAAAGAAAGTAAAAATTAAAGATTTAGAAAATTATAAAACTATTATTTATGGAGGAGGCTTATATGCAAGTGGAATAAGCGGAGTATCATTTATAAAGAAAAATTATAATAAATTAAAAGATAAAAATATAATAGTTTTTACTGTTGGTTTGTCTGATCCTAAAATGAAAGAGAACTTCGAGAGTATTAAAAATAGGAATTTTAATGAAGATATGATGAAGAATATAACTTTTTTCAACCTAAGGGGAGCTATAGATTATAAGGGGTTATCAAAGATTCACAGTATAATGATGGAAATGCTTAAAAGAACAATAACTAAAAAAGATGCAAAAGATATAACTGACGAAGAAATGTTATTACTTAAAACTTATGGATATAAAGTGGATTTTATAGATAGGAATACAATAGCTCCGATTATTGAACTAGTTAAAAATAGTTTGAAATAATATTAATAAATAAAAAAGGCTGATAAATTTCAGTCTTTTTGTTATATAAAACACATGTAATAATATGGTAAAATATTATAAAAGAATATTTAAGGTGGGGTTGAGAAGTATGTCTTTATTAATTAAAAATGGAACTATAGTAACAGCTAGTGATATTTATAATGGAGATATTTATATAGAAAAAGGAAAAATAAGTGAAATAGGTTTAGAAATTTCAAAGGAAGCCGATGAGATAGTTGATGTAAAAGGGAAGTATGTAATTCCAGGAGGAGTAGATGTTCACACTCACTTTAATCTTGATGTAGGTATAGCTATAGCTAATGATGATTTTTATACGGGAACTTTAGCAGCAGCTTGTGGGGGCACAACAACAATAGTCGATCATATGGGATTTGGACCAAAGGGATGTAATTTAAAACATCAAGTAGATATATATCATAAATACGCAGAGGATAATGCTGTGATTGATTATAGTTTCCATGGAGTAATACAACATATAAATCAAGATATATTAGAGGAGATGAAAAGTATAGTAGAAGATGAAGGTATAAGCAGCTTTAAAGCCTATTTAACTTATGATTATAAAATAGATGACGAAGATATGGTTAAAATATTTAAAAGGTTAAGAGAACTAGGTGGGATAACAACTGTGCATTGTGAAAATCATGGTTCTATAAAGTATTTAAAAGATAAATATGTTAAAGAAGGCTTAAAATCTTCAATTTATCATTATTTAAGTAGGCCAGAAGAATCAGAAGGGGAAGCTGTTAACAGAATGATAAATATTGCAAAGATTTCAGGAAATTCACCATTATATATTGTACATTTATCAACTAAATTAGGTTTGGATTATATAAAAATGGCAAGAGAAAGAGGACAGAAAATTTATGCAGAAACATGTCCACAATATTTAATATTAGATAAAGAAAAATATGAGCTTGATAATAATGAAGGATTAAAATATATAATGAGTCCACCACTTAGGGAAAGGCATAATTGTAACGAACTATGGAAAGGAATAAATGAAGGATATATTCAAACTGTTGCAACTGACCATTGTCCATTTTCATTCTCAAAAGACAAGCAATTAGGTAAAGATGATTTTACTAAGTGTCCAAACGGTGCTCCAGGTGTAGAGGAAAGAATTCCGTTAATATTTTCAGAAGGTGTAATGAAGGGGAATATTAGCATAAATAAATTTGTTGAGGTATGTTCAACAAATCCAGCAAAGATTTTTGGATTATACCCTAAAAAAGGCACAATTCAAGTTGGAAGTGATGGAGATTTAGTTGTAATTGATCCTAATAAAGAAGTGATATTAACTAAAGATAAGCTTCATTCAAATGTGGATTATACCGCTTATGAGGGAATTAAGGTAAAGGGCTATCCTATAATTACTATAAGCAATGGAGAAATTATATATAATGAAGGAAAGTTTAAAGGGAAAAAAGGAAGAGGAAGGTTTATTAAAAGAAATAGGGCTAATTTAATATAAAGTATAAATATAGGATTCATAATATTAACACCATTATCATATAAGGTTAGTAAAGTAACTTTAAAAAGAAGTTTAAAGTTTGAGTTAAGAACGAAATGTAATTTTAGCAATATAATGATTATAAAGATTTAAATGGGGTAAATATTATGGAGATAAATAACTTTGTTACTACAGATTTTCTAGCTAGCTTTACAGGGACACTTTTTGTTGTAGAACTAATGGTTTTTGTTACAAAGAATTTACCTATAATAAAAAAGGTTAGAACCAGGTTTTATACTTTTATTTTAGCTCTAAGTCATATTATAATAATGGGCTTTGTAACTAAAACAGCAACACAAACAGTAGTATATTATTATAGTGTTCTTATTAATTCATTAATAGTAACTGTAATGCTATGTGGTGGTTATGATATTATTATAGATAAAGTATATTCAGTTACTAATACAGATAGTAAAGAACTTGCTAATAATAGTACTACTACTAAAAATATGTCTAGTAATACTGAGGAAAATGATAAAGTTGATTTAAATAAAGTTAATTAAGTGGTAAAAGTGCTTGTACAAAACAAGTGCTTTTATTTTATGTCTAATATATAAGAATAAAGTATAGGTTTGTATAACATAATAGCTATATAAGGGGTTGAAAGTATTATGGCTTATGTAAACTTTAAAGAGGAAAGACAGGTAACAAAAGAACAGTTAAAAAAGAGAAGAACAAATAATGAAAAATTATTTAATAAGTTAATGGAAAGCAAAGATTTACCTAAATGTTATAATCCTGATAAGGAATATAGTTATAGATGTTTTATAGAGAAGCATTTTGGAGGAGGAAGAATTCAAGATGAAGAAGATTATGAAGTAATAGTAAATAAGGATATAATATGTGCTATATTTGATAATTGCACTTTTGGAAATTTAAAGTTTGAAAACTGTAATTTTATAGGTTGTAGATTTGAAAACTGCAAATTTGAAAGTGGAGGAGTTATTTTTAAAAATTGTTGTTTTTATAAGGAAGAAAGTGAAAAAAAACCTTCATTAAATAGAAGAGATAACTTTTCTTGTGAATTTAGAAATTGTGAAATATATGCTAAGTTTGATAGTTGTACAATATCTTATTGTATATTTAGTAAATGTTTTATTGAAAATACATATTTTCTACTAAGTGATATGACGAGTTTAATAACAGTTGATTCCGAGATAAAAACTATTAGAATAGAAGATTGTGACCTATCTGGAGCAAAATTAATGAGTACATATGTAATAGATTTAGACTTTACAGATAAAGTTAAAACTAAATTGGATGAAAAAACTTTTTTTGACAAAATAGAATATCGTAATAAAGATAGAGCTGAGTATGAAGGGATATATATGACATATGAAACTATAGCTAACAAGTTTAAAGAAAATAATTTAAACAATAATTTTGGAGAGTATTACTATTTGTGTAAAGAGACCCAAAGGAAGACTTTAAAAATTATTCCTAAAATATATTCGTTTTTTTATTGGGCAACTTGTGGCTATGGGGAAAGACCTACATATTCAATTATATTTGCACTATCAATAATATTAATATTTGCAATTTTATATTTATTGTTTGGAGTTAAGATAGATGGAAATATAATAAGTTACTTAGATTATAAAGTATATAACAATAGTATAATATATCACTTGATGAATTTTCATAAAGGAATTACCTTAAGCTGTGGGATGTTTTCAGGTGTTGGAGCTAATAACATTGAACCAATTAGGTTTTCAGAATTTATATCAAATGTTGAAATGTTAATTGGATTAATAATAATAGGAATAGGGGTAGGAACTGTTACTAGGAAAATAGTAAGATAAGTAGAATTTTGTACAAAATTTAAAGATTTGAATAGTATAAAAGTATGAAGTATTTAATATATAGAGGTAAGGAAAAATGGATAATAAAGAAAAAGTTTTAATTGGAGCAGTAGGTTTTTTAGCAGGAGCAACAGTAGGTTTTTTACTTGCACCTATAAAAAATAAAATTTCTCTTGAAAGTTTCTCTTGCAACACATTTGAAGATTTAAAATCTAATAGTGATTTAGAGGAAAGTGAAGCAAAGAATAACGAAACTTCTGAGGATGGAGAAACAGAAGAAGCAGAAGAATAATAGATAAGGTAGTTATTAGTGAACAATTTTATATGATATAAAATTGTTTGCTAATAACTTTTTTTATTTAATTAATATGTATCGGAATAATTCGTAAAGTTACCTAATATAATCTAAGGAAAGTTTTATTTAAAGTGGATAAAAGTAAAAATTTTCAAATAATAAAGTAAATATTATATGGGGGACAGTATGATTATAAATAAATTATTATTATCAAGAAAAGAGGTAAATACATTTATAGAAATAATAGGAGATTCAATTGTAAATCATGAGGCTGTTAAATATTTCTTAGATATAGATAAGGAATGTTTAATAAAATATAGTTTGTTTTTTAATAAAATAGAGGATGTTTTTGAGTATGAAGAAATATCGACTATAGAATTAGAGCTAAGCCTAGATGTAAATCAAGAGTTAAAATATATAATATATAACTATATTAAGAGAAATATAGATAGAATATATAAGGAAGAGATTGCTGAAATAATGGATGTAATTGAAAGTTTAGATTCAGTAAGAGTAGCTGAGGTTGATAATATAATGACTTATAGAATGTAGAGATTTAGTTAGAATAATACTATATCTATCGAAGAACTTAAGAAAATTTTAGAAAAATTAAGTTTAGTTATTAAAAGTGATTTAGAAGGTATAAAGGATAGACTTAAAAGAAAATATAGAGAGAAAAAGAAATTATAATACACCTTCTTAGCTTGAAATGCAGCTATATTTAGGAGGTGTATTTTTTATGAATGAAAAAATAAACAGTTTTGAGGGGTATAAAATATAATGGTAAAAAAGAGGTCAATATTTTATATTGCTTTATGTATTATGATTAGTATAGTGAGTTTTAAGAGTTTTATGTTTATAAAAAATAATAATTTTAAAGGAGAGGAGTTTTTGGGTATATATAGTAAAAATAATGGAAGTTTGAAAGAAAGACTAATTAAGATAAGAGGGAAAGATGAATTTAATAAAGGATATTTTAAAGGTATAGGTATTTCTAGGATTAATAATGAAGATGTACTAATTCTTTCAGAAGAGGATAATAATTATAAAGAATTAGGGACATATATATCAGAGGAAATAGGAACAGAAGATTTTACAAGTTTGATTTTAACATGGAATAGCAAAACTCCAGAGAATACTTATGTGGAAGTGTTAGCAAGGGCATATATAGTAGAAAGAGATGGAAGGGCAGGAAGTTGGTCTGAGTATCTTTCGTGGGGAATATGGGGAACAAGCATAAAAAGTAGCTCGAAAGATTCAGAGTGTGAAATAGCGAAAATTGATACTGATGTATTTGTTGTAAAAGATAAAGTTAATAGTGTAGGCAAAAAAATTCAAATAAAAGTTAATTTATATAGCGCAGATTTGAAATCAACTCCAACATTGAGTCAATTGACAGCAACTTTTATAGATAATAATAAATCTAAGGAAGTATTGGCAGATAATGCAGAGAAAATTTATTATGAAAAAATTTTAGAAACTCCATGTTTTTCACAATATGAAAGAGAAGAGTCTATAGCTTCGAGAATATGTAGTCCAACAAGTTTAACAATGGTCTTAAATAGGATGGGGGAAAATTTAATAGTAGAAGATGTTGCTTGGAATTGCTATGATTATAAGTATGATGGTTTTGGAAATTGGGCTTTTAACGTGGCATTTGCAGGGAGCCTTGGTTATGAGGCGTATATTGAATATGGGTCGTTTGAATCTTTACAAAGAGAAATATCAAAAGGGTATCCAGTTGTAGTTAGCGTTAAATATACAAATGACATTAATAATAAGGAATATCCATATATAGAAAATTCACCTTTAACTACATCGGGGCACCTAATAGTAGTTTGTGGAATAGAAGTTAATAATAGTGGCGAAGTTTATATTGTGGTAAATGATCCAGCTGGAAAAAATAATGAAAGCGTAAGGAGAAAATATAAATTAAATGAGTTTTTAATAGCTTGGAGTAAATCAAATAATGCAATGTATGTAATAAATAAAAAATATTAAGGTAATACATACCGGATATTAAAAAAATAATCCGGTATGTATTTTTATGTTTTAAGATTAAGGTAAAGTTTAGAAAAAATTTTATTATATATAAAGTTTTTATTTAAAAAATTTAAAAAAGTGTGTTTTTTATAACAACTAAATTGAAACTTTTAATTTTTGTGCTATAATGAAATAGTTATTAAACAATATATATTAAATATAGTTTATAGAAAGTCAATAAATATGCGCTTTTGGAAGAATTTTACCTCTTGAAAGTTGTATTTATTGTGAATTACAATTAGATATGTTTTTAACAATATTTAATTGAAAAAAAGAAATTACAGGAAAAGGTGATTTTAGTGGGAAGGATTAAAAGTACAAAAAGTCTACGTGGTATTTTTGTAAAACATTTAAAAAATACTGCAGAAGAAAAAACTGTTTCTATGCCTGTACCAAGCACTGTAACAATACCGATGAGCATGCACATTGGTGCGCCATGTGAGCCATTAGTAAAAATGGGTGACTTAGTAAAGGTTGGACAAAAAATTGGAGAAAGCAATGCTCCGTTTAGTGCTCCTATACATGCTTCTGTATCAGGAAAAGTTAAACAAGTAACTGAATTTAGAAATGCATTAGGGATGGTTTCAAAAGCTGTAGTAATTGAAGCTGATGGTGAACAAGCTATCAGTGAAGACATTAAGGTTCCAGTAATAAATTCAAGGGAAGATTTTATTAACGCTGTTAAGGAATCAGGAGTTGTTGGTCTAGGAGGAGCTGGATTCCCAACTCATATCAAATTAAATCCTAAAAATTTAGATCAAATTGATACATTAGTTATCAATGCAGCAGAATGTGAACCATATATAACATCTGACTACAGAGAATGTATGGAATCTCCAGAAGATATCATTGAAGGTATCAATGTAGTTAAGAAGTGGCTTAACATTAAAAATGCTTACATAGGAATTGAAAGCAATAAACCAGCTTCAATAAAATTATTAGGCGAATTAAGTGAAAAACATGAAGGAATTGATGTTGTAGAGCTTAAAGCTCAATATCCTCAAGGAGCTGAAAAAGTTATAATCTATTCAACTACAGGTAGAGTTGTTAATGATGGACAATTACCAGCTGATGCAGGTGTTGTTGTACTAAATGTAACAACTGTAAGCTTTATAGCTAAGTATCTAAAGACTGGGATGCCACTAGTTTCTAAGAGATTAACAGTTGACGGTTCTGGTGCTAACAAGGGAATGAATGTTATAGTACCGTTAGGAACAGCTATAAAAGATGTATTTGAATTCTGTGGTGGATTAAAAGCAGATTGCAAGAAAATATTAATGGGTGGACCAATGATGGGAATAGCAGTTCCAGATTTAGAACAACCAATAGTTAAAAATAACAATGCAATTATCGCTTTAAATGAGAAAGATGCTACTCCAGCAGAAGAAACTAATTGTATCAAATGTGGAAAATGTGTATATGCATGTCCGTTAAACTTAATGCCTGCTGCATTAGAAAAGGCATATGATGCAAGAAATGCAGAAAGCTTAGTAGCTAACGATGTTAACTTATGTATGAACTGTGGATGTTGTTCATATGTTTGTCCGGCAAAACGTAATTTAGCTCAAAAGAATCAATTAGCTAAGATATTTGTAAGACAAGCAATGCAAAAATAATATCATATAAAATTTAATTTGAAGGGTGATTTGTTTTGGAAAAACTAATAGTAACATCATCACCACACGTTAAAAGTAGCACAACTACATCTACAATAATGAGAGATGTAATAATAGCTTTAATTCCAGCTTTAATAGCTTCAAATATTATATTTGGATTAAGAGCAGGGTTAGTTACAGCTGTATGTGTAGCTTCATGTGTTGGTTTTGAATATTTAAGTAGAAGAATAATGAATAAAAAGAATACAATTAGCGATTTAAGTGCTGTTGTAACAGGAATAATTTTAGCGTTTAACTTACCATCAACTATGCCATTATGGATGTGCGTTATAGGTTCATTCGTAGCAATAGTTATAGTTAAACAATTATTTGGTGGAATTGGACAAAACTTTGCTAATCCAGCTATAACAGCTAGAATAGTACTTTTAGTTTCATTTGGTACACAAATGACTAACTGGGCAGCTCCCAAAATTGCTGCTGTAGCAGATGCAGTTTCAGGTGCGACACCAATGGCTCAAATAGCTGCAGGTGAAACACCAAATATTTTAAATATGTTCTTAGGAACTACAGGTGGATCATTAGGTGAAACTAGTGCATTAGCTTTATTACTTGGTGGAATATACTTAGTATATAGAAAAGTAATAAACCCAATAATTCCAGTAGCATTTATAGGAACAGTATTTGTTTTCACTGCTGTTTTAGGGGGAAATCCTTTAGCACAAATTTTAGGTGGAGGATTATTCTTAGGAGCAATCTTTATGGCAACTGATTATTCAACATCACCAGTTACTAATATGGGTAAATTAATATTCGGTATAGGTTGTGGTCTTATCACAGTTCTTATCAGAGTATTTGGTTCATATCCAGAAGGTGTATCTTTTGCTATATTACTTATGAACATTTTAGTTCCTTATATTGATAAAGCAACTAAATTAAAAGCGTTAGGAGGTAAGAGATAATGAGCAAACAAAGTTCAATATTAAGACCAACGCTAGTTCTAGGATTAATTACTTTAGTAGTATCAGCTTTATTAGTTTTAACTTATAATATTACTGGAGTAGGAGTTGCTGGACCAGCTATAAGTGATGAAATGTTAGCAATGGCAGCAGAAATTCTACCAGGTGGAGATGGATTTGAAGATGCAGGTGTAGGTTCAAGTGCAACTGTTCCAGCTGTTATTAAAACTTCTAATGATGCAGGTTACGTAATAAATGCCATCGGTAAAGGTTACGGTGGAGATATGAGCGTTTTAATCGGATTAGATAACGATGGAAAGATTACTGGAGTTAAAGTGTATGAAATGGCTGAAACACCAGGTATCGGAACAAAAGTTACTGAAGATGCAGCATTCTTAGCAACATTTATAGGAAAAGATTCAGTAGATGGTAGCGATGCAGTATCAGGAGCTACATTCTCTTCTAAGGGATTAAATGAAGCAATAACAAATGCATTTGATGCATTTAACACAATTAAATCTGGCGGAAAATTAGAAGGTGGAAGTGATGCAGCATCTACTCCAGCTGATGACAAGCCAGTAGCAGAAGAAAAGCCAGCAGCTCCAGCTCAAGAGTTTAAAGCTGCAAGTGCAGTTACTGTTGATGATGTTAATGCAGTAGCAGCAGAAGTGTTAGCAGAAGGAGATAGCTTTGAAGAAGTTTCAGTAGAAGCTGATAACGTAAAGTTTGTTCTTAAAGCTGCTAATGGAGCAGGATATGTTGTAAATGCAAATGGTGAAGGATTCGAAGATACTATAAGTGTAGTTGTTGGATTCGATGCTGATAAAAATATTACAGGTGTAAAAGTATTAGGAATAAGCGATACACCAGGTTTAGGAACTCAAGTTGCGGATGCTGCATACTTAGAGCAATTCGTTGGAAAAGCAGAAATAGCTGAAGATATCATAGTATCAGGAGCTAGTTTCTCATCAAAAGGATTAAATGATGCAGTTAGAGCTGCTATAGAAGCTATGAAAGGAGTGGATGCATAATGAAGGAAAAAGTAAATAATCTATCGATTCTTACTAAAGGTTTAATCAAGGAAAATCCAGTACTTGTACTATTATTAGGTACGTGTCCAACCCTTGCGGTAACTTCTATGGCTATGAATGGTCTAGGAATGGGACTAGCTACTACTTTCGTTTTAATCGGTTCAAACATAGTTATATCATTACTTAAAAACTTTATTCCTAAGGAAGTTAGACTTCCAAGCTTTATTGTTATTATCGCAGGTTTCGTTACAGTTGTAAGTTTCTTATTACAAAGTTACGTACCATCACTTTATAAGTCTTTAGGGGTATTCCTATCACTTATAACAGTTAACTGTATTATACTTGCAAGAGCAGAAATGTTTGCTTGTAAAAATAAAGTATTTGCTTCTATTTTAGATGCAATAGGAATGGGTCTAGGGTTTACTTTAGCATTATTTGCTATAGGTTCTATAAGAGAAATTTTAGGTTCAGGTACTTGGATGGGGATCACTTTAACTAAGGACATAATCGAACCAATGGGTATATTTGTTACTCCAGCTGGTGGATTCTTCGTGTTTGGATGTTTAATAGCATTAGTTAATAAACTTACAAATTACAGTATTTCAAAGAAAAAAGCAGGATGTTCTGCATGTCCTGGTAAGGATGCTTGCCATGGATCAGAAGGAGGGTGCTAATAAATGAAAGAAATAATGACTATATTAGTTAGCGCTATTTTAGTTGATAACTTTGTTTTAGCTAAATTCATGGGAATTTGTCCTTTCTTAGGAGTATCTAAGAAGATAGACTCTGCTTTAGGTATGAGTGCTGCTGTTACTTTCGTAATGGTTATGGCATCAGCGGTTACATTCCCAATATACGAATTATTAAATAACTATGGATTAGGATATTTAAAAACTGTTGCATTTATCCTAGTAATAGCAACATTTGTTCAATTACTTGAAATAGTTTTAAAGAAGTTTATGCCACCACTTTATAAAGCATTAGGTGTTTATTTACCATTAATAACTACAAACTGTGCTGTACTTGGTGTTACTGTTTTAAACATAGATAACGGATATACATTCTTACAATCAGTAGTTAATGCTTTAGGTGCAGGTCTAGGATTTACATTAGCATTAATCTTATTCTCAGGAGTAAGACAAAAGATGGAAAATACAGATATTCCAAAAGCATTTAAGGGATTACCAATAACATTAATAGCTGCAGCTATATTAGCAGTTTCATTTGTTGGATTCTCAGGAGTAGTTGAAGGTCTATTTAAATAAAGTAAAGTGAGGTATAAAAAGTATGTTAGAAGCTTATTTAGTACCTATTGCAATATTTATAGTACTAGGATTAATTGCAGGACTTCTATTATCAGTAGCATCTAAGAAGCTAGCTGTTGAAGTAGATGAAAGAGTTGGTAAGGTAAGAGAGTGTTTACCAGGAGCTAACTGTGGAGCTTGTGGATATGCTGGTTGTGATGAATATGCAGTAGCATTAATAGAAAAAAATGAAAAAATAACACTTTGTAAACCAGGTGGAGCTGAAGCTACAGCTCAAATTGGTGAAATATTAGGAACAGAGGCAGAAATAGCTGAACGAGAAGTAGCTTTCGTTAAATGTAACGGAGTACCGTCAGCTACCACTTCTAAGTATGAATATAAAGGAACTCAAACTTGTGCAGCAAATAACCTTTTATTCTCAGGAAAAGGGTCATGTGCATTTGGATGTTTAGGTTTTGGAGATTGTACAGTTTCATGTGAATTTGATGCTATACATATAGTTGATGGAGTAGCTAAGGTTGATCCAGAAAAATGTACAGCTTGTGGAGCTTGTATCAAGGCTTGTCCTAAGGCTATTATAGCTTTAAGACCAATAAGCAAAGAAGTTAAAGTTCTTTGTAATAACAAAGACAAAGGTGGAATCACAAGAAAGGCATGTACAAATGGATGTATTGGCTGTATGAAATGTCAGAAGACATGTGAATTTGGAGCAATTACTGTTTCAAATAACGTGGCAACAATCGATCACTCTAAGTGTACAAACTGTAAAGCTTGTGTAGAAGTTTGTCCTGTTAAATGTATTCATTTAGATTAATTATAGAGAGTACTTACATATGTAAGTACTCTTTTTATATATAAAAAATAATTATTACAGAATAATATTTGTTGTATAAATTTCATATTCGTGAAAAGGAAATAAAAATATTCACAAGAATGAAAAGAAATATATGGAAAATATAGAAATTATATGATAAAATGAATTTGTAAGATAAAATCAATGATTAAATTCATTGTGGTGAAAAGTTAAAAAAATAACGAAAGAGCTTGTAGAAATTTAATATTTATAAGTAAAGACATGGAGGAAGTTTTTTGATAGCAGATGTAGGACAAAAAATTAAGAACTTAAGAAAAGAAAAAGGACTAACATTAAAGGAATTAAGTGATGATACTAGTTTTTCGGTTGGGTTTTTATCGCAATTAGAAAGGGGATTAACAACTATTGCTATTGATTCTTTAGAGAAGATAGCTAAAAGTTTAAATGTAGAGTTAGCATATTTTATTCAAGAGGACAGGAAAAAAGATAAGACGGTAGTTATTAGAAGTTATGAAAAAGAGGTTTCGCAGGTAACTAGCAATCAATTCATACATTATGATTTATGCGGTAACAAGGACTTATCAATGATGCCTAGATTAATAGAAATATTACCATCTAAAGCAAAGGAACAAATAAAGAGTTATCCTCATTGTGGAGAAGAGTTCCTATATGTATTAGAAGGAATATTAACATTGCATATTGGAGGACAAAGTTATGATTTATTTCCTGGTGATTCAGCACATTATCAATCCACGATAGATCATAACTGGTGTAATAATACTAATAGAATAGTTAAGATTATTACGGTACATTCTACTAAAAAAGATACTTAAAAATAACGATTGCTAAGGGGTAGAAAAGCTCAAAATTTAAAAATATTTTGTATACCCCTTTTAAAATATAATATGTTAAATGAAGTAATAGGGGTGAGTAGATGGCAGAAGGTACAATTATTAATATTCAGAAATATTCAGTTCATGATGGACCAGGTATAAGGACTACAACTTTTTTTAAAGGATGTCCTTTGAATTGCTGGTGGTGTCATAATCCTGAGACACATTTAAAAAGACATGAAATAATGTTTTTTGAAGATAGGTGTACAGGCTGTGGGAGATGCGTAAAAAATTGTTCAAATGGAGCTATTGAAATCATAGAATCAAAGGCAGTTGTAGATGATGAAAAATGTACTCTTTGTGGAAGGTGTAGCGAAGTATGCATAAATGAAGGTAGAGAGTTAGTAGGAAGAGATATAACAGTAAATGAATTGATGAAAGAATTAATAAAAGATCAAATGTTTTATGAACAATCAAATGGTGGTGTTACTTTTTCAGGTGGAGAACCTATGCTTTATGTAGAGTTTTTAAGTGAAGTATTGGAAAGGTGTAAACGAAATGGGTTACACACTGCAATTGAAACAAGCGGATATGTTAAGTGGGAAGAATTTGAAAAGGTTATCAAAAATGTTGATTTGTTTCTTTATGATATAAAGCTTATGAATAATGAAAAACATAAAAAGTATATAGGTGCTGATAATCAATTAATATTAGATAATCTTGCAAAACTTTGTGAAGAAAATAGCAATATTATTATCAGAATGCCTATAATAGCTGGTATAAATGATGATTTTGAACATGTAAATAGTGTAATAGACTATATATCAAATTTAAATATTATAGAGGTGAATTTATTGCCTTATCATAAGATGGGGATGGATAAATATAAAAGAGTAAATAAAATTTATAAATTAACAGGTACTGAAGTACCAACTGAAGAAAAAATGAATGAGTTAGCCAAAAAGTTTAAAGAAGCTGGAATTAAAGTGAAAATAGGAGGGTAAAAATCATTATGAGAGAAAGAGTAAAGAAACTAAGAAAACAAAGTGTGGATACAGTACCATACATTTCGATGGAAAGAGCTAAAATAGTTGATTCTGTCTATAAAAAATATGAGGGAACTGTACCAGTACCGGTACTAAGAGCTTTAGCATTAAGAGAATTAATGACTAATAAGAAACTTTGTATTAATGAGGGTGAGCTTATAGTAGGGGAAAGAGGAGAAGCACCAGGGGCTACACCTACTTATCCAGAGTTATGTTGCCATACAGTTGAAGATTTAGAAATAATGAATATTCGTGAGAAAATATCATTTAAAGTAACAGAAGATGATAAAAAAGTACAAGCTGAAACTATTATTCCATATTGGGAAAATAGGTCTATGAGACATAAAATTCTTTCAAGAATGTCTGATGAATGGAAAGATTGCTATAAATCAGGAATATTTACAGAGTTTATGGAACAAAGAGGGCCAGGACATACTGTTTGTGATAATAAAATTTATAAAAAAGGTTTTATAGACTTTAAAAATGATATTGAAACTGCTATGGGAAATCTAGATTATCAAAATGATGATGAGGCTTTAGATAGAAAACATCAATTAGAAGCTATGAGTATTGCTTGTGATGCAATAATGATTTTAGGTAAACGTTATGAGGAATATGCAAGAGAATTAGCAGAAAAAGAAGATGACGAAGTTAGAAAAAAAGAATTACTTGATATTGCAGAAGTGTGTAGTAATGTGCCTGCTCATGCTCCGAGAAATTTTAGAGAAGCGCTTCAAATGTACTGGTTTACTCATCTTTGCGTAATTTCTGAATTAAACCCTTGGGATGCTTATAATCCAGGTAGATTAGATCAACATTTAAATCCGTTCTATGAGAAAGAAATAGAAGAAGGTACATTAACTCATGATGATGCAGAGGAGCTATTACAATGTTTTTGGGTTAAATTTAATAATCAACCTGCACCACCAAAGGTTGGAGTTACTTTAAAAGAAAGTAGCACTTATACAGATTTTGCGAATATTAATGTTGGTGGAGTTAAAGTTGATGGCTCTGATGGAGTTAATGAAGTAAGTTATATGCTACTTGATGTAATTGATGAAATGAGATTATTACAACCAAGTTCAAATGTTCAAATTAGTAAAAAGAGTCCTCAAAGATTTGTGAAGAGAGCTTGTGAGATTTCAAGGAAAGGTTGGGGACAACCATCAATGTTTAATGCAGATGCTGTTATACAAGAACTGATTAATGCAGGAAAATCCTTAGAAGATGCAAGATGTGGTGGTACTAGTGGATGCGTTGAAACAGGAGCATTTGGTAAGGAAGCTTATATATTAACAGGGTATATGAATCTACCTAAGATTTTTGAAATTACATTAAATAATGGTATAGATCCAATGACTGGAGAAAGATTAGGAATAGAAACTGGAGATCCAATAGAGTTCGAAAGTTATGAAGAGCTAATGGATGCTTATAAAAAGCAATTACATCATTTTATTGATATAAAAATGCAAGGTAATAGAATAATAGAAAAGTTATATGCAACAATGATGCCAGTACCTTTCTTATCAGTTGTTACAGATGATTGTATTACAAAAGGTAAGGATTATAATGCTGGAGGAGCTAGATATAATGTTAACTATATTCAAGGCGTTGGGATAGGAACGATTACTGATTGTTTCTCAGCAATTAAGTATCAAGTATTTGATAGAAAAGCTATAACTATGCAAGAACTATTAGATGCTATTAAGGATGACTTTGTTGGGCATGAAGCAATATTAAATCTAGTTAAGAATAAAACACCTAAATATGGTAATGATGATGATTACGCAGATGATATTATGAGAGAAATTTTTGCTGCATACTATAATGAAGTTGATGGAAGAAAGAGTATAAGAGGTGGAGTATACAAAATAAATATGTTACCAACTACATGTCACGTATACTTTGGATCTGTTATGGGAGCATCTTCTAATGGAAGAAGAGCTAAGGCGCCATTATCAGAAGGGATATCTCCAGAAAAGGGAGCGGACATAAATGGACCAACAGCTGTAATAAAATCAGCATCTAAGATGGATCATCTAAAAACTGGAGGAACTTTATTAAATCAAAAGTTTACACCATCAGTAGTTGCAGGTGAAAAAGGTCTTGATAGTATGGCTAATTTAGTTAGATCTTATTTTAACTTAGATGGGCATCATATCCAATTTAATGTTATCAGTAGGGAAACATTAATTAAGGCTCAACAAAATCCAGAAGAGTATAAGGATCTAATTGTTAGAGTTGCTGGATATAGTGATTACTTCAATAATCTTGATAGAGTGCTTCAAAATGAAATTATAGAAAGAACAGAGCAATCCTTTGAATCGATGACATGTTGTTAGTTTAAAGTGAGGATAGGAGAAGAAGATATGGAAAAGATAGTAGGATTTATTGGCGCTGGTAATATGGGGCAAGCGATTGTTGGTGGAATAATAAACTCGGATTTAATACCTTCTAGCAATATTATTATGTCTGATTTATATAAGCCAAGTTTAGAAAAGGCTAAGGAAAAATACAGTATAGAAGTTACTACTGAAAATAAGGTTGTTGCAGAAAAATCTGATATTTTAGTCTTAGCTGTTAAACCTAATTTATATCCAATGGTTATAAATGAAATAAAGGATATAGTAAAAGATAATGTAATTATAGTTACAATTGCGGCAGGAAAATCTATAGAAAGCACTGAAAAGTCTTTTGAAAGAACTTTAAAGGTAATAAGAACTATGCCTAACACACCAGCTCTTGTAGGAGAAGGTATGACTGCTGTTTGTCCTAATTCATTAGTTACTGAAGACGATGTTAAAGAAGTATGTAATTTACTTAGTAGTTTTAGCAAAGTAGAAGTAGTTAGTGAAAAATTAATAGATGCAGTTACATCAGTTAGTGGGTCAGCACCTGCATATGTATATATGTTCATTGAGGCTATGGCAGATGCTGCAGTATTACAGGGGATGCCAAGAGATAAGGCTTATAAATTTGCTAGTCAAACAGTTTTAGGATCTGCAAAGATGGTACTTGAAACTGGAATGCATCCAGGTGCATTAAAAGATATGGTTTGTTCGCCGGGTGGAACAACAATAGAGGCGGTAGCAGAATTAGAAGCAAATGGATTCAGAAGTGCTGTAATATCAGCTATGAATAAATGTTATGAGAAATCTAAATTTATGTCTAAATAAAAATTAAATAAATAGAAATAGGAGTTGATATTATGGTACAGGTTATTTGGGGATTATTAGTGGTTATGTTAGTTTGGTATGTGTATGTCTTTGGGAAAGATGTATGGCAACACAGAGATGAGTTAGAAGATTCATCATGGATAAAGTCAGGATTAATTGGCGGGTTTGTTAATTTTTTTGATGTATTAGGAATTGGAGCTTTTGCACCACAAGCAGCATTGTTGAAATTTACAAAGGAAACAAAGGATAGAGTAATACCAGGTACAATGAATGTAGCTAATACAGTGCCAGTGTTATTGCAAGCGTTAATATTTATAAAAGCTGTTGAGGTTGAAGTAGTTACTTTAGTTGCTATGTTAGTATCTGCTACATTAGGAGCTGTAGTAGGAGCTGGTATCGTAGCAAAACTGCCTGAGAAAAAAGTTCAACTTACAATGGGAGTAGCATTATTTATTACGGCTATAGTTATGCTTGCAAGTTTATTAGGATTAATGCCAGTAGGGGGAGAAGCAATAGGGCTAACAGGGGTTAAGTTAGTATTTGCTGTTGCAATAAACTTCGTATTAGGTGCATTAATGACTGCTGGAGTTGGATTATATTCACCATGTATGGCTTTAATCTTTATGCTTGGAATGTCACCATTAGTTGCATTCCCTATAATGATGGGTTCATGTGCATTTTTAATGCCACCAGCATCAGTTAAGTTTATAAAAGAAAAAGCATACAATAGAAAAGCGGCATTAGCTATGGCTATACCAGGATCAATAGCAGTTTTAGTAGCAGCTTTTGTTGTTAAGTCTTTACCGTTAGATGTATTACGTTGGGTAGTTGTTGTAGTTGTAATATATACTGGAACAGTAATGCTTAAATCAGGATTAAAGAATAAAGGTACTAATGAAGTTGTCGGAGATATAATTGAAGGTTAATAAAGTTATGTGATAGAAGGGAGTTGTGAATAGCAACTCTCTTTTTATTAAAATAAAGAAATGAAAGAACATACTTTCTCTTTGTCGTAAAATATAGTAGAATAAAACTATATTTAACAAAGGATGGATTAATAATATGACCGGAAGAGAACACATGATAGTAGGAACAACAGCGACAACTACTATGGGAATAGGATTTTTACTAACTAATAATATATCAAATGTAAAATTTATTTTTCCTTTAATTATTGGAGGATTTATAGGATCTTATATGCCCGACATAGATTCGCAAAATTCAAAAGCAAGGAAGTTTTTTAATAAATTTATTGTGTTTTTAATAATAGCTTTAGTTATAGGATATACGTTAGGGATGGCTTTAAATATAAATGATATAATTATATTTTTTGAGCAACATGGTCAGGAGTATTTTCCTATTATATTTTTTGCTATGTTAATTATATTGGGTAAATTATCTCCTCATAGGATGTTTACTCACAAGTGGTTTGGTACGACATTGTTTTGTTTTAGTGTATATACATTAGGAAATACTTATTTGACTATTGGATTTACTATGGGTTATGTATTACATATAGTATGTGATAGATTTTCTCCAAGAGGTAAGAAGCTGAAGTTCTTCGAGTTTAAATTACCTTGTAGAAATTCTAAAAATAAAATTAATGTTACTTGGTAATTGATATATAAATAAAGTAGGTTAAATCTTAAGAGAAAGGATTAATCTACTTTTATTTTAGAAATTAAAATAAAATGAAAAGTAGATTTATGTAATATTAAATATAATTTAATAATAGCTTTAATTAGGAAGAGTTTGAAATGTATTTAAATAGGAGGAATCTATGGTTTTATTTATAAAAAAAAGATTTATAATTATTATTTTTATTATAATGTGTTTAGCTTCAGTCGTTGTAGGGGTGAATATGTATTCAAAAAAAGAAAATAAAGTATTAATAGGTGGTAGTCTAGAGAGTGTTGAATGTTTAGTTGGTGAGAGTGAAGCGTTTTATGAGGATATAGATTTGGAGAAATATTTTAGACCATCCAATCTTCCTATATTAAATGATAATAAAGACATAAATAAATTTATCTGGGAAAGTGAAAATGTTGAATATAAAAATGTAGAGATACCTAAAGAATATTTAAAAAGTCCAGAGAATACAATAATTAATTATTTTTCCTTATTAAGAGAGGCTTCTAACCCTGAAAAAGACAAATATACTGGTTGTGGAAGCATTGGAGAAGGAAAAGCACCATATCCAATAGCGTATAATTTTTTTACTAATGAATATAAAGAAAAAATAAAATATAGACAATATGAAGATTCATTTAAGAATATACTTCATATAAACTTAATTAAATTTAAGGAAATACCTGAAACTAATAATAAAGAGTTAAAATATTTTTATGAGATAGAGACTATTCAAGGTTCGGAAAGTGGGATAGGATATTTTGCATACTATTATGGTTATATTAACTTGGTAAGGGATAATGATGTATATAAAATATCTAATATAACAGTAACCCCGGAAGAGTATTTATGTGCACCATATCATAGTTGGTTTTATAGTGGAGAATACTCTGTACAGATTAAATATGGAAATTGGTGCAATTTGATTAAAGGTGATCCTAAAGTTGAAATAAACGATTATGTAAAAGATATTCAGTTTGATGGAACAGATGGAAAAGAGTATAAAATAGAATTTTTTACATTGACAAATGATTATGATATAGAGGTAGCACAATTTAAGAAGAATAGTGCAAATGAATGGGAGAGGATTTATTTAAATCCAGAAAATTGTTTAAAAAATAAATAATATTTATTAAAGGTCTAGGGCTAATTTTTAGCCCTATTTTTAATGAGTTTGATTTATATTCGAATTAGTTTTATTTTCACTATATCTTGATTGTTAAATAATTAAAGTTATGATTATTTAATAAATTTGATCGGACATTATGTTATAATAATACATAATAAATATATTATAAATTATAGATAAAGGGAGTAAGCTAATGATGTTTTTTAGAAAAGCGACTGCAAATGATATAAATAATATTATGAAAATTATTAATGATGCAAAAGCATATTTTAAAGAGATGAATATAGATCAATGGCAAGATGGATATCCAAATGAAGATGTTATAAAAAATGATATTTTTAATAGTAATAGCTATCTCTTAGAAGTGGATGGGAAAATAGTTGCCACTGCTATGTTTGCGATTGAGAGAGATAAAACATACGATAACATATATGATGGGAAGTGGTTGACTGAAGGTAAATATGCAGTAATACATAGAATTGCAGTAGATAATAACTTTAAAGGGTTAAAGTTAGGCGCAGAAATAATAAATAATGCAATAGAAATTTGTAAAGCTAAAGGGATAGAAAGTATTAAGATAGATACTCATAAAGATAATAATTCAATGCAAAAATTTCTTTTAAATAATGGATTTGAATATTGTGGAGTGATATATCTTGAAGATAAAAGTCTAAGAATAGCTTTTGAGAGAAAAATAAAAATTTAAAGATATCAATATATAAATAATATTGATACGAAAGGAAAATAGATGAGTAATTTAGAGTTTATTTATGATAGAAAAAGTATACGGAAGTTTAAAGATACTAAAATACCTAAAGAAGATATAATTAAATTATTAGAAGCTGCAACGCAAGCACCCTCACCTAAAAATCAGCAAACATGGCACTTTGTAGTTATTCAGAATAGGGAAGTTATAAATAAGATGGCCGAAATAGTTACTAAAACGCATACTTATCTAGCGGAAATAGCTAAAGATGAAAAGCAAAGAAAGCTTATGATGAGTACACTGCCATATTATATTTGTTTTAAGGATGCACCAGTTGTAGTAGTAGTATATTCAAAGGCTTATAAGATGATAGAGGAAGAGATTTTAAAAGCTAATAATGCTAATAAAGAAATAATTGATATATTGAAATCGACACATTCTGAAGTTCAAGGGATAGGTGCGGCAGTAGAAAACTTTCTTCTTGCGGCAACTGCAATGGGATACGGAACTTGTTATATGACAGGACCAGCTCATTCTAAAAGAGAGATTGAAGAACTCATTGATTTTAATAAAGAAGGATATGAGTTAATGTCTATGATATCCTTAGGTGTTCCCGAAGATGAAACTCCTAAAGCACCACCACGTAAACCGTTAGATGAAGTAGTAACATTTATAGATTAAACAAAGGATCTAAAGCATAGGAATATAAGCTTTAGATCCTTTGTTTTATTTATATTTAGCTATAAGTTCTTCAATCTTGCCTTTGCATCTAGAACCATGGCAGTAACCTGTTGTAGCTCCAGTAGTTTCTTTTACCTTTTCAACTGTATCTGCTCCATTTTTTATAGCTTCTATTATAGTATCTTCTGGGATACCTTTGCATAAGCATATTATTTCATCACTCACAATAACACCTCCTAATAAATTTAGTATTAGCTTCAATGGAACAGATATGCAAATATTAAGAGAAAAATATAATAAATCACTGGAGAGTAACTTGTAAAAAATGTATAATATAAATATATATGGGGATTAAAATTTATCTGTTTTACAAAAACAATTTATTTGGTAGGGGATGAAATGAGTGGATAAAGGGAATTTGATAGAAAAATCTCATGAAAGATCAAAGGAATTTGGAGTACAAACTAAGACTAATAACTCTAAAAAGAAATTAAAAGCAAATGAAGTCTATACATTATTAGAGAAGAATAAAGAACTTATAACTATATCTATGCCATATATAAATATGGTATGTGAAACTATAGAAGATAATGATTTTATATTAATATTAACTGATAGGAATGGTTGTATATTAGATATAAAAGGTGAAGAAAGAGTAGTGCATGAATTTGCAAGGCTTAATTTAGATATAGGTGTATTTGTAGATGAAAAAAATATAGGTACTAATGCTATGGGAGTAGCTCTTGCTGAAGATAGACCAGTTCAAGTTACAGCAGATGAACATTATGTAGATATATTTAAAGGATTAACATGTTCAGCAGCTCCTATACATAATATAAAAGGCGATATAATTGGAACATTAAATTTAACAGGGAAATGGGATAAAAAGCATCCTCATACATTAGGATTAGTTATTTTTGGGGTTAAAGCTATAGAAAATGAAATACATAATGTTAAATCTCAAGAAATACTTCAAGAGGCCTATAATTATATGGATAGTATAATTAAAAATGTTGATAAAGGTGTAATTATAGTTGACTCAAAAGGAAAAATAAAAAATATAAATGAACATGGAGCCAAGATATTAGAGGGCAATAAAATAGATATTATTGATAGAGATATTGATTTTATTTTGCCTGATTGGTTTAAAATTTATGAAGTTTTAGAAAAAGATGAGAAATCTATAACTAGAGAAGTAAAGACAAGTGAAAATAGTAATTTTAAGACATTATTAAGTATTAAAGGTGTTAGAAATGGTAAAAGATTAATAGGTTTAGTTATTACATTAAAGGATGAGAAAGAACCGTATGCAAAAGGTATTGCTCGTTATGATTTTGAGGATATAATAGGATCAAGCTCCATTATGAATAATGTAATAACTAATTGTAAGATAGTAGCTAATAGTCCTTCAACAATATTGATTCAAGGAGAAAGTGGTACAGGTAAAGAGGTTTTAGCTCAATCAATACATAATTATAGTGTTAGAAAAAATAATAAATTTATAGCTATTAATTGTGGCGCTATTCCATCAAATTTAATTGAAAGCGAGCTTTTTGGTTATGAAGATGGTACTTTTACAGGTGGGAAAAAGGGTGGAAAGATAGGGAAAATTGAAATGGCTAATGGAGGTACTTTATTTTTAGATGAAATTGGAGAAATGCCACTAGAACATCAGGTTAATTTACTTAGAGTAATACAAGAAGGTAAAATTACTAGATTGGGCAGCACAGAAGAGATTAGTGTTGATGTTAGAATAATAGCAGCAACTAATAAGAATCTAAAAAAAGAAATTGAATTGGGGAAATTTAGAGAAGATCTATATTATAGGCTTTGTGTTATTCCTATAAATTTGCCAGCACTTAGAGAAAGAAATGGTGACATAAAAGAACTTATTAATTATTTTTTAAGGATGAAGTCATTTAAACTTAATAAAACTGTCCCAGAAGTTAGCACAAAACTATATAATGACCTTATTAATTATAGTTGGCCAGGTAATATAAGAGAGTTGGAGAATGTTATTGAGAATATAGTTAATCTAGATGGATATATGTCTTTTTCATTAGACGTAGATAAAGAAAAAAGTTATGATAATTCTGTAAAGGAAGCAGAAGAGATCCAAAATGATGAAATAACTTTAGAATATATTGAAAAAAAACATATTATTAAAGTTCTAAGAAAATACAAAAACAATATATATAAATCAGCTAATGCTTTAGGGATTAGTAGAAATACTTTGTACAATAAGATAAAAAAATATCAAATAGAAGTGTGCTAAAAGTGAACAGTGTTCAAAAATATAACAGCAAAAATAAGAAAGTGCGAAGAAAATGAACACTTAGAATTACTTAAGAAATAAAAGATGGTTAAAAAAATAACGAATAATAAGGGGTTGTAGGTTTGGCATAGTAATTGCTAAATAAATAATTGAGAAATGATTTTTTTGATTTATGGAGGGATAAAAATGGCAAGATTTACATTACCAAGAGATTTATATCATGGAAAAGGATCTTTAGAAACATTAAAAACAATTAAGGGTAAGAAAGCAATAGTAGTTGTAGGTGGCGGATCAATGAAAAGATTCGGGTTCCTAGATAGAGTAGAAAATTATTTAAAAGAAGCAGGAATGGAAGTAAGAATATTTGAAGGTGTTGAACCGGACCCATCAGTTGAAACTGTAATGAAGGGTGCAGAAGTAATGAGAGAGTTCGAGCCAGATTGGATAGTTGCAATGGGGGGAGGTTCTCCAATAGATGCTGCTAAAGCTATGTGGATATTCTATGAATACCCAGAATTTACATTTGAACAAGCTGTAGTTCCATTTGGATTACCAGAGCTAAGACAAAAAGCTAAATTTATAGCAATACCATCAACATCAGGAACAGCTACAGAAGTAACTGCTTTCTCAGTTATAACAGATTATAAAGCTAAGATTAAATATCCTCTAGCTGATTTTAACATAACTCCAGATATAGCTATAGTTGATCCAGATTTAGCACAAACAATGCCTGCGAAACTTGTAGCTCATACTGGAATGGATGCATTAACTCATGCAATTGAAGCTTATACTGCATCATTAAGATCAAACTTTTCAGATCCATTAGCAATAAAAGCTATTCAAATGGTAGAAGAAAATTTAGTTAATTCCTATGCTGGAAACGAAGAAGCAAGAAACTTAATGCATGAAGCTCAATGTTTAGCTGGTATGTCATTTTCAAATGCATTATTAGGAATTGTTCACTCAATGGCACATAAGGTTGGGGCTGTATTCCATATACCACATGGATGCGCCAATGCTATTTTCTTACCATATGTAATTCAATACAATAGAACAGCTTGTGAAGATAGATATGCTGATATAGCAAAATCAATTGGATTAGAAGGTTCTACTGATGCTGAATTAACAGATGCATTAATAGAAAGAATTAATAAGTTTAATAATGATTTAAATATACCTCATTCAATGAAAGAATATGGAGTTGCAGAAGATGACTTCAAAGCTAATTTAGATTTCATTTCTAAAAATGCTGTAGCTGATGCTTGTACAGGATCAAATCCAAGAGAAATAGATGCTAATACGATGGCAAAATTATTTGAATGTACTTATTATGGAAATAAAGTTGAGTTCTAAAAATTAAGGAGACGATGAAATGTTTAAAATTGTGGATAAAAGGCTTCTAACAGATAATATTTATTTAATGGATATAGAAGCAAAAAGAGTTGCTAAATCAGCAAAACCAGGGCAGTTTGTAATTGTTAAAACAGATGAAAAGGGAGAAAGAATTCCTTTGACAATTGCAGATTATGATTCAGAGAAGGGAACTGTAACAATAGTTTATCAAACTGTTGGAGTTGGAACTAGAGAATTATCAGAATTTGAAGTTGGTGAATATGTTCAAGATTTTGTAGGACCATTAGGGATGCCAAGTGAATTTATTCATGAAGATATTAATGAATTAAGAAATAAAAAGTTTATCTTTGTAGCTGGTGGAGTTGGGGCAGCTCCAGTTTATCCGCAAGTTAAATGGTTCCACGAAAATGGAATTGAAGTTGATGTGATAATAGGATCAAGAAATAAAGAACTTCTAATATTAGAAGATGAAATGAGAAAAGTAGCAGGTAACCTTTATGTTTCTACTGATGATGGTTCATATGGATTTAATGGAAGAGTTACTGATTGCCTTTTAGATTTAGTTAATAATAAAGGAAAGAAATATGATCATGCAGTAGTTATTGGGCCTATGATAATGATGAAATTTATGTCTATATTAACTAAAGAATTACACATACCAACCACTGTAAGTTTAAATCCAATTATGGTAGATGGAACAGGAATGTGTGGGGCTTGTAGAGTAACAGTAGGAAATGAAGTTAAATTTGCATGTGTTGACGGACCAGAGTTTGATGGACATTTAGTTAATTTTGATGAATCAATGAGAAGACAAACAATGTATAAGACAGAAGAAGGAAGAGCTATTTTAAAGGTAGAAGAAGGCGATACACATCATCGTGTTGGCTGTGGTTGCGGAGGTGATAAGTAATGAGTATGCAAGATAGAATGAAAAGAACTCCTGTAACAGAGCAAGAACCTAAATTAAGAGCAAAGAATTTTGAAGAAGTATGTTTAGGATATGATCAAGAAAGAGCTATAAAAGAAGCCAATAGATGTTTAGGCTGTAAGAATCCTAAATGTGTAGAAGGGTGTCCAGTTTCTATTGATATACCTGGATTTATTGCAGAAGTAAAGAATGGAAATTTTGAAGCAGCTGCAAAAGATATAGCAAAATATAGTGCTTTACCTGCTGTTTGTGGAAGAGTATGCCCTCAAGAAACACAATGTGAGGGTAAATGTGTGTTAGGGATTAAAGGGGAACCTGTTGCTATAGGTAAATTAGAAAAGTTTACAGCAGATTGGTCTAGAGCCAATGATGTAGATTTAACTAATAAAGAAGAAGAAAAAGGTAAAAAAGTTGCTGTAATAGGAAGTGGTCCTGCTGGATTAACTTGTGCTGGCGATTTAGCTAAAAAAGGGTATGATGTAACAGTATTTGAAGCTTTACATGAACCAGGTGGGGTTTTGGTTTATGGAATTCCAGAGTTTAGACTACCTAAAGAGGAAGTAGTAAAGTCAGAAATTGAAAATATCAAAAAGCTTGGAGTAAAGATAGAAACAGACGTAGTTATAGGTAGAACTGTTACAATAGATGAACTTATGGAAGAAGAAAAATTTGATGCAGTATTTATTGGATCAGGCGCAGGACTTCCTAAGTTTATGGGAATACCAGGGGAAAATGCAAATGGAGTATTTGCAGCAAATGAATTTTTAACAAGAGTAAACTTGATGAAAGCTTACAAAGATGAGTATCAAACACCTGTTAAAGTAGGGAAAAAAGTTGCTGTAGTAGGTGGAGGTAATGTTGCTATGGATGCTGCTAGAACGGCATTAAGATTAGGCGCAGAAACTCATATTGTATATAGAAGAAGTGAAGCTGAGCTTCCAGCAAGATTAGAAGAGGTTCATCATGCGAAGGAAGAAGGCGTAATATTTGATGTTTTAACTAATCCAATGGAGATATTAGAAGATGAAAATGGATGGGTTAAAGGAATGAAATGTGTAAAAATGGAGTTAGGTGAACCAGATACGTCAGGAAGAAGAAGACCTGTAGTTGTAGAAGGATCTGAATTTATCTTAGACGTAGATACTGTAATTATGTCCCTTGGGACGTCTCCTAATCCTTTAATATCATCAACAACAGAAGGATTAGAGATAAATAAGTGGAAATGTATAGTTGCTGATGAGGAAACTGGATTAACATCTAAAGAAGGTGTTTACGCTGGTGGAGATGCCGTAACTGGTGCAGCTACAGTAATTTTAGCTATGGGTGCAGGTAAAAAAGCAGCAATAGCTATAGATGAATACCTGCAAAATGCATAATTTAGAGGTTAATTAGAATTAATAAGATTCCTTTAATTTATAATATCATATAGTAAGTTTGTTAGGGTCTAGAGAAAATTAATTTCTATAGACCCTAATTTTTTTTTATTAGCTATTATTTAGAATTGATTTTTGATTTGAAAATAGTTAGTAGTGTATATATTTAATTTTTAAATTTTCGCATAATATTTTACCAAATTATTATTTTCAGCTACATAAGTACTATTTTCTAGGAAGTGAAAAGAATGATAATTATTATAGTAAAGAGTTGAAATGTATATGCACTAACTTATTAAGTGTTGTGCATATACATTTTATTTATTTTAGAGGCACAAATTTTTGAGGATTTTAATACCATAGCAACTCCATTACCAGGATGGATAGATGCACCAGTAAAAAATAAATTTTTAATCTTAGGAATTTGACATTGAGGTCTAAAAATTACACTTTGTTTTAAAGTATGGCTTAAACCGAAAGCACAACCACCATAGGTGTTAAATTTATTTTTAAAATCTAAAGGTGTTAAATGATTTATATAAACTATATGCTCTAAAATATCTTTCAGTCCTCTCAGTGAACTTAGAGTTTTTAAGGTTTTTTTAGTGAAATAGTAAATAGTTTCAGAAGTCCAATTTACATTATTACTTAATGTGTTTGGAACTCTTACCATAACATTGATTGCTTCGCAGTTTTTGGGACACATAGTATCATCAAGTGAGCTAGGACAATAGATATACATTGATATATCATTAGGAAGAAATCCGTCAAAAGTAAGTTTTAGATTTTCTTTAAGTTCATTATTAATGTATATATTATGCAAATTAAGATTAGGGTATTTTTTATCTAATCCTAAATATAATATGAAAGTTGAACATGAATACTCTAAATTGTTAATTGGTTTAATTAAGTCTTTTACATTAGAATCTTTAATAAGACTTTTAATAGTATAAGAATAATCACTACTACATACTACTACATCACTGTAGTGATTTTGACCGTTAACTACTATTCCGTTAGCTTTATTATTCTTGAATAATATTTTATGCACAGGTGAAGATTTGTGTATAATACCACCTTTCTTTATTACAAGCTTTTCTAAGGCTGCAATATAAGAATACATCCCACCTTTTATATGATACAATCCATAATATTGTGTGACTGTTGGTATTATATTATATATTGAAGATGAGGTGTAGGGAGAAATACCTACGTACATAGTCTGAAACATTAAATAATCTAATAATTTTTTATTTTTTATATACTTTTTTGCATCATCATAGCTTGAAGCAAATGCATTTAAATTTATTACTTTAGGCAATGTCAAAGAAGTTAATAAATTAGATGTTTTTAAAAAGCTTTTATTTAAAATAGAATCTTCAGCCCATAGATACTTTTTATAGTTATTTGATAGAAATTCGAAATAACCATAGTTATCTTTTATATTGCCTTCTGTTATTTCTGATATAGTTTTATTTAAAGTAGGAAGGTGTGCATTAAAGGTATATATGCTATTATCAGAATAAAAAACATTATATAGGTTATTTATAGGTATTGGTGTAAAGTAGTTTCTATAATCTTCTCTACAAAATAGAAAAAGATCTATATAGTTTTGAGGAAACATCATTATGGAAGCTGTTAAATCAAATTTAAAATTTTTATATTGAATAAAATTAGTTTTACCACCAATAGTATTATTTTTTTCGAAGATTTCAACTTTAAATCCATATTGTAATAATCGCGCTGCGATTGATAAACCTCCAATACCAGCACCGATAATAAATACTTTTTTCATAGAAATAACTCCTTCTGGATATTAACCACCTAAAGTAATATCTTGATCATTGTACCAATTTAATGCATCATAAAAATGCTCTGGTTTAAAGTCAGGCCAAAAATCATTAACTATATAAAAGTCTGAATATACAGATTGAACAGGCAAGAAACCGCTTAATCTTCTTCTTCCGCCCCAACGTATAATTAAGTCTATTCTAGAGATTTCGTTAGAGTGAATAGTTGGTATTATACTCTTAGTTTTATTAGAGGAGGATTTTAAATTATATAAATCCCATTCCCAACCATAATTAACTAAAAAGTTAACTTTTATTCCTCCTTTTCCAAATACTCTTCTAGTAGTATAAGGTATTAAATCTTTAGGAAAAGATTTTGATTCTGTATTTCCTACGACTAATAGTTCTGCATCTTCTTTAGATAATATTTTAACTGCATCTATACAAGCCTTAACAAAAGCTTCTTTTTGAATAGATGGACGTTTGGTATTATCGGTAGTAAAACCATAGTATGTAATTTCTTTTATCCCAGCCTTTTGGCAAAGTTTAAATAGCAATAAACCAGGGGTAATACCTCCTAGCGAGTATCCTTTTTCTTTTGAAAAGCCTTTTGATTCAGCCCAACGTCTATTTCCATCTGGAATTATGCCTATATGATTTGGAATTCTCATAAATACTCTCCTATATGTTTTGATAATTATAATTATGTACATTACAGAGCGTAAATATTCTATTGGTAGTTTACTTTTCATAAGTTTTATTTAGTATAGTATATGAAATAGTGATGAAAAGAGTGAGCGAATTATTAGAAAATTATTATATAGATATAATAATTACTTGAAATAGAGACTATGTGATTTTATATTTAATATATAGCATTTAATAAATATTGGTAAAAAGTATATAGTAAGTATTAATAATTAAAGTGTGGTGATAGCTGGTGAAGATAATTGAAAATAAAGGGAATCAGAGTAGAGTTATAGAATATTTATATGAAGGACTAGAAATAGATCTAAATAAAAAATATGTTATCTCATTTGTAGGAGGTGGAGGTAAGACAACATCCATTTATAAATTAGCAGATGAGTTAACGAGAAAAGGTAAAAGGGTTATAGTAACGACTACTACCCATATGCAGATGCCTAAGAATAAAGTTATTCTAAACAATAATATATATGATATTAATAAAATTTTGGAAGAAAGTAATTTTGTAACTGTAGGGATAAAAGCTGAAAATGGTAAAATTTCATCTGTATCTATGGAGCAGGTAAATGAACTTAAAGAAATATGTGATTTTTTACTTATAGAAGCTGATGGTGCAAAAATGTTACCATTAAAAGCTCCTGCTAGCCATGAGCCTGTAATATTAAATATATCTAGTATGGTTGTTGGCGTTTGTGGTATAGATGCATTAGGAAAGACGATAAAAGAGACATGCCATAGATCTACTATAGTTTCAAAAATTATTAGAAAACCTGAAGATGATATAGTAGAGGAAGAGGATATTGCACATATACTTTCTAGTAAAGATGGAACTATGAAAGGTGTGGATGTAGATACTATGGAATTTAGAGTAATTATTAATAAAGTTGATAATGATGGGTTATTAGTAAGGGCAACTAAAATTGAAAAAATTTTAGCCGGTAAAAATATAAAAGTTATAATGACATCACATATTTAGACGTTAAAATAGAGAGGGGAATTTAAAGTGCTTGTATTAATAAAAGGTGCAGGAGATTTAGCTACAGGTGTAGCACATAGATTAAGAAGGTGTGGCTTTGATATTGTCATGACAGAAATAGAAGAGCCCACTACAGTTAGAAGAACAGTGGCTTTTTCTCAAGCTGTTTATGATAAAACTGTAGAAGTAGAAGGTATTAAAGCTGCATTAGTTACAAATGTGGAAATGATAAAAGAAAATATAGCAAATGGTATTATCTCTGTAATAGTGGACAAGGAGGCGAATATCATAAAAGAGATCAAGCCTGATGTAGTTGTGGATGCTATTATAGCTAAGAAAAATACGGGGACATCAATAAATGATGCACCTATAGTAATAGCTGTAGGACCAGGCTTTGAAGCGGGGGTAGATTGCCAATTAGTAATAGAAACTAAAAGAGGACATTATTTAGGGAAAGTTATTACAGAAGGAAAGGCTATACCTAACACAGGAATTCCAGGAAATATAGGAGGCCATACTGTAGGAAGAATTATTAGAGCAACAAGCGATGGAATAATATATCCAGTTGCAAAAATTGGAGATTATGTTGAAGAGGGAAAAGTAGTAGCTTATGTAGATAAGACGCCTGTCTATGCAAGTATAAGCGGTATTGTAAGAGGTATGTTACAAGAGGGGATAACAGTTTTTAAAGGAATGAAAAGTGGAGATATAGACCCAAGATGTGATAAGGAACATTGTTTTACTATATCTGATAAAGCAAGATCTATTGGTGGTGGAGTTTTAGAGGGAATACTGTTTTTAAAAAATAAATAAAAAATGTTTAATGGGAGAGAAAAGATGAAAAGAGACTTTTATACCAAACTATATAATGAATTAAAGAGAAGTAAAGAAGTCTACTTGATAACGATTGTTTCAGGAGAGCATCAAGGTAAAAAACTTTCTGGACAAAAGTTGTTAAAAGCAGATAACAATATTTTAATAGAAGATGATAATTATAAAGAATTATGGAATGAGATTTTAAACAATATAACCTTGAATAAAGGCACATATAACAGTACTTATGATAATAAGGAGATATTTATAGAATATTTAGCAAGTAAAGCAAATTTAGTTATTTGTGGGGGAGGACATATAGCATTACCTTTATGTAATATTGGGAAGCTTTTGGATTTTAACGTAACAGTTATAGATGATAGAAAAGAATTTGCTAATTATGATAGATTCAATCTTGCAGATGAAGTTATATGTGGAAATTTTGAAGAAGTACTTAAAGAAAGATGTTTTGGAAAAAACTCTTACTTTGTTATAGTAACTAGAGGCCATAGGGATGATAGAATATGTTTAGAGTCTGTTATAGATAAGGGTTATGCATATGTAGGAATGATAGGAAGTAAGGCAAAGGTTGCAACTGTAGTTACAGCATTGCTAGAAGCTGGTTATACTCAAGAGTTAATTGATAAGGTTCATACACCTATTGGATTAAATATTGGTGGGCAAACTCCTGCTGAAATAGCTGTTAGTATAGCAGCAGAAATTATACAAGAAAAAAATATAAATAATAAAACTGAGATTTCTGAAGAGATTTTAAGGGAGCTTATTGAAGATAAGCAAAGTAAAGTTCTAGCTACAATAGTAGAGAAATTAGGATCTTCACCTAGAGGAGTAGGAACTAAAATGCTTATAAAGGAAGATAGAAGTTTTAAAGGTACTGTAGGTGGAGGAAGTGTAGAAAATGCAGTTTATTTGAAAAGCTTAGAACTTATTAAAAATAGAAGTTCTGATGTGGAAATCTATAACTTATCCAATTCTGATGCATCAACTTTAGGAATGATTTGTGGCGGAAAAGTAAAGGTTGTTTTTGAATATATATAAATTTGGTAAAGTTATTAAATTAATCTTTTTAGGTTGATTTAATAACTTTTTTGTTATTCACTAAGTGTTAATTATATAATAAAGTTGAATATTATAAGGAATCAAGGGAGAATATTCGCCAAACAACTTAAAAACACATATGTAATTATAAAAAAATGCAGTATTTTTCGTAAAAGTGACAAAGAAATGAAAAAAATGCTAAAAAAGTGTATACATACATAAAAAAATATGTTACTATATTTTTGGAAATACGAATATTAAATTAAATAATTATTTTAATGTTCAGTGAGTGGGGGATATTTGTATGAAAAATGGAAGTGTTTATGAATTAGATGGAAGGGTGCCATTAAAACAAGCAATACCATTAGGTATACAACATGTTTTAGCTATGTTTTTAGGGAATGTTTCACCTTTAATAATAGTTTGTGGATTATTAAATATAGATGGAAATACAAAAAGTATGTTAATTCAAAACTCTATGTTTATTGCAGGGGTTGCAACTTTAATTCAATTATATCCTGTGTTTAAAGTAGGTTCAGGATTACCAGTTGTTATGGGGACAAGTTCTGGATTTATAGGGACAGAAAAAGTTATTGGAGCAACTTATGGATATGCAGCAATAATGGGTGCATCTTTAGTTGGAGCACTTTTAGAAATAGTTTTAGGATTCTTTATTAAACCATTAAGAAAATTATTTCCACCAATAGTGACAAGTTTAGTTGTAATTTCTATTGGACTTTCTTTACTTCCAGTTGGAATTAAATACTTTGCTGGCGGAGCAGGTTCTCCAGAATTCGGAGCACCTAAGCATTTATTAGTTGGAACTATAGTAATGTTAGTAATTATTATAATTCAAAATTATACAAAAGGCTTTATGAAGACTTCTGCTATATTAATAGGAATAATCGTTGGGTATTTAGTAGCTATATTCATGGGAATGGTTGATTTTACACAAGTTAAAGAAGCAGCATGGTTTAGTTTACCAAGACCATTTATTATGGGATTTGAATTTAGATTAGATGCAATTATATCAATGGCAATTATGTACATAGCAACAACAGTTGAAACTATAGGAGATGTTTCAGCTATAGCTGTTGGAGGACTTGGAAGAGAGGCAACAGATAAAGAATTATCAGGTGGAGTAATAGCTGATGGGGTTGCAAGCTTTATAGCGGCATTATTTAGTGTAGCACCAAATACTTCTTTTAGCCAAAATGTTGGACTAGTTGCAGTTACTAAAGTAGTTAATAAATTTGTGATTATGACAGGTGCAGTATTCTTAATTTTAGCTGGATTTTTCCCAAAATTAAGTGCAGTTTTATCAGTAATGCCTCAATCAGTTCTTGGGGGAGCAGCTGTTATAATGTTTGCAATGATCTTTGTAAGTGGTCTTCAATCATTATTTAGAGAAAACTTAGATGGTAGAAATGGCTTAATAGTAGCACTTGCTATAGGAATCGGTGTTGGACTTGGAAATGTTCCAGAAGCATTAGCAGAATTACCAAGTTGGGTTGGAAATATATTTGCACAAAATGGAATAATAATGACATTTGTTATTGCTACTGTTTTAAATTTAATTTTACCTAAAGATAAAAAAGAAAATGAAGTTGTAATTAATAATTAGAAAAAAATGTTGTTTTTTGTAATAAAAACAATGTAGAATATATATTGTTAGAATTTGCATATTTCTAGGAGATATGCAAATTTCTTATGTAAAGAATCCTATGAGAAAAATTTAAGATACGAGTTTGGGAGGAATTGTGAATTGTTTACTATTAAAAACTATGTAGTAGTTCAAAGTTTAGAAGAAGCTTATGAACTAAATCAGAAGAAAAATAATGTAATCTTAGGCGGCACAGCTTGGCTTAAAATGGGTGAAAGAAATATTCAAAATGCTATAGATTTGTCAGGCTTAGGATTAAATAAAATAGAAGAAGATGATGAGTTTATTAAAATTGGATGTATGTGTACTTTAAGAGATATGGAAGTAAGCAATAAGCTTAATAGATATTTTGATGAAGCTATAAAGGAAAGTTTAAAGTACATTGTAGGTGTTCAATTTAGAAATTGTGCAACTATTGGTGGAAGCATTTATTCGAGATTTGGATTTTCTGATATATTAACAGTACTGTTAGCATTAGATACATATGTAGAATTATATAAAGGGGGAATAATTCCTTTAGAAGAATATAAGGACATGCCTTATGATAATGACATACTAGTAAGAGTGTTAATTAGAAAAGATAATAGAAAAGTTAGATACTTAACTCATAGAAATAGTGCAACTGATATACCTACTTTAGCTTGTGCAGTATCTAAGCTGGATAATGAGTGGAATATTGTTTTAGGGGCTAGACCTCAGAAAGCAATGAAAGTTATAGGAGTAAGTAAACTACTAAGTGAGATACCTACAAAGGATGAAATAGAAAAAGTAATAAATAAGGTAATTGAAGAAGTTAAATTTGAAAGTAATATGAGGGGAAGTAAGGAGTATAGATTACTTCTTGCTAAGGCGTTGATAAATAGAGGAATAGAAGGAATAATTGGAGGTTCATATGAAAATTAAGGTTTGGATAAATAATAAAGTTTTTGAGGATGATATTGAACCAGATACATTATTAATAGATTTTGTTAGAAGTAAAGGATTCTTAAGTGTAAAAAGAGGATGCGATACAGCAAACTGTGGATTATGTACAGTTCATTTAGAGGGAAAACCTGTACTTTCATGTTCAACTCTTGCTATGAGAGCTAATGGTTTAAAAGTTACTACAATTGAAGGATTAGAAGAAGAGGCAAAAGAATTTGCACAGTTTATGGCAAATCAAGGAGCAGAACAATGTGGCTTTTGTAGTCCAGGGTTTGTAATGAATGTTTTAGCTATGAAGAAAGAATTAAGAAATCCAAGTGATGAAGAGATAAAAATGTATTTATCAGGAAACCTATGCCGTTGTACAGGGTATATGGGGCAATTAAGAGCGATAAAAAACTATTTAGGATTAACTAAGGAGTAGTAAAGATGAAATATGTAAATAAAAGCATAAGAAAAAGCGACTCTATGTCACTATTAACAGGAAAACCAGTATATACAGAAGACTTAGCACCAAAGAATTGTCTAGTTGTTAAATTACTTAGAAGCCCACATGCTCATGCTTTAATAGAAAGTATAGATACTACAGTAGCTATGAAGGTTCCAGGGATTGAGTGCGTTTTAACCTATGAAGATATGCCTGGATCTAGATTTACTACAGCAGGTCAATCTTATCCTGAACCTAGTCCATATGATAGATTAATATTAGATAGAAGGTTAAGATGTGTAGGGGACCCAGTTGCTATAGTAGCAGGGGAAAGTGAGAAAGCTGTAAATAAGGCTATGAAACTTATTAAAGTTAAATATGAGGTTTTAGAAGCTGTTTTAGATTTTAGAACTGCTAAAGATAGCAATATATTAGTGCATCCTGAAGAAGATTTTAAAGCTTTATGTGATGTAGGAGCAGATAATAAGAGAAATCTTTGCTCAACAGGTGGATTTGAACATGGGAATTTAGAGGAAGAACTTAAAAGTTGTGACGTTATAATAGAAGAAACTTATCATACAAAAGCTAATAATCAAGCTATGATGGAGACTTTTAGAACTTTTACAGAGCTTGATATTTATGGAAGATTAAATATAACTTCTGCAACTCAAGTTCCATTTCATGTAAGACGTATAATTGCTAATGCACTGGAAATACCTAAATCTAAAGTTAGAGTTGTAAAGCCAAGGATTGGTGGAGGATTTGGAGCAAAGCAAAGTGCTGTAAGTGAAGTTTATCCAGCAATAGTAACTATGAAAACTGGTAAACCAGCAATGCTTATATTTAGTCGTAAGGAAAGTATGACAAATGGAAGTCCAAGACATGAAATGGAGATACGTGTACGTTTAGGTGCGAATAAAGATGGGATAATCAAAGCAATAGAGATTAATACTTTATCTAATGCAGGAGCTTATGGAGAACATGGACCAACAACAGTAGGATTAAGTGCTCATAAATCAATGCCTTTATACAGTACTCCTAGAGCTTATAAGTTTAATTATGATGTAGTATATACAAATACTATGGGAGCTGGAGCTTATAGAGGGTATGGAGCTACTCAAGGTATTTTTGCATTAGAATCTGCTGTAAATGAATTAGCAGCAAAACTAAATATGGATCCTATCAAATTGAGAGAACTTAATATGGTTAGAGAAGGGGATGTAATGCCTGCTTACTATGGAGAAGTTGCCAACAGCTGCGCATTAGATAGATGCTTAGAAAAAGCTAAAAATATGATTGATTGGGATAATAAATATCCAGCAAGAGATATGGGAAATGGAAAGATAAGATCAGTTGGTGTAGCTATGGCGATGCAAGGGTCAGGTATTTCTAGTGTGGATACTGCTGCTGTAGAAATTAAGCTTAATGATGATGGCTTCTACACATTGATGATTGGGGCAGCTGATATGGGGACAGGCTGTGATACTATCTTAGCTCAAATAGCAGCAGATTGCTTAAATTGTGAAGTTGAAAATATAGTAGTTCATGGTGTTGATACAGACCAAAGTCCATATGATACAGGGTCTTATGCTTCAAGTACTACATATGTAACTGGTGGAGCAGTTATTAAGACTTGTGAAACATTAAAGGCTAGGATGTTAGAAGAATCAGCTAAAATTCTTGAGTGTCCAATAGAAAACTTAGAGTTTGATGGAAAATCAATTCATTCGTACCAAGATGATAAGGAAATATCTCTAGTGGATTTAGCTAATAGATGTTTAGTTGGGGGAAGTAAAACAATTAGTGCTAGTGAGTCTCATTATTCAAAGACATCACCACCGCCATTTATGGTTGGAGCAGTTGAAGTAGAAATTGACAAATCAACTGGAAAACTTGATATAATAGATTATGTAGCAGTAGTTGATTGTGGGACTATGATAAATCCAAATTTAGCTAAGATACAAGCAGAAGGTGGAATAGTTCAAGGAATAGGTATGGCATTATATGAAGATATATCTTATGATTTTAAAGGAAGAATGAGAAATGATTCATTTATGCAATATAAAATTCCATCAAGACTTGATGTAGGAAATATAAGAGTAGAATTTGAAAGTAGCTATGAGCCAAGTGGACCTTTTGGGGCAAAATCAATTGGAGAGATTGTTATAAACACACCATCTCCAGCATTGGCACATGCTGTTTATAATGCTACTAAAGTAAATATAAGAACACTTCCTATTACTGCTGAAAAAATAGCAATGGGAATGATGGAGAATGAGGATTAATTTAATTTTATTAGCTTCAGGAAATAGTAAGAGGTTTAATGGGAATAAACTGTTAACTAATTTCAATAATAAACCACTATATATGCATACATTAGATAAGATAAAAAGTATAAAAGGTTTAAATAAAGTTATTGTAGTGACTAAATACGATGAAATAAAGTCAAAGTCTATAAATTTAGGTTTTGATGTCGTATTAAATCAAGATAGTGATTTAGGTATATCTAATTCTATTATTTTAGGGATAAATAGAGATAAAAGTGCTGATGGATATATGTTTATGGTCTGTGATCAGCCTTTTATTAAAGTAAAAAGTATAAATAAATTAATAGAAGAATTTAATAGTTGTAATAAAGGGATATGTTCTGTAGGCTATAAAGATAGATTAGGAAATCCAAATATCTTTAGTAGTAGGTATTTGAATGACCTATTAAGTTTAAAGGATGATGTTGGTGGAAAGTATGTATTGAAAAAACATATAGATGACCTAAAGGTAATTCAGATTGAAGATGAAGAAGAGTTAAGGGATATAGATACTAGACAGGATATAGAACTATAAACCGAAAATTTAGCAATCCAATTATTGACAAATTTCAGTTTTGATGATATTATAAAAGTGTCACGAAGACGAGTGAAAAATAAAAAACAAATAGGAATTTATTTATGTATATCACGAAGGTATAGCTTTTATTGCTATACCTTTTATTTTTATAATTAAATGGGGGTAATTAAAATGAACGAAAAAACAAAAGGCTTAGTATGGGCATCACTTTTTTTAGCTATCGGTATTGTTATTCCTTATATCTTTCACGTAACTGGTCTACCAGGTCAAGTGTTTTTGCCAATGCATATTCCAGTGATTTTATGTGGTTTAATCTTAGGGGGAAAATATGGATTGCTAGTAGGTGTATTATCACCACTGGTTAATTCAGCTATTTTAGGAATGCCTCCAATTTTTCCAACAGGAGTAGCGATGGTTTTTGAACTTGCGACATATGGATTTATTACAGGAGTACTTTATAAAGGAAAGAAGTACAACATATTCATGTCACTAATAATCGCTATGATTTTAGGAAGAGTAGTTTCGGGAATTGCTAATTATATATTACTAACAGTTGGTGGAAGTGGCTTTATACTAAGTGCCTTTATAACTGGGACTTTTGTAAAAGGTGTATGGGGAATGATTATACAGTTAATATTAATACCAATATTAGTTAAAGTTATAGAGAAGGTAAAGAAAGGAAATGTACTTGTAAATGAATAATAGAGAGTTTTTTAATGATTTGGCATATAAGTGGGATAGTATGTGCCATCATGATGATGATAAAATAAGGAAGATAATTGATTTGTCTAATGTAAAAGAAGATGCAAAGATACTTGATATAGGCACAGGAACAGGTATATTAATAAGTTATTTATTAGAAAAATCACCTAAAGAGATAGTTGCAGTAGATATTTCAGAAAATATGATAGAAGTTGCGAAAAGTAAATATAAAGACCGAAATGTAAAGTTTGTTGTAACTGATATTATGGATTTTGATGGAGAAAATTTTGACTATATATTTATATATTCTGCATATCCTCATTTTGGAGATAAAGAAAAGTTGTTTAATCATTTATCAAAGCTTCTAAATAAATCAGGTAAAGTAATAATTGCACATTCTCAAAGTAGAGATGAGATAAATCATGTGCATTCAAAAGCTAAGGAAGTTAAAGAAGACGTATTATTATCAGCAGAAGAAAATATAAAAATTATTAATAAATACCTAAAGGCAGATAAGAGTATTGATGATGCTGAAAT
>NZ_JACOOO010000030.1:0-42992 GCF_014287825.1 Clostridium hominis
TTAATTTTTACTTGTCAAAATAGAGAGCGATCATATTTGAAGGAAAAATGTATAAATCATAATTATATTTCTTTATAAAATTGGAAATAATAAAGAATAATATAGTAAAAATGGAGAAATGTTTTATGAAAAAAATATTAATAATTGTTATGGTAGCTATATTATTATTTATTACTATTATAAACTTCCAAGATGACAATAATTTTAAAGATAAGAGTAATTTATTCAGAGTAGAAAAAATAAAGTGGAGTCCACTTTATTTTTTTGTGGATTAAAAAGGAAATTTAGTCTAAAATTATAGTATAGAGAATTAAGAGAGGTAGTAAAAATGTCAAATCCATATGATTTTTATAAAAGTAAAATTGAAGAAAATAAAGAGATTTTAGATAAACTAGAAAAGACATTAGTAATATATTCATCACTTAGATTGGCTATAGTAGTAATTTGTATAGGTTCATTATATTTCTTATATAAAAGTAATAATATAATAGGAATGGTTGGATCATTCTTAGTATCATTACTTGTATTTTTAGTTATAGCATTTTTTCATAATAATAAGTTAAATGAAAAGAAAAAGTTAACTATTCTTTTAGAATATAATGAAAATGGATTAAAAAGAATAAATGGAGAATGGAAATCGTTTGAGGACTTGGGGGAAGAATATATAAACAAAGAGCACAGATTTTCTAAAGATTTAGATGTATTTGGGAAAAACTCTTTATTTCAATGGATAAATACTACCAATACTTTATTTGGTAGAAAAGCTTTAGCAGATAAGCTTAATATGAATTATAGTTTAAATAGACTTATTATAGAGAAGGAACAACAAGCTGTACAAGAGTTAAGTCAAAAGAGAGAGTTTGCAACTAAATTATTTGTAGATTCTTATGAATTGAAAAAGAACAAAAATAGTAATATTGAAGAGTTATTAAACTGGGCAAAGGAAGAAAAAGCAAGTAGATTAACTATAAAGTATATTCCTTATATATTTATAGCAAGTACTACTATTTTTATAATTCTTGCAATAACTAATAAAATGCCTGCTACGTATTTGCTATTGGTCTTTGCAATAAATTACTTAGTAGTAAAATTACTAACAAGAAATTTAAGTCATGTAATTAATATGTTCATAAGAAATAAATCTAAAGTAAATCAATATAGTAATTTGTTATCTCTTATACAAGATGAACAATTTAAAAGCTATAAGCTTAGAGAATTAAAGAGACAACTGCAAAGTAATGATTTAGATTGTAAAAAGGAAATGAAAAAGCTTAAAAATATGATAAGTTGGATGGGAGATAGTGTAAGTAATGCATATTATTTAATAATAAATGTGTTATTTCTTTCAGATATATTCATTTTAAACAATTTAGAAGAGTGGAAAGAGAAAAATGGGAAACAGCTTGAAAATTGGTTAAATATAATGGGAGAAGTAGAGGCATTAGTTAGTTTATCTAACTTGGCATTTGAAAATCCAGAATGGACTTATCCTACAATATCTGCTGAAAAAGTAATAGTAGCAAAATCAGTAGGGCACCCAATGTTAGGTAAAAAGGCAGTAGTAAATAATTTTAGTTTAAATAATGAAAAAAGAGTTGCATTAATTACAGGATCTAATATGTCAGGTAAGAGTACATTTTTAAGAACTATTGGATTTAATATGGTTTTATCATATTTAGGATTACCTACATTTAGTGAGAATTTTAAATGTGGAATTTATAATATATACACTTGTATGAGAACTGAAGATAATTTAGAGGAAAGTATATCATCTTTTTATGCAGAAATATTAAGAGTTAAATTATTAATTGATGCAGGGAAAAGAGGAGAAGATGTATTTTTCCTATTAGATGAAATATTTAAAGGGACTAACTCAAGTGATAGACATGATGGAGCTAAGATTTTGATAGATCAGTTAGTTAAAAGTGGAGCTGTTGGATTAGTTTCAACTCATGATTTAGAATTATGTGAATTAGAAGATACAAGAAAATGGTTAATTAACTTTAATTTTCAGGAGTATTATGAAGATAATAAGATAAAGTTTGACTATAAATTGAGAAATGGAATAAGTAAAACTCATAATGCAAAACACTTGATGAAGTTAGCGGGTATTGAGATAAGTTAGGGGGGGAAGGTTTGGCTTTTATCATAATCGATTTGGAATTTAATAATTTAAGCGGAATACATAAGTGTTTTCCTGACATATATAATAAAATTCCAAATTTAAAAGAATTAGATTTAGTGAACGAAATAATAGAAATTGGGGCTATAAAGGTTGATAAATATATGCAACCTATTGATAGAATGAAGGTATATATAAAACCATCAGTTATACCAGTATTAAATCCTAATATTTTAGATATCACGGGAATAAAAGAGGAAAACTTAAAAAATGGATTATCATTTATAGAAGGTATTGAAAAGTTAAAGGAAATGGTAGATGAAGGGGATATAATATGCTCTTGGGCAAAGGATGATATAGTTGAAATAATTAGAAATGCAAATCATTATAATTATAGAGATATATCATGGATTGACCAATATTTAGATTTACAAGAATACACTACAAAAATTTTAGGGTTTAAAAAATCATTAAGTCTAAGCAATGCTTTAAAGTATTTAAAAATAAAATTTGAGGGTGATAAGTTACATGATGCTTTAAACGATGCAGTTTATGAATTTAACGTATTTAAGCATTTATATAACACAAGGGCTATAAAAAAATATATAGTTAACAACATATATGAAATGCCAGCTTTAGAGGTAGATGCTTTAAGCACTCACGAAATTGATTATGATAAGGTAAAACAATTATGTCCTAGATGTAATAAAAAAATAGAGTGTGAATATCCATTTAAATTAATGGGATGGAGGTTCGTAAGCATTGGTATATGCAATAAATGTAATAATAAAATATTAAATGAATTAATAGTTAAACGTAGTCTAGATGGGAAAATAATATATCAAGAGGTTTTATCATTTATTGATGAAATAGAGTACTCTAGATATGAAAATAGATTGAAAGATAAACATTAATTAAGAATTTATTAAATATATCTAAAGAACAACAAATAGGACAAGATATGTGGTAAAATGAAGTTGTGATAAAATTTAACCTTTAAGGGGATGGAAGATTATATATGAATATTGCATTTCTTTTAACACCGAAGAATGAAGTAATATATGAATATTTAGATGTGACGATGAGACAAGTTATGGAGCGTATGGACCATCATGGATATACGGCAATACCTTTGATAGATAGAAGTGGAAAATATGTTGGAACTTTAACAGAAGGTGACTTGCTTAGAAAATTAAAGAGTACACCAGATTTAAATTTTAAAAATACAGGCACCATAAAAATAAACGAAATACCAAGAAGAAAGAAACATAAATCAGTTTCAATAAATGCAGATGTTGAAAGTATAATAAATTTAGCAACAACTCAGAATTTTGTTCCAGTAATTGATGATAATGGAATATTTATTGGAATAATTAAGCGTAGTGATATAATTAACTACTGCTATAATATTATACGTAAAGAAAAAAGCATAGTTTAAGAATAGTTAAGAGTTAAAAATTAATAGTTAAGAATTAGAGTTTAAAAAGTGCCTGTGGGCACTTTTTTTATATAAAAATTTAATTGAAGATTTATTTGCAAAGATAGGAAACATACTACCCATATACATTCATAGATGTACACTTACAGCGTAACTTCAAATTACTAAATCTAAAATTTAGATTTTCAGTTAAGCACGATTAACTAAATTGAAATTTAGAATCTCACTATAAGTAAGTATTGTATAAAATACCATATTAGCTTAAAATAATTATTATAATGTAATTTAAAGGAGTGTAGAAGATGTCAGAAGAATTAAGAGAAGATTCAATGAAGGACTTATTAAAAGACTTCGACGTTAAGAGAATTAAATCAGGGGATATATTAAAAGGTAAAGTTATAGATGTAAACGATAAAGAGGTAGCAGTTAACATAAACTATGCTTTTGATGGAGTTATTTCAAGAGAAGAATTAACTAATGACGACAAATCGCCTTTAGAAGTTGTACAAAATGGAGATTCAATTGACGTATATGTTATTTCTCCAAATGATGGTGAAGGATATGTTCAATTATCAAGAATTAGAGCTCTTCAAGTAACTGAAAAAGAAGACTTAAAAAAAGCTTTTGAAAGTGGAAATACTATAAATGTTATAGTTAAGGAAGAAGTAAAGGGTGGAGTAGTAGCTTATTACGGATCAATGAGAGTATTTATTCCAGGTTCACAGCTTTCAAGAGAAAGAGTTGACTTTAAAAACTTCATTGGAAAAGAACTTGAAGTTAAATTAATAGAACTAGATATGAGAAATAGAAAGGTTGTTGCTTCTAGAAGAGTAATCGAAGAAGAACAATATAATAATGAAAAGAAGGCTCTTTGGAGTACTATTAAAGAAGGGGAAAAAAGAGAAGGTACTGTTAAGAAGATATTAAAGTTCGGAGCTATTGTTGATATCGGTGGAATAACAGGATTAGTTCACATGAATGATTTAGCTTGGGAAAGAGTTAAAAGAGTAGAAGATGTAGTTAATGTTGGAGATAAGGTAACTGTATTTGTTGGAAATATAGATTCTGAAAATGAGAGAGTTTCCTTAATATTAAAAGACGTTAATCAAGAACCATGGAAAGTCCATGGAGATGATATAAAAGTTGGTGAAATTATAGAGGGAACTGTTGCTAAGCTAGTTAGCTTTGGTGCTTTTGTAGAAATCTATAGTGGTATTGAAGGTCTAGTTCATATTAATGAAATTACAGATGAAAATATTGCAAAATCTTCAGATGTATTAACTGTAGGTCAAAAAGTTAAAGTTAAAGTTCTTGATGTAAATAAAAATGATAGAAGAATCTCATTAAGTATAAAAGAAGCTGTTGAAAGATCTACAGAATATTTACAATATAATGATTTAGACGAAGAAGTAACTTTAGGAGATCTTTTTAAAGGACTTTTTGATAATTAACTTTTAACTGAAAAAAACTGCCGCGAGGCAGTTTTTTTATATCTTTTCTATTTTTAGCATATTAGTTCCACCTCTATGAGTTGTAGGGAATCCTGCAGCTATTAATATATCATCTCCATCATTTGCACATGAAAGTTTTTTAGCAACTTTTTTAGATTCAGAAATTATTTCATCAGTTGTTTCGAACTGTTTACATAATAGGGGAATTATTCCGAAGGTTAAGCTTAACTTTCTTAATACATACTCATTAGGGGTTATAGCTATTATAGGGCATTTAGGTCTATATTTTGATATAAGTCTAGCAGTTGAACCTGATGTTGTAGCAGCAACTATAGCTTTAGCATTTAATACGTTGGAAGTTCTGCAAGCAGAATAGCTTATTGCTTCAGCAAAATCTCCCATAGCTGGCTCTCTTAATCTTTGATTTAAATATACATAATCTATATGCTTTTCAGTTTCTTGTGCTATAGTAGCCATTGTTGTGGCTGCCTCTATTGGAAATGCACCACTAGCACTTTCACCACTAAGCATTATTGCATCTGTTCCATCAAAAATAGCATTGCATATATCACAAGCTTCAGCTCTAGTTGGAAGAGAGTTTCTAATCATAGAGTCGAGCATTTGTGTTGCTGTGATTACTACTTTTCCAGCTTCATTACATTTTTTTATAATATTTTTTTGAATTATAGGAACTCTTTCAATAGGAATTTCAACTCCCATATCTCCTCTAGCCACCATAATTCCATCAGCTTCTTTTAAAATTTCATCAATGTTATTTACACCTTCTTGGCTTTCTATCTTACCTATAATTTGAATATGCTCCCCACCATGTGCATTTAATATATTACGAACTTCAACTATATCAGAAGCTTTTCTTACGAAAGAAGCAGCAACAAAATCCACTTCCATCTCACAACCGAAAATAAGATCTTCTTTATCTTTATCAGTTATAGAAGGGAGCTTAATATCTATATTTGGAACATTAACACCTTTATGGTTTTTTATAGTTCCACCAACTAGAACTGTACAAATAATATGTGTACCTTTAACATCATCAACTCTAAATTTTAATAGGCCATCATCTACTAATATGCTTCCACCAATAGATACATCTTTATATAAATCACCATAAGAAATAGAGCATCTTTCATTATCGCCTAATATTTCATCATTACAAATAAACGTAAATGATTGTCCATCAACCAATAAAGCTTCATCGTTTATAAAATTATGAGTTCTAATTTTTGGGCCTTTGATATCTAACATAATTGAAGTTGGAGAATTTAGTTCTTTTCTGATTTTTTTTATTAAATCAATCTTTTGTTTGTGTGTTTCATGAGTTCCGTGTGAAAAATTAAGTCTAGCTACACTCATTCCGATTTGAATAAACTTTCTTAGAATTTCCTCGTTGTCACTAGCAGGTCCGATTGTAAAAATCATCTTAGTCTTTTGCATAAAAACACCTCACATTTAGTAAAATAAGAAAATGAAGTATAAATAATTTAAGTATTATATATAGTGTGATATACTTTTCCTTATATAATAATTCTAACATAGTTTAACAGAAAAGGAGTAATAATTATGAAAGTTTTACAAAATTTAGAACCTAAATTAGTTTTTGATTTCTTTGAAAAAATATCTGATATACCAAGAGGATCAGGAAACGAGAAAGCTATAAGTGATTATTTATTAAAATTCGGGAAAGAGCTTGGACTTGAAACAATTCAAGATGAAGCATTAAATATAATAATAAAGAAGCCAGCATCAAAAGGATATGAAAATGCACCTACAGTAATTATTCAAGGGCATATGGATATGGTTTGTGAAAAGAATAATGGAACAGATCATGACTTTGAAAAAGATCCATTAAAGTTAAGAATAGTTGATGATTATATATATGCTACTGATACAACATTAGGGGCAGATAATGGAATAGCTGTTGCTTATGGAATGGCATTGCTTGCTGACAATAATATACCACACCCAGCATTAGAAATTTTAATAACTACTGATGAAGAGACTGGTATGTCAGGAGCTATGGCAATTTGTAAAGATAATCTTGATGGAAAATTATTGATAAATCTTGATAATGAAGAAGAAGGTGAATTGTTAGTAAGCTGTGCTGGTGGAGTGAGAACTAATTCAGCAGTTAAAATAGAGTGGCAAGATAAAACTAATAAAAATGATGTGGCAATTAACATAAGTGGACTTAAGGGTGGCCATTCTGGAATGGATATAATTAAAGAAAGAGGAAATTCTAATAAAATTTTAGGTAGAATATTAAAAGCATTAAGTGAAGAAGTAGAATTTAACATAGTTAAGATAAATGGTGGATCTAAGAATAATGCTATTCCAAGAGAAGCAGAAGCCATAATTTCAGTAGATGCTTCTAATGTAAATAAAGTAACTACAATTGTTAATGACCTTACTGCAGTATTCACTAATGAACTTAAATCACAAGACCCAGAATTAAAGATATCAGTTAATAACTCTACGGTAAATGAAACAAAAGAATTTAATAAGGCAACAACAGAAAAGGTTATTAACTTACTATACTTGTATCCTAATGGAGTAAATACAAGAAGTACAGAAATTGATGGATTAGTTGAAAGTTCAACTAATTTAGGGGTATTAAGTACTGGCGAAGATTATGTAGAATTTGACTCAGCGGTAAGAAGTTCAGTTCCGTCATTAAAGAAAGAAATAGAATTAAGAATAAAGACAATAACAGAGATACTTGGAGCAGAGTTTAGTAGTAAATCTGATTATCCAGGTTGGGAATATGATCCTAATTCAAAGATGAGAGAAATATGCCAAAAGGTATATAAAGATATGACAGGGAAAGAAGCAAAAATAGTTGCTATACATGCTGGAGTTGAATGTGGTTTATTTAATGAAAAGCTTGGGAACTTAGATATGATAAGCTTTGGTCCAAATCTTTATGATGTTCATACACCGCAAGAGCATATGAGTATAACTTCTGTAAAAAATACTTGGGATTACTTATTAAAGGTATTAGCAGAAATAAAATAGTTTATTAAGCAATAGATGAAAGATTCGATAACACTAGGATGAAAATCAGTTTTGGTGATGTGGAAAAGTTGATAGTACAAAGGGAAAAGTCAGATTTTCTTGGATGAATAATTTAAATATTTAAAATAAAAAGCTACCTAAAGATGATCTAAATTTAAAGAATCTTTAGGTGCTTTTTTATTTTTAATAGTAAAATTTATTACATAATGTATATTAACTCAAATAAAAGAATATATATTAATATAACTAACTTAAGCAAACAATATAACTAGTCTTAGTAAGGAGGGTTAAAGGGAGGAAAATGAAGTATACGAAATATAATTATAAAAGAAGAAAAAACAATGCTGTTTTTAAGTTTTTAGCATCATTATTAGTTGGAATAGTTGCAGCAGGTATGATTGGCTTAGGCGTAGGATTGCTTATATGGAAGGTGTTGCCGCTTAATGACTCGGCACAGGTTGGTACTGAAATAACCGATGGAACCCAAGGAGTTGCAGAAGAAAATGGACAAGATCAACAGGGAGAAGCTCCAGTTTCAGAAGGTGAACAAACTAGTGAATATTACTTTCTTCAATGTGGATATTTTTCTAAAAAAGATAATGCCGAACAAACTTATGCCAAAATATCGTCAAATGGAAGAACATTTATAGCAGAAGAAGCTGATAAATTTAGAGTTCTTACTGGTATCTACACTAGTGAAAATGTTGATTCTGTAATGCAAGATTTAGGAACAAAAGGTGTAGAAAGTGTAAAAATTACTTTTACATTGAATGAAAATGATCCAGTAGAAGCACAAGTATCAGCAATTTGTGATGGATATTTAAAAATATTAACTACTACATTTGATGATGGAGTAGATCATGTTAATACTTCAGAGTTTAAAGAATGGATGAATACTTTGGACGATATATCTTCAGGAGAAAACATTGAAGTTTTACAAAATTTTAAAACTTATATTAAAGAGTTACCAGAAGAATTAACAAAGGAAAAAGTACCATCAGAAATGGATTATTTATATGATATATTATCAAGTTTTAAGTAAATGAATTGTATGAGGAAAAATTCTTAAAAATTTATAAAAATTTGCATAAAACGAGGAAAATGCTTGTTAGAACTCCTATTAAGTGATAAACTATATTAGAAAAATAGGGTTGTATATAGCATTTTTCTCTTTTTATTTTAAAAAATAGAAATTTTTTAAATAATGAGTAAGACAAGCCTAAATTTGGGAAGAATAAAAATAAACTCTGTAGGATGTGATAATATGCATTATATCTTAGCATCAGCCTCACCAAGAAGACAAGAATTACTTACAAAAATTGTAGAAAATTTCGAAGTTGTAGTAAGTGATTTTGATGAAGATAGCATAAATTTTAATGGTGATGTTGAAGAATATGTTAAAACTTTAGCTAAAGGCAAGGCACAAAATGTAGCTTCAAAGGCTAATAAGGATTCAATTATAATTGCAGCAGATACTATTGTTGTGATAGATGGGAAAATTTTAGGAAAGCCCCAAAATGAAAATGATGCTTATAATATGCTAAAACTACTTAGTAATAAAGTTCATAGAGTTTATTCAGGGATAGCTGTAATAAATACTGCTAATGACGTTATGAAAAATGAGACTATATTCACAGAAGTAAAATTCAGTGAGTTAACTCATGAAGAAATAGTTAATTACATAAATTCAAAAGAGCCTTTAGATAAGGCTGGAGCTTATGGAATACAAGGATTAGGAGCTCTTTTTGTTGAGAAGATTAATGGGTGTTATTACAATGTAGTAGGCTTACCATTAAATCTGCTTAATAAAATAATGAAGGAAATTATATAATAGGGGGACGGGTATTATTCATTAAAGGAGAATATTATGCAAAATAATATCAAAATAAATGATATACCTAAAAATGAAAGGCCCATGGAGAGACTTTTAAAATACGGTGCAGATGATTTAACGAATGCTGAATTATTAGCTGTATTATTAAGAAGTGGAACTAGAGGCGAAAATATAATTTCCCTTAGTACGCGGTTATTATCTGACGTTGGGGGCTTAGATGGTCTATTACATATTAACCTAGAAGAAATAAAAAAATTAAAAGGTATAAAAGATGTAAAAGCTTGTCAAATAGTAGCTATGATGGAATTGTTTAAAAGGTTTAGAACTTTAAGATCCCAAAGTAATGATTTTAAGGTATCTTGTCCTAAAGATGTTTCTGAGCTATTAATAAATGAGATGAACAACTTGAATCAAGAAGTATTAAAATTGATACTTCTAAATACAAAAAATACTGTCATTGGAGTTAAAGATATATTTAAAGGAAGTTTAAATACATCAATAGTACATCCAAGAGAGATATTTAGAGAAGCAGTTCAAAGAGGAAGTGCTAATATTATTATTTGTCATAATCATCCTTCGGGAGATTCAACGCCAAGTAAGGAAGACATAAATATTACGTTAAGAATAAAACAGTGTGGTGATTTAATGGGAATTAAACTGTTAGATCACATTATTATTGGAAATAATAATTATATAAGCTTAAAAGAAAAAGGAATTATATAGATTGAAAGGGGAATTCACATGGGATTTTTCACTAGTAATAAAGACATGGGTATAGACTTAGGAACAGCTAATACATTAGTTTTCGTAAAAGGAAAAGGTGTGGTATTAAGCGAACCTTCAGTTGTTGCAATAAATAGCGATACAAAAAGACCTTTAGCAGTTGGTGCTGAAGCAAAGTTAATGATAGGTAGAACACCAGGGAATATAGTTGCAATTAGACCATTAAAAGATGGTGTTATAGCAGATTTCGAAGTTGCTCAAACAATGCTTAAGAAACTTATAGAAAAAGTTTCAAGCAAAAGTGCTTTCACAAGCCCAAGAATAATAGTATGTTACCCATCAGGTGTAACAGAAGTTGAAAGAAGAGCTATTGAAGAAGCAGCTAAATTTGCTGGAGCGAGAGATGTTGTTCTTATGGAAGAACCAATGGCAGCAGCTATAGGAGCAGGCCTTCCGGTTGGAGAACCTACAGGAAGTATGATAGTTGATATCGGTGGAGGTACTACTGAAGTTGCTATTATATCTTTAGGTGGTATTGTTGTAAGTAAATCTTTAAGAGTTGCTGGAGATGAGTTAGATCAATCTATAATAGCTTACGTTAAAAAAGAATTTAACTTAATGATTGGTGAAAGAACAGCAGAACAAATAAAAATGGAATTAGGTTCAGCATATAAGATTGAAGAAGAAGAAGCTACAATGGATATTAAAGGTAGAGATATGATAACAGGTTTACCTAAGATTGTTACTATTTCTGAAGATCAAGTAAGAGATGCATTAAGAGAACCTGTATACTCAATAATTGAGTCTATAAAAACTACATTAGAAAAAACACCACCTGAATTAGCAGCGGATATAATGGAAAAAGGAATAATGCTAGCTGGTGGAGGAGCTCTTTTAAAAGGGTTAGACCAATTAATAAACCACGAAACAAACATGCCTGTACACATTGCTGAATCACCACTTGATTGTGTTGTTTTAGGAGCAGGAAAAGCACTAGATAACTTCGATGAATTAAGCAAAACTCAAAGAGGTCAATAATGAAACCTTTTAAAAACAAACTGGCAGTAACTATTATAGTACTGTCAGTTGCATTTTTAGGCATAATTATTTTTTCAGTTAAAAATGGATCTAATAGCGTATCTAGTGGCATAGGGTCGGTGGTTAGCCCTTTACAAAAAATTGTTTATAAAGTAAATGATAAAATAAAAAGCTCTGTAGATTTTTTTGCGAATTTTTCAAAAGTTAAGCAAGAAAATGAAGAGCTTAAGGTGAAAAATTCAGAATTAGAAAATCAAATAGTAGAATATAGTGCATTAAAAGATGAAAATGAAAGATTAAGAGAAGTATTAAAATTAAAAGATAGTAAGAATAATTATGATTATGTTGGAGTTAACATAATTGGATACAGTGGGGGAACTGTATCACGAGGGTACATAGTTGATAAGGGAACTAATGATGGTATTGAAAAGGATATGATAATAATAAATTATCAAGGTCTTGTAGGCAAGGTAACCCAAGCAGAGAGCAATTATTCTGTGGTTGAAACTATATTAAATGAAAATATGGCTGTTTCTGTAATGGTTGATAGCACTAGGGAAACTACAGGAATTTTAAGAGGATATAAAGAAAATAAAAATGAAGATATTGTTAAGGTTTATAACTTACCTATAGATTCAGAAATAAAAGAAGGTGATGTTATATTAACATCAGGCTTAGGAATGATATATCCAAAAGAAATAAGAATTGGGGAAGTTGTTTCTGTAGAGACAGACAGTGTAATGGTTATGAAAAATGCTATGGTTAAACCATATGTTGATTTTAATAAATTAGAGGAATTATTCGTAGTAGTTCCAAAGGATAAAATAAATGTTAAGTATGATTAAGAGGTAGCTTATGAAGAGAATAATTATAATAGCTATATCACTGTTTTTGTTAATATTAGAAAATACTATACTTCCAAGTTACAGTATAATGCAAGGATATCCTAGTATATTATTTGTATTCGCTATAGCTTTTTCTATAGTAAATGGAAAAGAAGATGCTATGTTTATTGGAATTGTTAGTGGCCTACTACAAGATTTGTTTTTTATTAATGGGTTTGGAATAAATCTATTGGTTAATTTTCTTTTATGTCTTTTAGCGGCTAAGATTGGTGAAGGGATATTTAAAAACAATAGAATAATTCCTGTTATATCATGTCTTATTTTATCAATGCTGAAAATAGTAATGATAGCTATATTATTTATACCTTTTGGGAAAAAGATAAATCTTAATATGGCAGTAATGAGTGCGCTATTAAATACTATAGTAATGGTTATTGGGTATAAATTTGTTTTAACTACTTCTAAAAAGTATTGGAAGAAAGATGAGTGGAGGTTTAGATGATAGTAAATAAACCGAATAAGAAAAAAAAGGGGTCGCCATATACCGTATTTTATGTAATTATGGCTATTATTTTTAGTGTTATAATTGGTAAACTACTATACCTTCAAGTATATAAACATCAGGATTATAAAGAAAAAGCTGATACGGGATCTACTAGATTTATTTCAGAAAAGGCACCAAGAGGTATTATTTATGATGATGATGGTAATGTACTAGCTACAAACAAGCAAAACTATGTATTAACATATATGCAAACTGATGAAGCTGATAAGGCATTTTATTCTTCTATGAATAAAATATTTAATATATTAAAAGAGAATAATGAAAAGTTTTTAGATGATTTATTATTAAAGATAAACTCTAGTGGAAAGTTTTATTATAATTTTAAAACTTCAGATACTGAAGCTCAAAAGTTAGTTGAGTTAAGATTTAAGAAAGATAGAGGTCTTAATGATTTAGTACAAAATACATTATATAAAGATCATAATGGAGATTTTACTGATGATGAGTTAAATGCCATTAATGATGCTCTTTTAAGTATTTCAATAGAGGATACATTTTATTATTTAGTAGATACTTATAATTTATATGAGATGCTTCTACCAGAAGGATATACAAGTGAAGAAAAGAAAGCCTTAGCTAAAAGTTTTGTAGATCCTACAATAGATCAGAATTCAAAGAATAGGGATTATGTAAAAGAGTCTGTTGATTACGGAAAGAGAGTAACAGATGAATTATTAAAGAAATATTCTTTAGAAGAGATAAGAAATTATATGGTTATTAGAGATGCTATAAAAATGAAAAGTTATGAAGGCTATAAAGCTGTTACTATAGCTAATAATATAAAACGTGATACTGCATTTATAATATATCAAAAGCTTAGCGATTTACCAGGAGTAGATGTTAGCTTAGAACCTGTAAGATATTATCCGTTCGGAAACTTAGCTTCACATATATTAGGATATGTATCATCTATCACTGGGCCTGAAGAAACGGTATATGAACTTATGGGATATGATGCATCTACAGATTTAGTTGGAGCTTCTGGAATTGAGTCAGCCTTTGAAGATCAGTTAAAAGGGAACAAAGGTGGGACAACAGTAAAAGTAAATTCTCAAGGAAGAAATACAGAAACTCTTTTTGAACTTGAATCTTATCCAGGAAATAATGTTCATTTAACAATAGATAAAGATGTACAATATGCGGCACAAGAAGCCTTAAAAGATACGTTAGAAAAAATAAGATTAGAACAGCCAAGTGCTACAAGAGGAGCGGTAATAGCTATTGAGGTGAAAACAGGAAGAGTTTTAGCCATGGCTAGTTATCCAGATTATGATCCAAATGATTTTGCAATACCTGGAGAACTTAGCGATGAAAAATATGAGCAATACTTCAGTCCAGATTTAACTAAGTTTGGAACGGAGCATATTCAAAAAACTCATGCTACAAAGTCTTTAGATGAATTATTTCCTTTAAATGAAGAAGGAGTAAGGGAAGATTTTTATGATATATACCCTAGAGCTATGTTTAACTATGCTACTTTAGGTAAAATACCTCCAGGATCTGTATTTAAACCATTAACCTCTATAGCAGGATTAATGGAGGGGGTAATTTCAACGACGGAGTATATGAATGATACTTCAGGATGGTGGGAAAGAGACGGATTTGGAGCTGAAAATTTTGGGCATGTTGCTAATGGGCCTACAGACCTAAGATTGGCTTTACAAAAATCTTCAAACTACTTCTATTATGAAACAGGATATAGACTATGGGATCAAAATGGAAGAGATGTTGAAGCTTTAGATTCTTTAGCAAAATATGTTTGGAGATTTGGATTAGGTGTTGACCCAAATTCACCACAAGCAGCTAATCCTACAACAGGGATAGAAATAGAGGAAGGCTTTGGGCAAACATATAATTTTACTTCTTGGAAAAATAAAATAATTGAAACGCCTATGTATTCATTAGTTGAAGCGTTACAGAAGGGAGTTTCAACTTCAGGGAATTTTATATTTATTCCATTAGACATATCTAAGAGCGAAGAAGACTCAGAAGAACTTAAAAATGCTAAAGAAGCAATTAAGAATAAGATAAAAGAGATATTAGAAAAAGTGGGAACAGATGAACAAATGAATGATTATACTGAGGTTGCCAACTTAATGCTTCCTGAGGTAAAAACATTTATGAAGGAATCTGTCAAGTATAAACAAGCAGTGGCAGATTATGAGTCTAAAACAGGTAAAAAAGCTGATTTAGATGATCAAGCTGACTCTGTAGCAAATGCTATAGCAGAATATATTATAAGTGAACAAACTACTCAAATAACCTCTTTTGCACAAATAGTAATGGATGCTATAGGGCAAGGAATGAACAATCTTACTCCGTTACAAATTGCTAACTATGTAGCCACTCTAGCTAATGGAGGAGAAAGACATAAAGTTATGTTAGTTGATAAGATAACTTCGCCAACAGGAGAAGTTATCCAAGAATTTAATCCAGAGGTTGTAGATAATTTAGAAATACCAAGTGAATATTTACAAGCTGTTAAAGAAGGTATGCGAAGAGTTAATACTAGTAGTGAAAATGGTATGGCGTATCAATCTTTTGGGGAAGGAAAATTCCCTATAGCAGTTTGTGGTAAGACTGGGACAGCTGACTTTGCTACTGATGAAATATACATTGAGCAAGGGAGAAAGGCGTATGGTAACTACATAAGTTTTGCACCAATGGATGATCCAGAAATAGCTATCTTTAGTACATTATATGATGGAAATAAAGGTAGTGATGGAGCACCAATTCATAAAGCTATTTATGAGGCATTTTTTAAGGAGGAATTATTAAAGTTAGATCCTTCTTATGCTTCCAAATCAAGCAGTTTTGTTAAGTATGTTCAAAACGCACCAAAAGATAATAATACTACAAATGGTATGGAAACAACTACAAATGAAAGTGACAATACTAATATAACAGAATAAATTTAATATGAATCACTTATTTTGTATAATTTTACTGCAAAATAAGTGATTTTTTATGAAAAAAGTAAAAAATAGTTAATAGCATTATATTATTAATTGTAGATATATGCTATAATTTAAGAGATAATTTGTTTGAAAAGTTTGTATCAAATTGGTGGAGGGTAACCAATGAAAGATAGCAGAATACAAGTTCGAGGAAATAAAGACGGGATAAATGCAATAATAGATATTGAGAAGTTTGCTACTTTTGATGAAGTTATTGAAGCTTTAGTTAATACTCTATCTATTGGGAAGGGGTTTTATAGAAATTCTATATTAAAGCTTACAGCTAATTTTAAAAATGTTACAGAGTCAGAGATAGCTAAGCTGAAAGATGAGCTTTTTGATAAAATACATATAAGAGATTGCATTTTTGAAGACATAAATATAAAAAAAGGGGAAGATAATAAAGTTTTTAATGGAATTTATGAAGGGAAAACAAAATTTATAAAGAAAACTGTAAGAGGTGGACAATTAATTAATTACCCAGGAAATATTGTGATAATAGGTGACATAAATAGCGGAGCCGAAGTTATTGCAGGTGGGAATATTATAGTTTTAGGTAGTATAAAAGGACAAGTTAAGGCTGGATTTGGCGGAAATGATAAGTCGATTATTGCAGCTTTTTCATTAGAACCAGAGGTACTACAAATTACAGATATATTGACCATAGCACCAGATGATGGTGTTAAGCCTTCTTATCCAGAAGTAGCAAAAATTAAAGATGGGGCCATAGTGGTGGAGCCATATTTACTAAATAAATATATATATTAAATGTGGAGGGATAAAAATGGGAGTTTCTATAGTTATTACATCAGGTAAAGGTGGAGTAGGAAAGACTACAACTACAGCAAACTTAGGAACAGCGCTAGCAGCCTTAGGAAAAAGGGTTGTTGTTGTTGATGGAGATACTGGACTTAGAAATCTTGATGTTCTTATGGGACTAGAAAATAGAATTGTTTATACAATAATGGATGTTATTGAAAATAGATGTAGATTAAAGCAAGCTTTAATCAAAGATAAAAGGTATCCTAATCTTTGTCTTTTACCTACGGCACAAACTAAGGACAAAGATGATGTAAGTACTCATGATATGCTTAATATAGTAAATGCTTTAAAAGAAGAATTTGATTATGTTATAATAGATTCTCCAGCAGGGATAGAGCAAGGATTTGAAAATTCTGTTGTTGGAGCTGAAAAGGCAATAGTTGTAGTTAATCCGGAAATTACCTCAGTTAGAGATGCAGATAGGGTTATAGGAAAGCTTGATGCTAAAGGTCTAGAAGATCATGCAGTAATAGTAAATAGATTAAATTATGAGATGACTAAAAAGGGTGATATGCTTGATGTTTCAGATATAATAGAGACATTATCAGTTAAGCTTTTAGGGGTTGTACCTGATGATAAAGGAATTACAGTATCAACTAATAAAGGAGAACCGATAGTTTTAGATCAAGAATCAAAATCAGGACAAGCGTTTAAAAATATTGCTAGAAGAATTATGGGTGAAGAAGTACCATTATTAGACTTAAGTGACGAGCCAAGTGGGTTCTTCTCAGCTTTCAAGAAGTTATTTAAGAGAAGCTAGGAGGAGTGAGAGTTTATGAATTTTTTGAAGGTGTTTTCGAACAAGGTTACTCCTAAAGAGGTTGCAAAAGATAGATTAAGATTAATACTTATACATGATAGAGGGTCATTGGCTCCAGAAATGTTAGATAAGATAAGAGAAGAGATATTAGAAGTAATTTCAAAATATATTGAGATAGATGGCGAAGATGTTGATATATCTTTTAATAGGGCTGAGGATGAAGAAGGAAATAGTGGACCAGCACTTGTAGCTAATATACCAATAAAGAATTTAAAAAGTAGATAAATATTTTATAAAGGATGACAAATGACGATATGTAATTATTGGCTATTTGTCACTTTTTATTTTATGTAGTTAAAAAATTATTGGTACTTCTTAAATTTTTATTAAAAACAGCGCGATGCTATAAATATATATGGTGAAAAAAGTAGAAATAGGATATAATAAAAAAATACTAGAGGATGTGGAGGTCAATTAAATGATAATACCATTATCTCAATTTAAGATGGATAAAAAAAAGTTTAAAGAAATTGATAAATGGATGCTTTTTTCAATTGTAACAATTGTATTGTTTGGGATACTTAATATATATTTAGCTACAAAGCCATATGCATATAATACTACATATGTAATTAAACAATCATTATTTTTTGGAGTATCATTAGTAGGATTATATTTTATTATGGCTTTAGATTATAGCATAATAAAGGGCTTTACGCCTTTATTTTATTGGGGGTCAGTTATTTTATTAGTACTTGTATTAGTAATTGGTAAAACGGTAAATGGAGCACAGGGGTGGATAAATCTTGGTATAGTATCATTCCAACCAGCAGAACTTGCAAAAGTAGCTACTATAATGATGATGGGTAAAAAGTTGGAAGATATGGATGGAAACATAAATAATTTTAAAAACTTTTGTATTGTTGCACTTTATGCTATAATACCAGCAGCTTTAATAGTAATTCAACCAGATATGGGAATGACGATGGTTCTATTTTTTATGGTTGTAGGAGTGTTCTTTGCAGGTGGATTAGATAAAAGAATAATTATTGGAGGCCTTACTGGATTAGTAGTAGCTATTGTTCTTGTGTGGAATTCAGGGTTGATTCAACCATACCAAAAGATGAGAATTATATCATTTCAAAATCCAGAGGCAAATAGTTCTGAAGAAGGTTATCACTTAAGACAGTCATTAATTGGAATAGGATCGGGAGGATTTTTAGGAACTAATAGTTCATTCTCTAAGGAGAGTGCAGGCGGGTATGCTTCCCAATATGTTCCAGAAGTTGAAACGGACTTTATATTTGCTCAAATAGGTGAGCAATGGGGATTGTTAGGAGCAGCATTCCTATTAAGTCTTTATGGAATATTGATATGTAGAATGATAGCAATAGCAAGGGATTCAAAGGATATGTTCGGAAATATAGTTGCTATAGGAATGACATCATATTTATTATTTGCTATATGGCAAAATATAGGAATGACTATAGGATTAATGCCTATTACAGGTATAACACTTCCATTAGTGAGTTATGGAGGAAGTTCACTTTTAACAACTATATTATCATTAGGATTAGTTTTAAATATTGGTATGAGAAAAAGAAAATTATACTTCTAGATGTAATAGAACTGCTTTTTAGCAGTTCTATTTTTATTCTCTACTTTATTATAGCAGTTATATTTTAATAGCTAGAAAAATATAATTAATTAAGCAATTTTTTAGGAGGAGACATGAGTAATTATAATCTTCAGTATAAAGAGTATTATGATAATCTTAAGAAGAAGAATAGTACAGTAAATTCAGAACGAAGTATTAATGATGATGGAATTCTTATATATAGGGGAAACACTGTTTATACACAAAATCGAAAACATAAAAAAGAAGGTTTTTTTGCAAATCTTATAGCAATGCAACTAGTTGGAACAATGATGTTATTTTTATTTGCTTTTGGAGGTAAGTACTCATCTAATCAAGATATTGTAGAATGTTATACAAAATTTAAAGTAGGAGTGGAACAAGAATATACATATGCCAATGCGAAAGTAAATTCTAAGGAGATAAAGATTGATTCACTAAAAAATAAATTTTTAGAATCAATAAATTGGGTAAAAGAGAAATTAGTAAATGATGATTTTACGTATTAGTAAGATTATCTTAGGAGGGGCAGTAATAGTAAGGATTTGATAATGTGAAATTAAAAAGATGGAAGCAAATATTACTTTCTGAGTTTCTGCTTATAGCGATATTAGTTAATATTGATAAAACATTTATTTTGTCATGTTGTTGTATATTAATACATGAATTTAGTCATATAATAGTTGCTAAATCAAAAGGTAGTAGGTTTAATAACTTGCAGTTCCATATTTATGGTGCAAAGGTTGAACTTATGGATTTGGATGAACTTACTGATAAAGATAAAATTATTATATATATAGCAGGAGCTATGGCTAATATTGTTATAATGATAATAGCTTGGATAGTATCTAAACATAATAACAATGAAATTTTTGAAACTTTATTTAAGCTGAATTTTAGTTTAGCTTTTTTTAACTTATTACCTGCATATCCTTTAGATGGTGCAAGGGTGATGGAACTAATACTTTCTAGAAAGATTACTTATAAAAGAGCACAAAAAATAATATCAATAATAAGCTATGTAATAGCTGCTTTTTTTATTTTAATATCAATATCAGCAGCTATTTTTTTAAAGGAGTTCAATATATCCTTAATTGCGATAGGAATAATAATGATTGATATAACTAAAACGGAAGAAAAATCAACAATGTATATATTGATGGGTAACGTTTTTAAGAAGCATAATAATATTGTTAAAAATGGGTTTATAGAGAATAGAACTATATCTGTATACTACAAACAAGGATTAGTAAAGTTATTAACTTATGTTGATAAGAATAGATTTAACAGCTTTTATATTTTAAATGATGATATGAAACTAATATATATTCTAAATGAAGATGAACTTGTTGAAGCTTTGAAATTATATGGAAACATATCCATAGAAGATTATGTTAATACTAAGAAAGATAGTAGTTAGTTTACTTTTAGATAGAGGATATGCTAGAATGTTAACAGTTATATAGTGACAAGTGACAGGTGATAAGTCGCAAGTTACCAATAAGATGTTAAAAGTTAATAGTGATAGGGATCAATTTATAAGTTGTTAGTAATTGGTTAATAGTTAAGAGAAGAGTAAATTTTTTAAAGTCAGCTTTAGCTGGCTTTATTCCGTAACTCTTAACTTTTAACTTGTCACTTTTAACTAAATACAGGAGGTATTTATGAATAAAATAAGCGATGATATTTTATGTAAAGTTGAAAAACCTGCTAGATATGTTGGGGGAGAATTAAACCAAGTTATAAAGAATCCAAATGAAGTTGACATAAGATTTGCGTTTTGTTTCCCAGATGTATATGAAGTAGGTATGTCCCACTTAGGAACTAGAATTCTTTATCATACAATAAATGAAAGATCAGATACATATTGTGAAAGAACTTTTGCTCCATGGCCAGATATGGAAAAATTAATGAGAGAAAATAACATTCCTCTATATACTTTAGAAACTAAAGATCCATTAGATAAATTTGATATATTAGGATTTACTCTTCAATACGAAATGAGTTATACAAATATATTAAATATGCTTGATATGAGTGGAATAACTATAAGAGCTTCTGAAAGAGGAGAAGATGAACCAATAGTTATGGCTGGTGGACCTTGTGCATACAATCCAGAACCATTATATGACATCGTTGATTTCTTTGAAATTGGTGAAGGTGAAGAAATGATGAATGATGTTCTTGATGTATATAAGAAGTACAAAGGCAAAGGTAAGAAGAAAGAATTTTTAAGAGAAATATCTAAGATTAGAGGTATTTATGTCCCTTCACTTTATGATGTTACTTACAATGAAGATGGGACTATAAAAGAATTTAAACCAAAATATGATGATGTACCGGCTAAAGTTCAAAAAAGAGTAGTTAATAATTTTGATGCTGTATCATTCCCAGAAGAAATGATAGTTCCTTATACTGAAATAGTTCACGATAGAATAGTTCTAGAAACATTTAGAGGATGTACTAATGGATGCAGATTTTGTCAAGCAGGTATGATCTATAGACCAGTTAGAGAAAAGACTACAAACACATTATTAGAGCAAGCAAGAAAAGCTGTTAAGGCTACTGGATATCAAGAAATATCACTAGCTTCATTAAGTACTTGTGATTATTCAGATATTCAAAGATTAATAACTCAACTTGTTTCGGAGCATGAAGATAATAAAGTTGGGGTAGCTCTTCCTTCAATAAGAGTTGATGCCTTTGATGTTGATCTAATAAAAGAAATCCAAAAGGTTAGAAAAACAGGTTTAACTTTTGCTCCGGAGGCTGGATCTCAAAGAATGAGGGACATAATAAATAAGGGGTTAACTGAAGATAGAATATTAGCAGCTGCTAAAAATGCTTTTGAATCAGGTTGGAGCACTATGAAGCTATACTTTATGGTTGGACTTCCATATGAAACAACAGAAGATGCTAGAGGAATAGGAGAACTTGCAGAAAAGATAGCTGATGTTTATTTTGCTACTCCAAAGGAAAAGAGAAGTAAGGGATTAAAGATTACAGTAAGTACATCAATCTTAGTTCCAAAGCCATTTACTCCATTCCAATGGGCTCCAATGGAAAAGCCAGAAATAGTTGCTGAGAGAATTAAAGCTGTTAAAGATTCTATTAATTCAAGAAGCATTAACTATAACTACCATGAGCAAGAGACTTCATTTATGGAAGCAGTATTTGCAAGAGGAGACAGAAGAGCTTGTGACGTTCTAATTAAGGCTTTTGAAAAAGGAGCTAAATTTGACGGATGGTCAGAATTCTTCAGTAAGCAAATTTGGGATGAGGCTATGGCAGATTGCGACTTTAACCCTGACTTCTATGTTTATAGAGAAAAGAGTTATGATGAAGTACTTCCATGGGACTTCATAGATATAGGTGTAAACAGAAAATATCTTGAGAGAGAGAATGAAAAGGCTAAAAATGCAGAGCTTACTAAGAACTGTAGAGAAGGCTGCACAGGTTGTGGAATCAATGTAAACTTTAAGGAAGGGAAGTGTTTCGAAGGTGCGTTATGTAATTAAGTTTACTAAAGGTGAAGATATAAAATTTATAGGTCACTTAGATCTAATGAGAACTATACAAAGAATAATAAGAAGATCAGGTCTTCCTATAGAGTATTCAAAAGGGTTCAATCCTCATATGGCATTATCAATAGCACAACCACTTTCTGTTGGAGTTTACTCTGATGGAGAATATTTAGATTTAGTTTTAACTAAAGAATTAAATGAAGAGGAAGTAGTAAATACATTAAACGAATTTGCTCCTCCAACAATTAAGTTCATTTGTGCTAAAAGTATAGAAATAATAGAGAATGTAAAAAGATTACCTCAAACGATGGCTCTTTTAGATGGTGCTAGATACACTATAAAGGTTAAGTTAAATAGTGAAGAAGGTATAAATGAAGCTATGGATTCTATGCTTAATGACAAAGAATTTAATATAGTTAAAAAGACTAAAAAGGGTGAAAAAGAAACTGATATTAAACCTCTTATTAAAGAATTGAAGTATTGGGTTAAAGATAATGAACTTATAATTAATACTCTTATAGCTACAGGAAGTAGAGAAAACTTATCTGCAGACCTTCTTGTAACTTATATTAAGGGCAAAGTTTCAGGAATAAATGAAGATGCGTTCGTTAATATAAAAAGAGAAGAAATGTATTTATTAAAGAATAATAAGTATGTTCCATTATATAAAGGTATTTAGGAAGTAGAAATTATGAAAGAAGTATTTGTTCTAAATGAAGAAGACTTTTTGAAAATTGCAGTAAAAGAAAATGGGGAATTAGTAGAATGTATTGTAGAAGAACGTTCTACTGACCCTCAAATTGGTGAGATATACAAAGGTAGAATAAAAAATATTCTACCTTCTATTAATTCGATTTTTATTGATATAGGTTTAGAAAAAGAAGCTTATATGTATTATAGTGATGAATTAAAAAGACTAGCTGTTAAAAAAGGTCAAGATATATTAGTTGAAGTTTTGAAGGAACCATTAGGAAATAAAGGGGCTAAGGTGACTCATAAAGCAAGTATAGCAGGGAAGTATGCTGTATTAACTTTAGGTAGTGAAGGGATAAAATTATCTAAGAGAATAGCATCATTAGAAGCTAGACAAAGATTGACTACACTTATAAAGCCACCAAGAGATGTAGAGGTTCTTTTTAGAACTGATGCTGAGGAGGCTGAAAGTGAAGAAATTTTAAAAGATTTAGATTCTTTACTTAAAAAGAAAGAACAATTAGAAAGAAAGCTAAATTATTCAACTCATCTAGGAAAGATAGATAGTAATAGTTTAATGGTAAGATTTTTTTCAGAATTAGATAATATAAAAACTACTATAGTTTGTGATGATAAAGAGCAGGTAAAAATTATAGAAGAATTTATAAAAAGTAAAGATAATATATCTATGAAATATTATGATGGACATATAAGTCTCTTTGATTATTATGGGATAGAGAAGGAAATACTAAAGTTAAGACATAAAAAAGTAAACCTAGAGTCAGGTGGATATATAGTTATAGATAAAACTGAGGCTATGTATGTTATTGATGTAAATAGTGGTAAGCATACAAAAGCAAGAGATTTTAATAGAACAATATTTGAAACTAATATGGAAGCTGCTAAAGAAATTGGTAGACAGATTAAACTTAGAAATCTAAGTGGAATAATAGTAGTTGATTTTATTGATATGAGAGATGATAGACAAAGACCTATTGTTATGAAAACTCTTAAAAAATCCCTAGAGTCTGATAAGGGTAATACAAAAATATATCCTTTCACTGAATTAGACTTAGTACAAATTTCTAGAAGAAGAAAAGGTAAATCTATATATGAATACTTAGAAGAGAGTTGTAAAAAGTGTAAGTCTAATGGATATATATTAAAGCTATCTTATTTAGAAAATTTAATTAAAAATGAAATTTTAAGAGCTTATAGAGAAAATTCAATAAATGATTTTTACATTGAGCTTGATGTAAGCTATAAAGAAAATGTAAAAGAGGATTTAGTTGGATTTTTAACTAGAATAGATGGATTAGATAAAGAAATTTACTTAAATTTTATAGATAATCTTGAGGGGTATAACCTTGAACCATTGATTTTTGCAAGTCAAAAAGAAAATTACCAAAGTTACAAAATAAAAACAGTTTAAAAGTTATATAAATTTCTTTACAAGATGAATAAATTTGTGATAAAATGTCATAGTGAACCGCACATAGTAAGGTTTTAATAAAACAAAGTTAAATCTTTGTACCTACATTGGCGAATCCGTAAATAGAGGAGGTGTTTTTAATGTACGCAGTATTAACTACAGGAGGAAAACAATACAAAGTTAGCGAAGGAGACGTAATATACGTTGAAAAGCTAAATGTAGAAGTTGACTCAAACGTTGAATTAACAGAAGTATTAGCAGTTTCAAATGGTGAAACTTTAAAAGTTGGTACACCAGTTGTAGAAGGTGCTAAAGTTGTGGCTAAGGTAGTTGCTCAAGGTAAAGCTAAGAAAATAACAGTTTTCAAGTATAAGGCTAAGAAGGACTACAGAAGAAAGAACGGTCACAGACAACCTTACACTAAGTTAGTAATCGAAAAAATCGAAGCTTAATTATAAGTTATGATTAGAGTTACTATTTTACAAAAAGGTAATATATCTCTTGGATTTAAGATATCAGGTCATGCTTTATCAAGAGAAGAAATTGAGAACACTATTGGTGATGCATATGATTTAATATGTAATTCAGTTTCTGTTTTATCTCAAGGTGCTGTAATAGGCATGGAGGAGGTTTTAAAACTTCCAGTAAAGTATGAAATAAATGATGGATACTTATCTTTAAATTTATCTGGACTTAAAGAAGATGAGATAGAAAAAGGGCAAGTTTTACTTAAGACTTTTGAAAAGTCTATGGAAAGCTTAATGATGTCCTTAGAAGCTAGTTTTGGTAAAAATAAACGAAATAAATATATAAGTTTGAAAAACGAGGAGGTGTAATGGATATGTTAATGATGAACCTTCAATTATTTGCCCACAAAAAAGGGGTAGGTAGCTCAAAGAATGGTAGAGACTCTCATTCAAAAAGATTAGGTGCTAAGGCTGCAGACGGAGAATTCGTTTTAGCTGGAAACATTCTATACAGACAAAGAGGAACTAAGATTCACCCAGGTGTTAACGTAGGTAAGGGTGGAGATGATACTCTATTTGCTAAAGAAGACGGAATCGTTAAATTCGAAAGAATGGGTAGAGACAAGAAAAAGGTTTCTATTTATCCTGTAGAAGTTCAAGAAATAGCAGAATAATTTATATAATAAAAGCACCCATTGGGTGCTTTTATTAATATGCTTAAATAATTAAAAGTTTAAAATTAAGAATTAAGAATTAGCGATAAAATTCCGTAGGATTTTTCACATTAATTCTTCATTTTTAATTCTTAATTTTCAATTATAAAAATTAGTAAGTTATGGCATAATAAAAGATAAGTTATTATGTTTATATATACTTAGGAGGTATAGACTATGTTTATAGATAGAGCCAAGATATTAGTTAAGTCAGGTGCTGGTGGTAATGGTGCAGTTACTTTTAGAAGAGAAAAGTATGTTCCATTAGGAGGACCAGATGGTGGAGATGGTGGTAAAGGTGGTAGCGTTATCTTTACTGTTGATACTGGATTAACTACTTTATTAGATTTTAAATATAAGAAAAAGTTCGTAGCTGAAGCTGGTGGTAATGGTTCAGGTTCAAAGTGCTATGGAAAAGACGGAGAAAACTTATACATAAGAGTTCCAATGGGAACTATTGTAAGAGATTTTGAAAGTAACAAAGTAATATGCGACCTTTCACATAAAGATGATACATTTATTATCGCTAGAGGTGGTAAAGGCGGTAAAGGGAATTGTAAGTTCTGTACACCTACAAGACAGGCACCACATTTTGCAGAACCAGGTATGCCAGCAGAAGAAAGAACTTTAATGTTAGAATTAAAATTACTTGCTGACGTTGGATTAGTAGGTTTCCCTAATGTAGGTAAATCAACTTTACTTTCAACTGTAACTGCTGCAAGACCAAAGATAGCAAATTATCACTTTACAACATTAAAACCAAATCTTGGAGTTGTTAAGGCTGAAGGTATAAATTCATTTGTTATGGCAGATATTCCAGGAATTATTGAAGGAGCTGCTGAAGGTGTAGGACTAGGATTAGATTTCTTAAGACATATTGAAAGAACAAGACTTTTAATTCATGTTGTAGATATATCAGGGGTTGAAGGTAGAGATGCTTTTGAAGATTTCGTTAAGATAAATGAAGAACTTAAGAAATACTCTGTAAAGCTTTGGGATAGACCACAAATAGTTGTAGCTAATAAGGCTGATATGTTATATGATGATGAAGTTTTTGAAGACTTTAAGAAAAAGGTTAATGAATTAGGCTTTGATAAAGTATTCAAAATGTCTGCAGCAACTAAGTCTGGAGTAGAAGAGGTTATTAAAGAAGCTGGTAAGATGTTAACAGAAATTCCAATAATGGATTTACAAATACCAGATGAAGAGAGATATATAGAAGAAGAAAAGAGATTCACTTACGAAGTTGAAATCGAAGAAAGTGATGAATACAACACTTATGTTGTTACAGGATCATTCGTTGATAGATTATTAAGTGCAGTTAATATTCATGATGCTGACTCATTAAGATATTTCCATAAAGTATTAAGAAACAAAGGCGTTCTTGATAGACTTAGAGAAATGGGAATTGAAGATGGAGATATGGTAAGATTAAACGACTTTGAATTTGAATACATCTTATAGGAGGAAAATATTATATGATTACAGGAAAGCAAAGAGCTTATTTAAGAGGATTAGCTAATACTATGGATCCTATATTCCAAATAGGTAAAAACGGTATAGAAGAGGCATTTTTGAATCAATTAGAAGAGGCTTTAGAAGCTAGAGAACTTATAAAGATAAAGGTTTTAGAGAATAGTGGATTAGGTGCTAGAGAAGCTTCTGATGAAATATGCAGAAAGATAGGTTGTGAAGGAATTCAAGCTATAGGTAGCAAGATAGTATTATACAAAAAGTCTGAAAAGAAGCCTAAAATAGAAATACCACAAGGAAATAGAAAATAATCATGAAACGCTATGGCATAATGGGTGGTACTTTTAATCCTATTCACTTAGCACATCTTTATATTGCATATGAGGCTAAAGAACAATTAGATTTAGATACTATAATATTTATGCCAGCAGGTAATCCACCACATAAAAAGAATAAGTCTATTATAGATTCATCATTCAGACTTGAAATGGTTAATCTTGCTATAGAAGGTTATAAAGATTTTATGGTTAGTAATTATGAAATTGAAAAGCAAGGACTTAGTTTTACTTATGAAACATTAAAGACATTAAAGCGGGATGATGTAGAACTATATTTTATTGCAGGTGGAGATTCTCTAATGGATATTGAAAAGTGGAGAAATCCAGATCAGATACTAGAAGATTGTAACTTTGTTGTTTTTAATAGAGGGAAATTTTCAATAGAAGAATTAGAAAAGCAAAAGATTAAACTAGAAGAAAAATATAATGCAAATATAATTCTTTTAAATGTAGCTAATATTGATATTTCATCTTCAATGATTAGAGAAAGATTGGAAGAAGGAAAGAGAGTTGATTTCTTTCTTCCAAATAAAGTTTTAAAGTATATAGTCGATAATAGGTTATATGAGGGGGATTTAAATGATTAGAATCTATGAAATGAATAAATATCTTAAAGAAAATCTTATTGAAAATAGATATAATCATACTGTTGGAGTAGTAAATACAGCGATAGAATTAGCAGAAATACATGGTGAAAATAAGTTTAAAGCTGAGATAGCAGCATTATCTCATGATATAGCTAAAAACATGAAAGTAACCGATTTAAAAAAGTTAATAGATGAGGAAGGGATAAGCCTAACTATTGACGAAGAAAAGAATATGGAGTTATGGCATGCTATAGTTGCACCTATATTAGGAAAGAAAGTATTTAAGATAGAAGATGATGAGATATTAAGTGCTATGAGATGGCATACAACTGGAAAAGAAAATATGAGTAGGTTAGATAAAATAATATACTTAGCAGACTTAATTGAACCATCCAGAAAGTTTAATGGTATAGATGAATTAAGAAAAGTAGCTAAAGAGGATTTAGATTTAGCTATGGTAAAAGCATTAACGCACACTATTAAATATTTACTTGATAGAAATTTGGCAATAGATGGGAATACTTTTAAGGCTAGAAATTATTTATTGTATAACAATGTAAAATTATAATTTTATGTTACGAGGGGGTTATTATGGCGGGTAATGGCGATAAAGATAGACCTAAAAAAGATTCGAGGCTTATAACTAAAAGTGCTAGGGAAGAATTTGAAAGAAAAAGAGAGCTTAGAAAAAAGGCAAAAAGAAGAGCTAGAACTAGGATGGTAATAGTTATTATTATCTTCTTATTGTTGCTTATAATTTCTACAATGTTTTTTTCGGTAATATCATTTATTACAGCATTAAAGAAAAATGATTTACAATCAGGAATAACACCTAGAAAAAATGAACCAGTGAATATTCTTATATTAGGAATGGATATAGGAGATGCTGATCAAGAGGAAAATAAGTCTATAAGAAGAACTGATACAATGATGGTTCTTAACTATAATCCAAATACTAAAAAGATTAATATTGTATCTATTCCAAGAGATACATTAATACAAGTAGATGCTTATGATGAATATGGTAACCTAAGACCTTATTGGAAGATTAACAACGCTTATGTTTTAGGTGGAGAAGAAGAAGTTATAAAGCATGTTGAATCACTTTTAGAAACAACTATAAACTATATAGTAGAGATAGATTATAATGCATTTAGAAACTTTATAGATGCTATTGGTGGAGTTGATATGTATATTGAGCAACAAATGGATTATGATGATGATGCTCAAGACTTGCATATTCACTTTAATCAAGGTGAAACTGTTCATTTAGATGGTGAGAAAGCTGAAGAATTCTTTAGATGGAGAAAGAATAATGATGGTACTGGATTTGTTGATGGAGATTTAGGTAGAATAAGAAATCAACAAGCATTTATGAAACAAGTATTGAAAAAGTGTTTAAATCCAACTATTGTGTTTAAGCTACCTAAGATTTTAGATGTTGTTAAAGAAAGTATAGATACAAATATGCCTGGTGATAAGATGGTATCATATGGATTAAAATTCTTAACGAACTCTGGAATATCAATGAATACACTTCAAGGATATGATGAGATAATATATGATGAATATTTCTTAGTTGTTGAATCAGGTATGAATAGAGAAATTTTAGCTGCAATAAAATCAGGTGAAGTTTTATCTGAAGATAAATCAAGATCAGATTATAATATTTTAGTTCTTAATGGTACTAGAATAAATGGTTTAGCAGGGAATGTTAAATCAGAGATGGAGTCTATAGGATATTCTGGTATAGTAGTAGACAATGCTGAGAAGAGATCTAAATCTATAATAATGTGTGATGACAAAGATTTAAAAGAGCAGTTAAAGATTGATACTGGAATTAATAACTTCAAAAAGAATAATAATGAGGAATACGGCAATTATGATGCTGTAATAATTCTAGGAGAAGACTTTGATGCATTTTAAAAAAATTATGATTTTTTAGTGGCAAATGACAAGTGACAAGTGGCAAATTTAAATTATAGACACTATAACTTGCCATTTGTCATTTTACATTTGCCATTGTTTTTACTTGGTAAAGATGAAGTTGCATAAGGAGGTAAAGGTGAGTACTTTAGAAAGAGTTGTACATAAAGAATTTGAAGGAATGAAGATAAGGGAATTCCTTAAATTTCATATGGGATTATCTTCAAGACTTATAAGAGGTGCATCTATAGATAAAAGAATTTTTGTAAATGATGTTGCTGTAAAAATGAATTACGTATTAAAAGATAATGATAAGATAGTTATTAATCTAGCTAAGAAGGAAAGTCAAAATATTGAACCTGAAAAGATAGATTTAGATATTGTTTATGAAGATAAAGATATAATAGTTATCAATAAAAGACCTAATATGGTAGTTCATCCAACTAAAAGATACCAATCAGGTACATTAGCTAATGGGCTTTTATATTATTTTAAAGAAACAGGGCAAGATTGTATAGTAAGACTTGTAAGTCGTCTTGATATGGATACATCAGGACTTATAATAGTTGCAAAAAATCAATATGCACATATGGAATTATCAAAAGAGATGCAAGAGAATAACGTAGAAAAGAGGTATTTAGCAGTTGTTCACGGCCACCTTGAAAATTCTGAAGGAACTATAGACTTACCAATATATAGACCAGAAGAAGAAGGCACTATAAGAAGAGTTATAGACGAAAGAGGACAAAGAAGTATAACTCATTATAAGGTAGTTGAAAGATTAAAAGATGCTGATGTTGTTGAGTGTTTATTAGAAACAGGAAGAACGCATCAGATAAGAGTTCACTTAAAGGCTCTAGGCCATCCAATTTATGGAGATACATTATACGGTTATGAAGATGATAATAAGTATATGAAAAGACAAGCGCTACATGCTTATGGATTAGATTTTAAATCACCAAGAACTAAAGAAGAACTATCATTAAGAGCAAACTTACCAGAAGATATTCAAGAATTATTGAAAGCTTTGAAATAGAAGATTTTTAATATCAAAACATATTTCGAGGTTGGATTAAATCTTTTATACTTAAAGATGAAAAGATTCCTCTTTGGAGTGATGAAAAGTAAAAGACTGAGATAGGTATTTCTATCACAGTCTTTTTTATGTAAGACAATATTTCTTTTTTTTGACAAAGGAAAATTTTTATCTTAAACGAAGTTGAATATTTCTCTTAGCTAAGCTAATATTTCTTTTCAAGAAGTGAACATTTATCCTGTTAGCAAAGCTAATAATTTTATATATTTAAGTTATATTTCTTTCTCATAAAATCTCTTTTTTTATTAATTTTTCTTTTACGTATATAAAGATATATAGCTAAAGAAATAATTAATATTACAATTACAGCAATAACTATTTTATTGGATATAAGCTTATTAAATGTATTTTCTATTTTTATTTTTGCTGTATATTCTCTATCAATTCCGCTTAAAAGTTCTAAGGTAGTATATTTTTCACCATTAACAATAAGTGTAGCATTAAATAGTACGTCACCTTTTTTTATAGAACTCTCAGAATAATCTTTATCAGCGTAATTAAATGCTGTTGTAACATTTGGATCTTGTCCGGCTGATAAAGTATAGTAGATATCTTTATTGGTTACTAAAGGAATTGATGTATTATCACTTATTTGATATTCTCCGACAACATCACCTTTGTTAAATAATTTAACTGAGTCAAAGTTTTCAAATCCCCAATCAAATAATTGACCAACACTTGTATATTGAGTATCTTTATTATATGCATTTAAAAATGAAGCGACTAATACTTCCTCATCTTTAACAGCTGTAGCTACATATGTATGATTAGCTTCTGGAGTCCATCCAGTCTTACCACAGTATATATTTTCATAATACCATTGAGACCAATCTACATAGCAATTGTTTCTATTTGTAGCCCACTTTTCAGTACCATCTGAATATGGGTGATTTACGTATTTATATGATATAATTCTTGATATTCTGCAAAAGTCATCAAAATTTAATGCAAAACGCATAATTTTAGCCATATCATTAGCTGTTGTAAGATGCCCTTCTTCATGTAGACCACTTGGGTTTTTAAAGATTGTATTAGTACAGCCTAGTTCTTTAGCTCTTTCAGTCATAAGTTTTCCAAATTCAGCATTTGAACCAGCGACAAATTCAGCAAGAGCTTCAGCACAATCATTAGCTGATTCTAATAACATAGCTATTAGTAACTCTTCAACAGTATAGACTTCTCCCTCTCTTATACCGATTGCAGAACCATCAACTAAAGGAGGGTTTGTACCTATAGTAACCTTATCATCTAATTTAGTGTTTTCTAATACTACTATAGCCGTCATAACTTTAGTTATTGATGCAGGTTCATATTGAACATCAGCATTTTGCGAATAGAGTACTTCTCCTGATTTTCCATCCATTAAAACTACACCTTGTGCTTCTAAAAGTGGCACTGCATGTGTATTTATACTTGTAATATTTGTTATTAAAATGGTACAAATGAACAATAATGGTAGGAGTTTTGTTATAAGTTTTTTCATATAGTTCTCCCCATATATCAATTATTTTACTAAATTATTTTAACAAAAATAACAAATTTATTCTAGAGCAAATTAACTTTTGCAATGTAAAAGTTTAAATTACATAAAAATGTTAATAATATTAGATATTATTTCTTAATAAGGAGAAATTTAAAAGTGGATAAATTTAGGGATAAAAAGGTAATAGCAATAACAATAGTATTAGCAATTTTATTTATTTCATCAATTATTCTTTATGGAAAAAATAGAAATAAAATATTTTCTAATCAAGATATGAATAATATATTCGTAGATAGTAATGAAGAATTAACTGATATTTTTGAAGACAATTCTATAGATAATAAAGAGGTATTAGTAAGCAATGAAAAGGAAAAAGTAGATGTATCAAAAATATTTGTAGAAATAAAAGGAGAGGTTTTAAGACCAGATGTTTATGAATTAGAAGAGGACAGTATAGTTAAAGAGTTAATTGAAATAGCTGGTGGATTAAAAGAAGAAGCTGATATATCTAGCATAAATAGAGCAAAGAAGCTTAAAAATAATGAACTTGTTATTATACCAAATATAAATGATAAAGGTAGCACTAATATTTTTAATGAAATTAGTACAGAATCAAATGAATTAATAAATATTAACTTTGCAGACATAAGTGAGTTAAAGAAGATTACTGGTATTGGAGAGGTAAAGGCTCAAAGTATAATAGACTATAGAGAGAAAAGTGGTGGCTTTAAGTCCATTGACGAAATTAAAAATGTAGACGGGATAGGTGAAAAGACATTTGAGAAGATTAAAGACGAGATAACCCTATGAAAATATTTACAAAATATGATATATAAATGCAAGAATAAAGATGAAGTTAAAGTGAAAATTGTGGCAAAACCTTTTAATAAGTCACATTAAATGTTATAATTAATTAAATTTAGGAAAAAATATTTTTGATATAAACAGAATATCGTAGGGGGTATTAATTATGATAAAAAGAACAGTGGCTATAATATTAAGTACAGTGCTTGTGTTAGGAATGATAGGTTGTTCTGATAATAAAGAGGATGCTAATAATGATGTTGCACCTATTAAAGTAGAAACTAGAGATGCACTTCCAGGAGAGTGGGCAAAAGACCTGACTAGGGATGAAGTGTCTGAATTACATAAGGAAATTTTAGCAAGAGTAGAGGAGACTGCTACTTTTTATGGATTAGAGTATGAAGTAATAGAAGAAGTAAAAGAAGATGCAAATGGGTTATCAATAAATGATAATCATATAAATATAGATATTGAAGATCCAGAACCAAACAGATTAGAAAGTATGTATTATGGATTTAAACAATATGGTACAGATTTAGCAACTGGTGAACTTGTAATGAAAATTTCATCAGTATTAGATAAAAAAGCTATAGAAGAAGAAGGTGTATTTGACTTTGGAGAAACTTCTTTTTCTGCGTTCTCTGAAGCATTTACAGGAGTAACGGGAAGAGATTACACTGAGCTAAATCAGCAAATCTATGACATGATAACAGGAGATAATAATGCTACTACAATAGAAAATAATTTAGATGGAGTAAGAGAAACAATATCAATAACTGATGATTTCTTATTATATACTTTACAAACTAAGGAATATCAGTTTAAGTAGGGGAATGATTTTTGTTTTATCTTAATTGGAGGAGTAAGGTTTGGAAAAAAATCAAGAAAATTTAGTAGAGAATGAAGTAGAACAAATTATAACTGAGGAAGAAGTTCAAGATACTGAAAAAGAAGAAGTTTATGAAGAAGTAGTAAAAGTTGAAGGTAAGTTTTCACATTTTTTCAAAGTTATTTTATCAGGAGTTTTAGACCAAATATTAGCAGTAGGAATAGCATTGATTCTTTTCTTTATATTTGATTTAATAATAGGAGTAGTAGGTTATGAAATTGCTATGAGAGATGAAATGTTTCTTATAATATATATAGTTAGTAACGTATTATACTATTCAATATCACAAGAGATATTAGAAGGAAAAACTGTAGGTAAAAAGTTAATATTAAGATAAGTTATTTATAAATCTTTGATTTAAAACTAAGAACTTACACCACCGAATTTTATTAGGTGGTTTTTCCTTTGTTGAACAAAAAATAAATTTTAGGAGTGTACTATGAGAAGAGGAAGCCAAGTAACAGTAAAGATTGATAATATTGAATTTCCATCAATGGGAGTTGGGGAACTAGAGGGGAAAAAGATTTATGTGAAAGGGGCTTTCCCTGGTCAAGTAATTAAGGGAACTATAAAGAAAAATAGAGAAAATTATTCAGAAGCTAAACTTGTAGAAGTATTAGAAAGAGCAGAGTATGAAATATCAGCACCATGTCCACATTTCGGGGTTTGTGGTGGATGTAGTTCACAAAACTTAACTTATGATAAGCAATTAGACTTATTAAGTCATGAAATATGTGAACTATTTGATTCTAAGGATTTACCAATGGGAATGTATCTTGGAGTAAAAGGTAGTGAAAACCACTGGGAATACAGAAATAAGATGGAGTTTACCTTTGGAGATATGGAAAAGGGTGGAGAGCTTACTCTTGGAATGCATATGAAAGGTAAGTCATTTGGTGTATTAACAGTTGATAACTGTATGATAATAGACGAAGATTTCAGAAAGGTTCTTACAGCTACAGTTGAATATTTCAGAAAACAAAATTTACCTTATTATAGAGTAATGAAGAGAGAAGGTTACTTAAGACATCTTGTAATTAGAAAAGCTACTAACACTGGTGAGCTTATGGTTAACTTAGTTACAACAACTCAAATAGATTTTGATCTTACTGAATATACAGAACTAATTAAATCTTTAGAGTATAAGGGAGAATTAGTATCTGTACTACATACTGAAAATAACTCATTATCTGATGCGGTTATACCTGAAAAGGTTAATGTATTATTTGGAAGAGATTATATAGTAGAAAATTTATTAGGACTTAAGTTTAAAATATCACCATTTTCATTCTTCCAAACTAATTCTAAAGGCGCAGAAAGTCTTTATAGTTTAGTAAGAGAATTTATGGGAGACGGTGAAAATAAAGTAGTATTCGATCTTTATTGCGGAACAGGAACTATAGGTCAAATAGCTGCACCAAATGCTAAAAAGGTTATAGGACTTGAGCTTATTGAAGAAGCTGTAGAAGCTGCAAAAGAAAATGCTAATCTTAATGGGCTTACTAACTGTGAATTTATAGCAGGTGATGTTGCGGAGACTATTAAGCAAGTAAAAGTTAAACCGGACATAATAATTTTAGATCCACCAAGAAGCGGAGTTTCACCAAAGGCTTTAGATTATGTAATTAAATTTAATGCACCAGAAATAATTTACGTTTCATGTAATCCAAAGACTATGGTTGAAAACTTAGATGTATTATTAGCACATGGATATATTGTGGAGAAGAGTACGGTTAAAGATATGTTCCCAAATACACCGCATGCTGAGACAGTAGTTAGATTAATTAAGAAATAAAGCTATTTAACTAAGTCTATATGTATTTATTATATGATTTTTCCACCCTCTTTCCACCGACTTAAGTGGGTGGGTGGAAAGTTACTATCCTTTTGTAGGATTATTTATGGCATTTTCAAATATATCAACAGTTTGTCTTTGCATGTTTGGCGTAACGTGTGCATAAGTATCCATAGTTGTTGATAGTTTGGAATGCCCTAACCTATTTTGGACATCTTTCATATTCGCACCATTTTCAATTAGCATTGTTGCGTGAGTATGTCTTAAACTATGAAAATTAAAATTAATCTTTAATTCATAATTAACGACTCTAGAAAGATATTTTAATGATTCTGTTGTTATATTTTCACCGTTTTCCTTAGTACATATAAAGTTACTTTCTCTATACCAATGACCATATTTAATTCTCATTTCATCTTGATAAATTTTATGATCCTGTAGTATTTTAACTAGAGATGGACCAATATTTATAATTCTATGACTACTTTGAGTTTTGGGTGTGCCAAATGTCCATTCAGGGCCTATCTTAACTAAAATTTTATTAACCTCTAAGGTATAATTATTAAAGTCAATATCATCCCATGTAAGCCCAGTTACCTCACTCGCACGGAGTCCAGTTTGAAATGCTATTTGTAATGGGATGTAGAAGCTAGAACCTACAGGGAACCTCTCTATCATTTTATTAAAATCAGTTAATGATATAATTTTTAGTTCAGTGCTATCCTTTTTGTGTAATATGTCATATCTAGGCATATGTACGTATGTCATAGGGTTTTCTTTAATATATTTCATTGGATAAACAGCGTACTTCAATGATCCTGATAATAATCCATAAAAGCTACTAACGGTATTTTTAGAGAATCCATTTATACTTTTTTTATTTAAGAAATCCTGTAATATAGATGGATTTAAAGTTTTAAGTTTATATAATCCTAGTATTGGTTTAATATGTTGTTCTATGTATCTTTTATACAATGCTTCTGTAGTCCTTTTACATTGTATTTTCACATAGTTATTCATCCAATAATCAAGATAATCAGAATAGCTAATATCATTATCATTTTTTAAGGTTCCAGCATTTTCATACTCAGCAATTGCATTTCTTAATGCTGTTAAAGCTTCCTTCTTAGTTGATCCACCCTTTCTTTCAATTTTTTTTCTCTTACCATCAACCTTAGCTAAGTCAAAATAGTAATACCATGTATCACCTTTTTTTCTAACACCACCTTGCATTAGTTTCACCTCCTTTCATTGCAGTAGATATTTTTATTCATTATCTAATTCATCTAAGAATTTAGATGATAATTTTAAATTTTCTTCTATAGCAAGAACATCTTCATATGTCATAGGTGTATCATTATATCTATTTCCAAGATTAATATGCATACAATTATATTTTTTATATAATTTATAGAATTCGTTTTGAACATCTATATTTTCAAATTTCATTATATCGCCTCCAAAGTTTAAATTATTTCAAGAACTCCAAAGTTAGGATGAAAATAAATTATATAATTATCTATTTGATAAGTTATTCCATATTTACTACGATAATATTCAATTGCACTTTCAAGAAATTCTTCTGTTATATGCAAATATTCTGCTAATTCAAACTTATTTCTAACCCCTGATTTATGAGCATTTATTAAATCTACAATACCTACTAATCGCTCATATCCCCATTTTCTTGCGATTAATTCTTGTTTAACATTTGATACTATAGATTGATCTGTAATATTTCCGACAGTTTTATGGTAATGGCCAAGCTCTTCTGATAATATACAATACTTTTCTTTATCACTTACTCTACTGTTTATAAAAATAAAATTATTAACACACTTACCACAAGGCAAATCTGTACCTAAATCAATTTCATATACCTTAGCACCATTTTCATGAGCTTTTTGTAATAGTCTCTCATATTTAGTCATTTGAAAAAATCATCCCCACCCACAATAAGTATTTATAATCTATCTTTTAAAAATTTGTTTATTATATTATTCATATTTTCTTTTTCTTCTTCTGAAAGATTATCATCATGGGCTGCTATTGGAGCAAGATGATTATTATATTTATAGTTATCCAGTAAGTCTTTTGTATAACTAATGACTTTATGCTTACCCAGATCATTTAATTTTCGTAAATCCTCTATATGTTTTTCTTCTTCTTTAGAGTATTTATCAGCATTTTCATTAATAGTCCATCCCATTAAAAGTGAGGGGGATATATGAAGAGCTTTTGCAAGAGAAATTATATTATCTCTTCTCATATTTTCAATCATACCTGTTTCCCATTTTCGAACAGTACTCTTACCAACACCCACTAAATTGCCGAGTTGTTCATAAGTAAGACCTAACTCTTGCCTTTTTTCTCTAATTAAATCCTTAATTTCCATATAAGTACTCCTTTCTTTATGAAGTAATTATAACCTATTTAGTGTCTTTTATGCAACTTTTAAACTTTTTTTTAAAAAAAAGTGTCTTAAAGTGTTGACAAGTGAAAATAAAAATATTAAACTAAAAGTGTCCTCAAAGACACAAGAGGAGGTGAATGTATGGAGAACATTTTAAGATCATTGATTGTTCTTAAAGGAAAAACTATACCAGAAGTAGCAAAAGAAATGGGAATAAGTAAAAATGCATTATATAGAAAAATTTGCGGGAAATCTGAATTTACAAGAAGGGAAATCTCAGCACTTGTTTCTATATTAGATATAGAACCATATAAAGCTATGGAGATTTTTTTTAACCTAAAGGTGTCTTAAAAGACACAAGGAATTATGAAGGAGTGATAGATGTTGGAACTATTAACAATTAGTGAAGTAGCTTCAAGATTAAAGATTAATGTGAATTTAGTTTACAAACTTATAAAAGCAGGGCATATAAAAGCGTTAAAGCTTGGATGTTTGAAAGTAACATCTATAGAATTTGAGAGATTCTTAGTTGAGGCTAATGGAAAAGATTTTAGCGATTTAAACAATGTTACAGATTATGTATCAGTTTAGGAGGGAAAGTTATGGATCATGTAATAGATTATATACAGAATTATATGAATTGCTATGATGTTGGCGAGTTAGCAAAGGAGTATAAAAGTGGACTTTATAAAAAGTTGAGCGATTGTCCAAGTTATAGCACGGTAAAGGCTTATTGCGATGCGATAAATATTTTAACTAAAGCGTGTTATAATGCTGAAACTGCAAAGATGTATTGCACATCACCTAGTAAGGAAATAGAGCTGTATTTAGAATAATAACTTAAAGATAAATAAGGCTGAAAAGCCTTTAAAAAATGTCGATATGGCGAAAAATGCTGTAAAAGAAAAAGAGATAGGAGAGATAAAAATGGAAAATTTAAAACATAAACATAAAGATGTAGTAATTAAGAAAATTGATGGAGAGTTAGTCGTAACTAGTAGACAAGTGGCAGAGGATTTTGAAAAAGAACATAAAAATGTACTTCAAACAATTAATAATTTGGTGGCTGAAAATTCAGCTGTGAAAAATATGATTATTGAAAGCACTTATGAAAATAGAGGGAAGTATTATCCAGAATATTTACTTACTAGAGATGGATTTTCACTTTTAGTAATGGGCTTCACTGGCAGTAGGGCACTGCAATGGAAACTTAAATACATAGAAGCCTTTAATAAGATGGAACAAGAGCTAAAAGGACAGGCATTAAACACATCAGAATTAAGTCCAGAACTTCAAATGTTTAAGAAAATATTTGATTCAGTAGCTAAACAACAATTAGAAGCTAAAGAAACTCAAAGAATAGCATTAGAGGCTAATGATAAAGCTGAAGAAGCTAAAGAAGAAATACAAGGAATTAGGTATATAGTTGCTATTAATTCTACTAACTGGAGAAAAGAAACATCAACTTTAATAAGCAAAATAGCTTTAAAATTAGGCGGATATGAAAATATAAATCTTTTAAGAGAAGAAAGCTACAAGATTTTAGAGGAAAGAGGACGTACCAGATTATCTGTAAAGCTAACTAATAAGCGTAGAAGAATGGCTGATGAAGGAGTATGTAAATCTAAGAGAGATAAATTAAATAAGCTAGATGTTATTGGAGAAGATAGCAGATTATTAGAAATATATTTAGCTGTAGTAAAGGATATGGCTATTAAATATGGAGTAGCGTAGGAGGTAAATAAATATGTCAAAAATGATTAAAACAACAGATACAGAAATGAAAGTAGATACATCATCAATATTGGTAGTTGAAATTGGAGATTTAAGTTTTGAGAAGGACGAAAGATACTTTTGGATAGATGTTTATTCAGGTAGCGGAGAAGAGAAGAAGTTTATAACACAAATAGATGAAGATGATATGCCTATACTTATAGAGCATGAGGAATTAAAGATATATTGTTTAAATTGGTATTTCAATAATGTAGAGATTATTGAGAAAGTTGAGGAATAAAATATGGCAACTTTTAATCTTATACAAGTTATTTTGAAATTTATTGTACTAGGATATGGGCTTAAATGTGTCTTAGAAGCAAGTAAAGCAAGAGAGAATGCTAATTTTATAAAAGAGTTTAGATATTTATTGTGGGCAATTTTAATTCTGCTTTCACTAAAGAATTAATAATTTGAAAGTATTGTTCATTAAATAAGGAGGAGAAAAATGAGAGAAATTAAATTTAGAGCATATGCAGTAGAAAGTTTAATTGATAGCCAATGGATTGAAAATGGATATGGAGTAACTAAAATTAAATATACTGATGGAACAAGCTCAGTTCATATATTAACATCATACGGAGATTATCAAGTTGTAGAAGAGTCTGTAGGTCAGTATACAAAAAAAGGAGCAATTAGTATGAGTGTACAAGTATTAAAGGATTATGTAGAGTTCTCGAGAGAAATTGGAGAGAAACCTACTTGGGAAGGACTAAAAGAACATAAAAAGATGTTTTGGAGGGATTAAAATTGAGTATACAAAGTAGTTTAGAACTAGCGGTAAGTATTTTAGGAGTAGGTCACAGAACAACGCTTATGGTAAGTGAAGAGAGAGATAAGGAAGTAGCAGTAGAGCAAAGGAGGATATATGATAAATGGCTAAAAAACAACTTAGTGAAAAGACAGCATTAGAATTATTGATAAATAGCAATGCTATAAGACGTAAAAAGAGACATGCCTAACCGACCAAAGTAAAGGCACGTCAAAAAAGATTCAAGTTAAGTATATCAGAAAGGATATAGTTATGGCAAAGAGATATTATTGGTTAAAGCTTAAAGAAAATTTCTTTAGACAAAAAGAGATAAAAAAGCTTAGGAAAATTGCTGGGGGAGATACATTTACAATAATCTACTTAAAGATTCAACTTTTAAGTTTGAAAGATAATGGGAAGTTATTTTTTGAAGGTGTAGAAGATACATTTTATGAGGAATTAGCATTAGAAATTGATGAAGATGTAAATAATGTTGAGTTAACTATTGCCTATTTAATGAAACATGGTCTATTAGAAGAAGTTACACAAGATGAATATATACTTCCTCAAACAGTAGCCTCAATAGGAAGTGAGGGTTCTAGCACCGAAAGAGTAAGAAAACATAGAGAAAAAAAGAAGTTGTTACAATGTAACAATAAAGTAACAATTAGTAACACAGAGATAGAGCAAGAGATAGAGCAAGAGATAGAGCAAGAGATAGAGCAACAGCTATATAAAGAAGTGTGGGGAATATTAAAAGACTATTATGATACAAAAGAAATAGAAGCTATCTATAAATTTTGTGTAGAAAATAATATTGCTGCTGCTGTTGTTAAAGAAAAGTATTTTGTAATTAGAGAAAGACAGTCTATTAAAAATAGGGTAGGAGCTTTAATAAGTGCTATAAAGAATGATTGGACTAATCCGAAGATGATAGAAGCAGTTGGAAGTAATTACACTAGCAATAATTCTAAGAGGTTTAATAATAACAATTATGAGTTATCTGAAAAGAAGAAAAAGGAAATAGAAGAAATAGAATCAGCTTTTGGATATTAGGGGGTATATAAAATGCTAGAAGGAATTAAGAAGTTAGTTAATATGATAAAGTTTAAATTTAAAGGAACTGATAATCTAGAGTTTGAATTTGATGGACAAGAAATTGATTATTTACCTAACGATGAAGAATTAGAAGTAGATTTATCTTCTGAAGAAGATTTTACAGCAGTTCATATAATAAATGATATTGGAGAAGTTCAACCGATAGAATGGTGTTTTGATATTAAAAGGATAGATAAGAATAAGAGAATATTCTTATTGAGACAACTCTATGGCAAAGATAAGGGACATTTAATACATATATTAGTTAATACTAGGAAGCCAAGAGTTAGAAAGAAACTTGTAAAAAGAATAATGATTAGGTAACAAATATGTCTTATATAGATTAGCGTCTAAACTAAGCAGCGGGATTACAACAATTGCTAAGTTAGATGTTGTTACAGTATGGGGAAGGTTAATCCCTTCCCTAATAAAAATGGAGTATAAGTTTATGAGTGATAAAGAGTTAGAAGAAGTTTTATATAAAGCAATTGAATATTATTTTGATGGAATGTC
>NZ_JACOOO010000012.1:0-38305 GCF_014287825.1 Clostridium hominis
ATACAACTTATTTAGCTGCAATAATCTTAGTTATTGCTACTTTATTATTTGGTATATATTCGCTTTTTAATAATACTTATGTATTTTTATTAGTACCTATGGCATTAGTAGATATATTAGTTTATTTCTTAATTAAATTTTCCAGCTCAAAATTCTATATTTTTGATAACTTTATAATAATCAAAAACTTTTACGTAGAATTTAATGAGATAAAAAATATATTATTAAAGCCTGAAAAAAATGATAACTTATATGAACTTTCAATTTCTACAAAGGATTTTTTACACACTATAAATATAAAAACAGAAGATCCTAAAGGATTAATAAAAGAATTTAAAACTATATTGCCAAAGAATATAAAAATAAAAGAAGTGCCAGCTAAATAATGCTGCACTTCTTTTTGATATATTTTACAGTTCCCTTGTTTCTAACTCTATTTGTAAGATTCTATTATAAATCTCTTCACATCTAAATTGAGCATATATTACTCTTCCTATATAGTTTGAGAATTCTTCTTTAGATAATCTACCATATTCAAGAGTAGCTTCTCTCATTGCTAAGTCTAAACCATCCTTAAATTTCTTCCCACAATTATTGAATCCTTCAATATCGTCTTCAAAAATATATCCGATTTCACTTAAGCTATATTCTACAGGCTCTTTTATTCCATTTTCAAAAATAACTATGTCATTAGAGTCATTAACAAACACATCACACAATGGGTTTTCTCCTAAGACACAAGCCTCTTCTCTAAACTCCTTAATTAATTTGACTACCTCATCAGCTAACATTCTTAATTTTTCAGCTCTTTCCATTTCCCCCATCACCTTTCATAGTGTTTCTTTCGAGATTATTATACAACATATTTTTATTTTTTTATGTCGAAATTTATCATTAATATACTGGTAATTTAAGGTGCGAAATATATTATATATCCAATAATCATAGTTATTTAGAACTTTTTTAATTTTTTTTTATTTTTATATAATAAGTATAATATTTTTTCACAAAGATTTATTTTTCCAAAATAAAACTGCGAAAATTTAATTACGCAGTTAAATAATTTTATTATGCCAATGATATACTTTTCCTACTTGCCCTCACTACAAAAGATATAATAAAATTAATCATAAAATAGGTAAGTGCCATAAAAGCAAACATTACGAAAACCTCAGTAGATGTTCTGAATCTTCCCATTAAAATCATACCTTTACCTGTAAAATCTTCAATACCTACAACCCATAAAAATGCAGTATCTTTTATTATAGTTGTTACTTGTGAAAGCAAAGCTGGTATCATATTTCTAAAAGCTTGTGGCAAAATTATATATATCAATATTTGAAGCTTAGAAAACCCTTGGGATAAAGCGGCCTCCATCTGCCCTGTTTTAACTGATCTTAATCCCCCCCTTACAATCTCAGCTACGATTGCTGTTGTAAACAAGCTTAAAGAAAGTATTCCTGAATAAATTGGTTTTATAGGTACTAAAAACCTTATTGCTAAAATCCATAATAATAAAGGTGTATTTCTAAAAACTTCTATATATACATTAGCCAGTTTACTTATAATTCCTTTATCATAATTTTTTAATACTGCTAAGATAGTTCCTAATATCAAACTAATTATTATTGTCGTTATAGCTATTAATAAAGTAAGCTTTATACCATCAAGAAGAAATAAGAGATTAGTTTTATTAAATATTTCACCTATCATAAAGCAACCTCCTTAATTTCTTCAATATCATTATATCCATTAGGATGAATAATTACCTTAGAAGATTTTTTATTAGCCTTCTTGTGATTACCACCTTCTAAACTCTTTGCAAATTTAGCTAACGGAAAACATAGTGAAAAATATAGTAGTCCTGTTATTACATAAGCAGGCCCATAATAAAGATTACCTGATGACCAAGAATCAGCTCTATACATTAAATCTCCTCCAGCTATCATAGCTAAAATTGATGTATTCTTTATCAAGTTTACACTTTGATTTGCTAACGGTGGAATTATAACCTTTAAAGCTTGAGGTAAGATTATATACCTCATAGTTTGAGTATAACTAAAACCTTGTGAAATACTAGCTTCAAACTGACCTTTTGAAATTGAATTAATGCCTGAAGTAACTACCTCTGCAATGTATGCACCATGATATATTCCTACACCTAAAACACCTATTGTAAATACAGGTAATACGATTCCTATATAAGGTAATCCATTATATAAAAAGAATATTTGTATAACTAATGGAGTATTTTGAATAAGCTCAACATAAATTCTATTTATACATCTAAGAATTTTGCTTTTAGATGTATTCATGACTCCAAAAATTATTCCTAAAACAAGTGATAACAATAAAGCTAATACTCCTACACCAACTGTTGTTAATAATCCCTCAAAAAATATATTAAAATCTCTGAAAGCAGCTTGCCATTTATATAAATCGAAAGGTCCAGACACTATCTAATCTCCCATTTTTCAATAAGTTTATCTAGTTCCCCAGATTCTTTCATTTCATTTACTACTTCATTAACTACTTTAGCAAGACTTTCATTAGATTTCTTTGAAGCTATTCCATATTCTTGAGGGTTGTATCTATCGTCTAAAATAACAGTACTATCATCTAAATAACCAGTTAAAATTGCTGAATCAACTGAGAAACAATCTACTCTACCTGAATCCAATGCCGCTTTTATCTCAGGATATGTGGCATACTCAGAAAATTTTAAAGTTATACCTAAACTTTCAGCTTCTTTTAATAAAGAATCCTTTGTAGTTGAACTTTGCGATACTCCAATAGTTTTACCATCTAAATCTTTAAGAGTATTATATCCGTCATCTTTTTTTACTAATAATGCTACTCCATCAGTAAAATAGGCATCTGAGAAATTATAACTTTCCTTTCTTTCTTCTGTTATAGTGAATGTTGCAATAACTAAATCTACTTCTCCATTATCTAAAAGTGGTCCTCTTGTTTTAGCTGCAACTGCTTGAGTTTCTATTTTACTCTCATCCCCTAGTATTTTCTTTGCTATAGCTCTTGCAATATCAATTTCTAAACCATCTACTTCATTTGTAGCTGGATCTTTATATCCAAACTTAGGTACATCTACCTTCGTACCTATTCTTAAAACTCCTCTATCTTTAATCTTTTGAATTTCATCAGTACTGCTAGAATCTCCCCCTGAACTACAACCTGACATTAGTAAAACTGATGACATCAATACTGTTAATATACTTTTCTTAAATTTCATTTTAAATAGCCCCCTTTTTATTTACCTTATTATTTTACTTATAAAACTTCTTGTTCTCTCATGGCTTGGACGCACAAAGAAATGCTCTGGATTACCTTCTTCTATTATTTCCCCATCATCCATAAAGATAACTCTATCAGCAACTTCTTTTGCAAATCCCATTTCGTGAGTTACAACTATCATAGTGATATTCTCATTAGATAGGTTAATCATTACATCTAAAACCTCTTGAACCATTTCTGGATCTAACGCTGATGTTGGTTCATCAAAAAGAATTATTCTAGGATGCATATTAAGCGCTCTTGCTATAGCTACTCTCTGTTGTTGTCCACCAGATAATTGTGATGGATAAGAATTAGCTTTATCACTTAATCCTACCTTTTCTAAATATTCCAAAGCTGTTTTCTCGGCGTCAACTTTAGATACCTTTTGAACCTTTATAGGTGCAATAGTTAAATTATCTAACACTGTCATGTGTGGATAAAGATTAAATTGCTGGAATACCATAGCTGTATCTTGTCTTACTTTTGGTATTAGAGATTTATTTTTTGTCACTTCAATACCATCTACTACTATCTCACCAGAAGTTGGTTCCTCAATCATATTAATACACCTTATAAGAGTACTTTTCCCTGATCCACTAGGTCCTATTATTACTAATTTTTCACCTTCCTTCACATTAAGATTAATATCTTTTAAAACATGTAATTTGCCAAAATACTTATTTACATTTTTTAAATTTATCATTTTTTCACCTCCCTAAAATTAACAAAAGCATCAAGCCCCAAAATGACGCTTTATAATTATTGAAATTCATTTATTATTTATTTTTCTATAATTATACTACTGTGGTTTTAAATGTCAATCATTTTTTATTCAAATAAACCCTTCATTTTTCCTTACTTTTGCAATACTTCTTGCATTCTTAAGAATCAATTTAATATTTTATATAAAATCATATTATTTACACAAATGAATTTTTGTGAATAAAAATTGCATTTTTCAATTATTTTTCTCATAAAAATAAGCTCTTGTTACAGAGCTTCACTTTTACTTTTAATATTATTTAATAATATTTCTTTTCTATAGCACCTTAGGGATAGATCTCCAAAAATAATATTAAAAACTTTAGATTTTAATTTAATGTTCAAATAACTAGTTTTATTATTAAATTTTGAAAATATCTCTATCAATTTATGAGATTTATCTGCACTTAGTTTTATATTACCAATTATTGCTGAAACAGCTGGCTCTTCAAAATATTTTATCAAATTTTCCACTTTTGTATTTTCTAATGAGATATTATCTTGGCAAGCTAATATTAAATCTCCAGTGCTTCTAGTAATACCCCAAGACTCTGCACTTTTTCTTCCTTCACTACCTGCTAATCGTTTAATTATAATATCAGGATAGCTTCTAATATATCCTAAATCAATTTCACCTTTTATCCCACTATCTTTAAATAGCTCAACTTGTCTACGTATTCTTTTTGCCATATTATATACATTTAAATTTTTACTATTACTATTTATAATTAATATCTCCTTTAAAGGATATGATTGATTTAATAAGTTTTTTATTGCATTAATAAAAGATTCTAAATCCTCTCCTTCCACAATCATAATTACAGACACTGTATAGTTAGACGAATCACATTCCTTACTTTTATAGTTTAAAGAAATAATCTTTTTAATAATTATACATAAAGCTACAGCTATAATATAAATACTTAACGCAAAATAAGCCTTAGATCTATATTCATAACAAATGTATATAAGACCTAAAGCTATTATTAAAAATATTAATACTATTCTACTTTTAAAAAGGTTAAAAATGCTCATCTTCTTATCCCCCACGTTTTTACAAAAAGTTCTAATCTTTTTACTATATGATTATAGCTTGAAAAAATTTAATGATTTTAAGAAAATATTTATTTTTTATTCATTTTCCCCTCTAGATGTAGTAGTTTCTATATTAAATACCCTTTCTGGAATAACAAATATATAGGCAAGAATAAATAATAGAATATATATTATAAAAATTAATCCAGCTAACACTGAATATTGTATGCTACTATTAGATAGCTTTTTTATGCATTTTACAAGTTCCGCTTCAAAATCAACAATAGTTCTAATAATATATTTACGAATATGCATACCTCGTAATTTATTTGCTATATTAGGACTATACCTAAAATAAAACTCTAAAGACTCCCTCCCTATATTGCTTTTTATAAGAACATTATCTCTATACCATCTTAATAAATCCAATTTAGGGGCAAGTGATGTCCCATAAGCAGCTGTTGATATAAAACACCATCCATCTTTTTTAGGTTTATTAGAATACGATGGCTGTGTACTATTATTATTTGATATTGTCTCTCTATTCTCTATTAATTCTATCTGTTTAAAGGAAGCTATACTTATAGTATCTTTGACTTCTGAAATTGACATCAAATCATCATACTCTACTCTTGAAAATATTACTGATCTCCCAATATCTAACTTACCTAATAATCTTTTGTCTACAGCATTCTTATAAAATGTAAATTCCTTCCCACTATTATCTATGATCCTACCTATACCTAAATCATTATTATATTCTTTAATTACACCATTTTTATTAACAATCTCTCTACCTTTACCTAAATCTATACTCTTTAATATTTCCTCAATATAATCATAATCTACTAACCTAGTTTTAGGATTATGATCACATAAACCTGATATTAACCTATGTAGCGCTTTTCCACTACTTTGATTTTTAATTATACTTTCAGTTACCCCATTGGGATAAAAAAATGATCCATTTTTCAAGGTATTCTCTTCAAATTTATCTGATTCTATTATGATTTGATGTAAAATAACACCTAAAGAAAATGCACCTACCTCTTCTGATGTAGCAAATTCTCCCCAGTTATCACTTATATCATTTAGTTCCGGAGCTGAATAACCTAGTAATGTTCGTCCAAAATTAATATGATTTGAATCAAGATGTCCATTTCTTAACTTACATATTCTCCCCAATCCTACAAACCTAGGCACATAATCTTTTAATAATAAAATATGTTCTGGACTTAATGCTAAATAGGCATAATTCTTTTCTTTTAGTAATCTTAAAAAATTTAATATTGAAAGTCCTAATCTAGCTACTTTAGATGAATCTATCTTATTAGTGGAAATACCATTATAGTTTCTATATCTAAAACTATGTCTATTAACTTCATTTGTTAGAGTTGAAGCTTGTTCAAAATCTAATATAAGTACTGGTTCACTTTCTCTTAACGCCTCATCCATATTTCTATCATAATTATTGTTAACATAAAACCAATCCAAAGGTTCAGGAAGTAATGGCGATGATAGTGAGTTTAATATATTTACTTGTTCTATCAATACACTTCTTCTTTTTCTTATACTTGTTTCATCTTTCAAATCATTTGCTCTATATTCAATAGTTTTAACTATAACTGGCTTTCCTATATTATCATCATATCCTAAAGAAAGGTTTGTTCTTTCATCTCTTCTATTACTTATAGAGTAAAACCATCTCCAATTACCAGCACATATTTCTTCCATTTTACTTGGAGATAGTACTACCCATCTATTCTTCAAATTACAATTTGTAGAATGAATATTAAGTTCTCCTTTGCTTCCAAATCTGTATCTCATTTTTCCCTCCTTTAAAACAACATGAACATTATCCCTTTATAGACATAAATGCATTGTAAATATCATTCTTAACTTCCATCATATCGTTATACCTTTCACTAGGATTATACTCAGTACACCTTTTAACTATTTTATATGTATACTCTGTACATCTAAATTCTTTAAGATTATTCACTGGAATTTTTTCATACTCATCTTTAAGTGTTAAAGATAAATTTTCACCAGTTAACATATGATACATAGAAGCTCCTAAGGAATATATATCTACTCTTCTATCAAGTTTAGCAAGCTTTGATGGATTATTCATCTCTGGAGCTTTATACCCCCATGTTCCTACACCAGGTGACCCACATCCCTCTATATTACTTTTGGAATTACCATTCGCATCTTCTATAACCATAGTCATTGCTCCAAAATCTAGCAGTGTAAGAAATAAATTATCTGTAATAATTATATTTTCTGGTTTTAAATCTTGATAAATATAGTACCTATTATAATTTTCTATATCTTTCTTATGAAATCCACCTAATATAGTAGCTAGTTGGAGGGAGTATTGTAATACATCCCTCTCCCAGCTTTTATAATGCTTATAATTTCTTGAAATCATGATATTTTTTATACCACATTTCAGATAATCACTAAGATTTATTCCATTTATCATTTGCATAATTATATATGGCTCATTGTATGCAATATAATCCGAGCAAACAAACAAATTCCCATCTGTAGATAAATGAGGTCCATAAATACTTGGACAAAAATCTTCAACTATATCATTTACATTCGGTATTCTACCTTCTCCTAAAGTTTTAAAATCTATTAAACAATCATACTCAAACCTTGTTACTTGTCTTATCTTTTCAATTCTTTCAACTCTACTTCTATCTTTTTCATATGAAAATAATCCATTTTCCTTGTCATATCTTCTAGCCTTAACTAATACAGTTCTATCCCCAAGCCTTGTATCTTTAGCCTTTAAAATAACTCCAAAACCTCCTGAAACAGATAAGACATCATAAACTTCATATCTATTACCTATTTTAATAGGAGCTACAACCTCTTCACTATTTTCATTTACAAATACTTGCGTGTTAGGTATTCTAGAGCCTTTTGAGGTCCACATGATTATTCCTCCACTTCATTAAAGAAAGCTTCTAAAATAAATTTTCCGCTTAAAACTATAAAATCTCCATCTTCAATAATCACTGATTCATTGAATGGTACTACCCTTGGCTCATCATCATATCTTTTAATATGAACTGAACACTTTTTAGATAGATTTCTTAGATAATAATTATCATCTTCCTTATATACAAGCAAATGCTTTCTACTAGTAGCATTTTCCTTATCAACTTCCTGCAAATCTATATCCGGAGTAAATTCAGAACTATTTCTACCTATTATTGTTTCATCATATTTTAATTCGTACACTTTTAAAATTTCATTGTCTTTATAAAGAATTAAATTATTTCCTTTTATATTTTCATAAGGATCTACATCATCAGAATCAACATTTTCTTCTTCATTAAATTCATCTATAATAGCATTCTCAGCATCTCCACTAACTTCTTCATTATCTAAACTATTTTCATCTGATTCTGTATCTTCAGAAGCTATTATAACTTCCTTTTCAATGTTATGATCTACTAGAGTAATATCGACAAAACAATTTTTTTCTTCAAAATTATCTTCGCTTTCTGCTAATCCATCATAAGAATCTTCTTCATAAACTTCATCTTCTTCACATATAACATCATCAGTTTTACAATCAACATTTTCTTCTAATTCATCATTATCTTCTATATCATAATCTTCTACAAATACCTCTTCTAAAGGAGCACCACAAAGTTTACATACTGTAAGTTCTTCAAATCCTTCTCCTTCTGAATACTCTTTTTCACATTGAGGTCTTGGACATATTTTCTTTCTCATATTACCCTCCTATCCATTTCTCCTACGTCTTAAAGTTGCAGTTGTAGGAAAATCTATTTTAATAGTTGTTGTAGCCGAATTTACTGGCCTTGTACTAGTTTTTCCAGCATTATTTATAGCTTGAATTGATATTGTACCATTTTCCCTAAACTCATCTATTAAGGCTCTATATTGCTTAACAGCTAATAAATTCCCAAGTTCTTCATATCTATTTATTATCCATTCATATCTTCTTATAGCTGTATTAAAGTCATTTCTTTCTCTTGCAATATTTGCTTCATCTTCAAGCTTCTTAATTTCAGCTTCATAATAGCCTCTTTCTACTTCACCATCTTTTTCCACTAAGCTTGTATTGTCTCCAACATCTACTGTTACATTTCTAACTAAGAAAAAGTTTCTATTTCCATAAAGCTTAGGTATATAGTATTCAAGCTTAGCATTCATTATCCCTAAAGAAGCATCCCCACCACTTTTTCCAGGTATAGTCATTAGAAAATAGAATTTATATTCTTGATTTCTTTCTATATTAACTAAATTAACAGTAGCTTTTCTTTCTCTATCAAGCAGAACCTTCCCTAAGTAAGCAACTTCTGGAGTTCCTTTATAATGTTCAGTTACTCTAACATACTTAGGAAAAGTTAATTCTAATTTAGCATTGGTAATGATAACTTCTGTTGAGTTTTCAAATAGTTCTGTAAACATATCTCTTGCTTCTTCTGGTTCATTTATAAGCTCTGTCCTACCATTTGAAGGTTTAGCTAGTTTTTCTAAAAATGAAAAGTTTACATCATTTCCACCAAAACCTAAACAATCTATAGAAATACCAGTTTCAGCAATTAATTTAGCCTGTCTTATACCAGCTTCTTCAGTATCTCCATAAGGAACACCATCAGTCATGAATATCATCTTCTTTATCTTTCCGTTATTATTGTTATTTAAAATTAATCTACCTAACTTTAAAGCTTCAGATATATTTGTATTACCACTGTAGTCTTTACATTTTTCTAGAGCTTCTGTTATTCTTTCTTTATCTGAACCAGCAAGGTTTTGTAATATTATATGTGGAGTATCGTCATAAGCTATTACAGTAACATTATCTGTTGGGCGTAATAGGTCGACAACCTTCTTCACCGCTTCTAATGCTATATCAAGCTTTGTGGTACCTCCTGTAACTATATTATATTTAACCCCATCTATTATTTGCTTTCTGCCTGTTGGAGAAGTCTCTCCCCCAACTATTTTAAACATAGATCCACTAACATCTATAAGAAGACATAGGTCTACACCATTATTAATCTGTTTTTCACCTTCTAGCCTTTCTTTTACTTCATCACTTGCGTAAACAGATAAACAAGCCTTTACTATATGCTCTTTACCATCTTGTAGTATATAAGGATCACTTACCTTAGTTTCTAATACTAATTCTCCAGCCATTTTACTCCTCCTTAAACTAATTAATATTTGCTTCAATTAATATACTTGTAATGTTATCTCCACCACCATTTGCGTTTGCCACCTTAATCAAGTTAGACGGAATGTCTAATATGCTTTTATCTTTTTCTTTAGAAACTATGTGCTCTTTTAACTCTTTATCAATGTTCCATAAGTTTGTTCCATACCCTAATGGACTTATATAATCTGTTACACCATCTGAACATATCAGAACTATATCTTTATCTTCTAATGTTATTTCTTTGATATTTAAGTCCTCTTCATTAATAACTTTAGCTTCATCATTTATGTCATTGCCTCCAATACAATTGGTTAAAGCTTTGAACCCATCAATATTGTTACATTCTCCCCAGCTATAGCCTTCTCTTAGAAGCTCTGTTCCATAATTCTCTTCATAATTTAAGAGGTTAAATCCCTTTTTCTTATTAAACAAATATATTTTACTGTCACCTAATGATGTAATATACATTTTATTCTTTATGATAATTGCGGCTACAAAGGTAGCCCCCATAACTGTTCCCCACAATTCTTTATCACTATTCTTAATAATTGAATTGTTTATCTTATTATTACTATTATTTATAATACTAATAAAAAATGACTTTACATCGCTTAAAGTTTGTAAATTTTCATATTTTTCTTCCCAAATTTCTATAGAAATATCTTTTACTATGTTAGCTGCCTCATAGCCTGAACCATAATTTGTTGTAGATATTCCATCTGCTAACATAGCAAATAATTTTTGGTTTGTAGTATCTTCTAAAACTATATAACTGTCCTCATTAGCTCTTTCTCTAACACTTTCATTCATATCTTTAACTTTATTTCTTTTATAATCACCAACATCAGATAAACTAGAATAATTAAAACTTATATCTTTAAATGTGTATTTTTTTTCTTTACATATCTCTTTAAAAATACTTAATGCATCTTCTACTTTTTTATATCTTTCTTCTGAAAATAATGTTGTTGTTTTATAAATCCATTCATGAAGTTCTACTGGTATTTCATCATTAAAAGCAGATATAAAATATGCTAAGTATATCTCATGGGCTCTATTTTCAATTACTTTACCTTTTAAAGATAAATCTAAAAGTAGTCTTCCAACTATATATACATCTGAAGAATAATTAATATCATTACTATGATTGTATAAAATTTCTGTAGAAGAAATTCTACCTCCTTTGTAGAATTTCATATCTAACCCCTTCGTTATATATGGTCTTATTTGCTTCAAATGCAATGTCTCTATATCTTCATTTATTATCCATAATTGTTCTAAATCTAAAGATCCTAAAATCTTCTTTTTTCTATTTATTGATTTTATAATTTCTCCTACTCTATTTATTACAATCTCTATAGTTTTAAAGTTAATCTCCTTTTCTTTAATATATTCTGATAAAGTAATTTCCTTAGAATAATTAAAGTAAGCCTTACTAGAGTCAATATATAAAGGAACTTCAATATACTTGTTATCGCAATTAATTATGTCTTCATCTTTCAATGTAGTCTGTATAGATAGTTTATTGTCTATACTTATCTTCCATTTCCCTATATCCCTTTTAATTTTCTTACCACATTTACTGCAGAATTCATTATTAATGCTAAACTCATTACAGTAAGTACATAAAACTGACATACTATCCTCCTTTCAAAATATTTAACTCCATGGTTAAAAATTTATATTTAATTATACGTAAACATAATTCTTATATTACTAATTCACAAATTATTTAAGGAAATTTTAAGTATATTTAAAATAGCTCAATATAAAAACGAGTGAGTCCATTAAACTTATAAAATTTAATAGTCTCACTCGTTTATTTATTTTTCATTACTCATTATGTTATGGTATTTTATAGCTTTATATCTTATCATTTGAGCCTATTCCTACAAGTTTGCGAGAATAACTAGTTATTCTTCTTAATATTAAATAAGGCACATTTAAACATTTTTCTAATCTTTCATCACTAACTTTTTTCACAATAACATTAATTATCTCAACCAATACTATTGATGCAACTACATCTAATACAAAATGTTGTTTAATAAAAATAGTGGAAAGTATTATTAAAACCCCTACAATTTTAGTATAAAAATAGATATACTTATTGTTATCCTTCTTTGTATATCTCATAACAAAGTAAGTTCCCAATACATGTAAAGACGGAAAACAATTAAATGGTCTATCACTTATATAAATAATATTAATAATACTATTGAAAAAACTATTATCTACTAAGGTAGGCCTAACAATTTCTGTAGGAAATATAAAATATATAATATAGCTTATCCACATACCTAAAAATAGACCTAACATACTTCTCATATATTCTTTTCTATTAGTAATAGATATTACAAAGTATCCAATAATCATATATATATACCAGTAAACATATGGAATAACAAAAATAGGTATTAATGGTATCAGTGTATCCAAAGCTATAGTTAAATCAAATCCCTTTTTATAAATATGATTTGCTAAGATGTATACCAAATTAAACAACGGGAATAAAATAAACCATACTAAATCTAGCTTGTACTCATATTTTTTAACTTCATATATTATTCTTTTCAGCATTTTCCAACTCCCCCAGAAACACTTCATTTTTTAATTATTATATTTTTTAATTTACGTATATTCCATTATAGTATATTACTTAACACTTTTCTATGTTCTAAATAATTTCTTAAATTAATCCAAAAAAATAGTGAGATATAAAATGAAAAAAACAATTTTATATCCCACTATTTTATATTAATATTACTCTACTATATATTCTTCTAATATCCTTCTTGGTAGACTAGTAAACTTTCTAATTGCCTCACCTTCACCTGAAACTGTTCTTTCTATTCCACCAATACCAATAACATGAACATGAGTCCTATCTTGTAATTCTTCTATGCAAAGTGTCAATGTAAGTCTATTACTAGCTCTAAAATATCTCTTTCCATATACCATAACAACTGCTTTATTCTTACACTCTGAATGAATTTCATGAAAATCAATTTTTTCAGTTATTGTTCCTTTTATAATTTCTGAATCTAACCTACTAATGGTTTCATCTAGAGTTAATTTTACATCAAAACTGTATATTCCCATATTTCTCCCCCTTTTATTCCCTACACCATATATCGCTTAATATTATACCATATTTTTACATATAACATAGCTATAATTATTTATTTTTTTGATTTTATTTACTTGTAAATTTTTTGCACTAAATCTCTTCTTCCTGCAAAAGTGTACTAATTATTTTCTTTTATAAACCCTTTTCTATAGGCAATTAGCAATAATTTCAACTCTCTTATCTGCTTCTTTAAAACATTACCAATATCAGTATCTCCTACACGTCTTCTTTCAACTTTTCTATCTACAATCATGTTAGTTGACAATATATCAGTTTCTTCCAAAATAGCTTTTTCTATTGAAGCAAAAGGTTGGTGTGATGCTAGTACCATTCCATAAGAATTATATATTAACGTATATCCTGCTATCCCTGTTTTACCTCTATAAGCTTTTGAAAAACCACCATCAATAACTAAGATTTTTCCATTTGCTTTTATTGGACTTTCACCTGATTTTCTATTAACAGGAACATGTCCATTTATTATTCTCGATTCATCTTTATCTAAGCCAAATTCTTCAAATATTAAATCACAAACTTCTTCATCATCTCTTAATTTAAAATATGGATTTTTAAACTCTTTGTGTAAACTTTTATCTTCTATAAAATATCTTTCAAAAGTTGTCATATCTTCTTTTCCAAATAAAGAAGATACCGGTCCGCACCATAGATACCACATAATATCCATTCCATAAAGCTTTTCTTCAAGACAAACTTTATTAAAATAACCTTTTCTAGCTAAAACCTCGAATTTTTCTAGTAGTGCTCTTCCTTTATATAACTTACCTTCAATCTCCATCTCTTTAAAAGTCTTGTCAGAGTTTAATGGAATGCAGCCATGAAATAAAAGATTAGAATTATACTTTAAATATAGGCTACCTTTACTAAATAGAAAAGTTACATGCTTTTGCAATTTTTCACTGTTTATAAAAGACGATACTAATTTATCTATAAGAATGTATTCTTCATCAGTAATCTTAAATGGGTCATCTTTATTTACAGTTGGAAAGTTTTTATCTTTTAGCTCATATACCTTCCCCTCTATATTTATTGTTCCTTCTTTATAGTTAATTTTATCTAAAAGCATTCGTTTGTCCATCTTAAATTCTTTTCGTCTTCTTATTATCTCAGCCTCTAGCTTAAACTGAATTATCGTTATAGCTTTATGCATCTTTGCAATTAAATCTTCTTCATTATTTACATAACATTCTTCCTCTTTTAAATTAGGAATAAAATTTATACAAGGATCTTCCTTATAATATCTAAGCGCAAATGTTGCTAATGGTAATAAATTTATTCCATACATGTCCTCGATAACATCAACATTAGAATACTTTAATGATATTCTTAATACATTAGCTATACATGCCTTACATCCTGCCGCTGCTGCCATCCATAACATATCATGATTTCCCCATTGAATATCTACAGAATGGTAATCTATAAGAGTATCCATTATAATATCTGGCCTAGGTCCTCTGTCAAAAATATCACCAACTATATGCAACCTATCTATTACTAATCTTTGAATAAGCTTTGAAAGAGCTATAATAAATTCATCAGCCCTTCCTATATCTATAATTGTAGTTATTATTCTCTTATAATACTCTTGCTTATCTTCCCTATCTTGTTGTTCATGCAATAATTCTTCAATGATATATGCAAACTCTTTCGGTAAGGCTTTTCTAACCTTAGAACGAGTATATTTAGAAGATACATATTTACACAACTCCATCAATCTATATAGCGTTATCTTATACCAATCCTCAATATCCTTTTCTTCCTTGGCGATAATCTCCAACTTCTGTTCTGGATAATATACAAGTGTTGCTAAGCTCTTCTTATCCTTCACACTTAAGGAGTTTCCAAAAATCTCTTCAATCTTAATCTTAACTACCCCTGATCCATTCTTTAAAACGTGAACAAAAGGCTCATACTCCCCGTGTAAATCTGTCAAGAAATGTTCTGTTCCTTTAGGTAAATTTAGTATAGCCTCTAGATTAATTATTTCAGTTGCAGCATCGCCTATACTTGGATATTGTTTAGCTAATAACTTTAAATAATCTAATTCATTTATTTTTTCTTCAAAAAGCTCCTCATTTAACTTTTCCACACCAATCCCCCTTATAAAAAAATAAACACTACCATAAGAAAACCTTCTTATAATGTAGTGCTTATAAATTCCATATATAATTATATTCTATTTATCATATATTTTTCCTCTATAATTTTTATAGCATTTTACTACAAATAACAATCAACATTTGCAAAATTCAACATAAGTATTTGCCAAGGCAATATTTATAAAGTCATTTGTAACATATGCATTATCACTAAATAATAAACCATAATCACCATAAAAGCGACTTAGCATCAGAATAATATAAAAATTAACAGGGCTTATCTCTATAACTCCAGTAAATACTGGAACTACTGCACTAGCATTAGAAACCATATAAGTTAAGGATGGTATAAATTCTGAGGTAATAGTATATTCATTGTCTAAAACACTTTTAATAAATTTATCTGCATTATCATCTTCATGTATCATAATATCTTCATATTCTTTTATCTTACCTTTTTGTACTTCATTAATAAATAATCCAATTATAAAAAAGTATAGCTCTATTTGCAAATTTCCAATGCCAGTTAAATTATACGTACTTGGATCTATTGGATTATACGCTTTTCCATTACTTGTTTTTGTATTGAAACTTAAAAATAAATATAATCTATTATTGTTTCTATATATAATCTTATCATCTTTAACAAAAGGGTTCGCACTTCCTAAAAATTTGGCACAAGGCGGTAGCTGAAAATTACTAAAGTCTTCACAAAAAGACTTTTTTCTCTTTTTTCTTTTTGTCATAAGTTCCCTCTATAGAATTGCTATATAACTATACTATGATTTTCTTGGCTCTACTAACACTGGAATCTCTTCACTCTCTAGATTACAATATCCTATATCATACTCTCCTAAGTTATAACTTCTATTTTCTATAGCATATCCAAAGCTAAGGTGAACTTCTACGCCATTAATCATATAGATGTTGGTACCTTTTTTCTCTCCTATTACATTGAAGACATTACATGCAGCATTCATATGTTCCTTACAAACAACTATACAAATACTTTCAGGACACATACACTTCTCTCTACATTTTATATACTCATCCATAATCGCCCAACGTATACAATTTCTATCTAATATGTTCTTTATTAATACTAACACTTCAAAAGCTCTATTTCTTCTCTTTTCAAAAACAAACTCTCTCATTGCTGGTTCAATATCTAAAATGCAGCTATTTATAAGTTCATCAACTCTTTTACAAAGAGTTGAAAAGTATCTTTTTTTAAACTCAATAAATATGCATTTAGTTAAGTATTCTTCATTTTTATCTTTATTGGAAGCTAAAAGCTTTTTATAAATCCTCTTTTCAGATCTTTCATATTTCTTCTTAATTATAGATACTTTCTTCCTACATATTAAATCTTTTAACTCCTTTACCTCTTTTAAATCTGATGACAATTTGAGTCCTCCTAAATTTAAATATCAATATAATAATATAAATATTCAAATAATAATGTGCTTGAAATAATAGTCTATAAAAAATAATAAATAAAATATCTTATTTATTAATATTAAAATACGTAACGATTTACATATTATCATCGTATTATATAGTACAAATCCATATTTAAATAAGGAGTTCAACAAATGTACAAATTTAAAAAACTAAATTCTGTAGATGGTTTTGACTATAGAAATTTAGATAATGCTAGACAAAATAACTATGCTTGGTCAATTAGTGAACTGAATGACTACATTTATGTCGGTACAGGTAGAAATATACCTTTAACAATTCTTCAATCAATTTATCCTGATATTAATATTCCTGAAATAATTAGACCAATTTCACAAGATAATTTAGCAGAAATTTGGAGATATAAAAAAGATGGTACTAAAAAGTGGCAATGCGTTTATAAAGCAGAACCTAACTCTGGAATTACTGGTATTAGATTTATGATTAAAGCTAAATCTGCTGATTCTACTCCATGTCTATACGCATCAACATATGGAGTTCAAGTTAAAGTTTTAAAATCTTATAATGGTATAGATTGGTTTGTAATGCCTTATAATGCACTTAAAGGAAACTCATCTAGATATATGATAACCATAAAAGGAAAGCTTTATCTTGCAGTTGTAGATGAAACTAACTTTAGTGAAAGACCACTTATTTATAGATCTAGAGATCCTGAATACTATCCTTGGCAAAATATAACTGATACTAGTAACCCTCATTTTAATCCTAATAAAAACCCTAAAGGCGGAGTTTCAAATATGGCTATTTTTAATAATAGACTATATGTATCTACAACCCATTCTTCTGGTGTACAAGTATGGAGAAGTAATAAAGAAGTTCCTGAAATGAATGACTGGACTCTTATCGTAGATAAGGGTTTTGGAGATGCCGAGAATCAATATTCATTAAGCATAGGTGTGTTTAATGATCACCTTTATGTAAGTGGAACAAAGCCTCCACCAATATCTTGGGCTTTGCCAGTTGGTTTTGATATTATTAGAATAGATAAATATGATAATTGGGATTTAGTTATTGGAGGAAAGCCTATAACTCCATCAATACCATCTAGAGGTCATCGTGGTCGTAGTATCAGTGGATATAAATCTGGATTTAATAATCCTTTTAATGTTTATGCTTGGCAAATTCAACAATACAATGACTCTTTATTAATATCAACATTTGATGATTCAAATAATATGCAAGTTATACTTGATACGCTATTAGCTAATAAATGCCATTTTGAAAATAAAATAGGTAAAAGAAATACTGCAATAATTATTAAAACCTATAAAAATATTATATCCTTATTAAATAAATATCATTATCCATTTGGTTTTGATTTATATAAATCAAATGATGGTAGATGTTTTAGATCTGTATTCAAAAATGGTCTAGGATATAGAACTAACTATGGTGGTCGTATACTATATGTAGGAAGCAATAATGAATTATTAATAGGCACTTCAAATCCTTTTAGAGGTTGCCAAGTTTGGAAAGGTTACGAAAAGCAAAACTCTCATTGCATACGTTATAAAAATTTTTATAATCTTTATCCATATGAATATCAAAAACTTCAAAGAGAAATTTCTAAAAACTTTGGAATACTAAAAAAATATATACCTGAAATAATCAAATTACTTCCAAATGAAACTTAGTATAATTAAGATAAAAACTTCTTTTTTACCTGTTTAATTATAAATAAAGAGACCACTTAAGTGGACTCTTTTTATAATATATAGTTTATAAGTTTTAAAATCCTAGTAAATCTTCATACTCCTTAAGCTTTTCGTCTCTAGTATTTTCCATAACTTCAACCTTTTCTGCAACTTTTACTTCTTCCTCTTGATTTAGATTGTTTAACTCATCTTTACACATAACCAATTCCCCCTACAAAATTACTGAATACGTTTACTAAAAATATAAAAAATATATATCGTCATAATTATAACATTATTTTCCAGTTGATGCTATACCAGATTCAATAAATTTTGTATAATATTTATCTTAATTATTTAAAAGCAGGAATAACCATATTTTAGTTAGTCCTGCTTTTAAATTCTAATATTAAAATACGTTACACTCTTGAATATAATTCTAAAGGCAATTTATCTGGATCCTCAAAGAAAGTAAATTTTCTACCTGTACATTCATCAATTCTTATTGGCTCCGTTCCTATTCCTTTTTGATTTAGCTCTTCTACAGTTTCTTCAATATTATCAACTTCAAAAGCTAAATGTCTTAAGCCCTGAGCTTCAGGATAGCTTGGTCTTTTTGGCGCATTAGGAAAAGAAAACAACTCAATCTGACTATCTCCTATTTCTAAATCTAGCTTGTATGAATCCCTTTCTTTTCTATATACTTCTCTTATAACTTTAAGTCCTAATTTCTCAACATAAAACTCTTTAGAGACTCTATAGTCTGAACATATTATTGCTACATGATGTATTTTATTTAATTTCATGACTCCCCCTAACTTTTAACTACAGTAAACTAATTTCTATTATCATTACTTTTAAAATATATAAGTATTATTACATTATAGTTTATTTATCTGCTTTTACTAAATCTTTTTCCCTTCTAAGAACTCTTTCTTCGTAGCCATCAATTTTTTTGTCTAATCTATCCAAAGTTTCTTGCATTTCTCTAATTCTATCTGCTAATTGATTACGTTGTTCTATTAATAGTTCTTTTCTAGCTTTTACTGTAGAATTGCCTTCTTGGAACATTTTTACGTATTCAATTAATACTTCAATTGAAAGACCTGCACCTCTCATACATTTTATGAACTGCACCCAATTGCAATCTTCTTCAGTAAAATATCTTACTCCACTATTATTTCTGCTTACAGGAGGAATCAATCCAATTCTTTCATAATAACGTAATGTATCTGCTGTTAAATTATATTTTCTACTTACCTCTGTAATAGTCATATACTTATCTCCCTTTTATCTTTAAGCTATATTTATATCTTTTCAAAAGTCATTGCTACATTTTTTAAGTATCCTACTATATTTAAATGTTGTGGACAACTTTTTTCACACTTCTTGCAATTAATACATTCTGACGCTTTTCCATATGTTTTAGTTAAATTTGCATAATATACACCTTGTGTTGAAAATCCTTGGCTTCCTGCTTGCTTTTCTGCATTATACAAAGCAAAATACTTTGGTATATCTATCTTTTTAGGACATCCATCTACACAATATTGACATGCAGTGCACGGAATTTCTATAGCATCATTTATTATATCTACAACATTATTAATAATACCATATTCCTCTTCATTAAAAGGCTTAAAGTTTTCCATATATCCTGTATTATCTAATAATTGTTCCATTGTTGACATTCCACTTAGAACCATCATAACATTTTCATGACTTGCTGCAAATCTAATGGCCCAAGACGGCACTGACATATCTCTATTATACTCTTTTAATAATTTCTCTGCTTTAGATGGCACACTTGCTAATGTTCCTCCCTTAATAGGCTCCATAACTATTACAGGTTTATTATGCTTTGTAGCAACTTCATAACATTTTCTAGATTGAATACTTTCATTATCCCAATCAATATAGTTAAGTTGAAGCTGAACAAAATCAACTTCTGGATGCTCTGTTAAAATCTCCTCCAATAAGTCTGCAGTATCATGAAAAGAAAATCCTATCTTTTTTATCTTGCCTTCAGCTTTCTTTTTCTTGATAAATGTAAAAGCATTAAATTTCTTTGCTATTTCATAATTAGTTACCCCAAGATTATGAAGTAAATAATAATCAAAGTACCCTACTCCAACTTTATCTAATTGCTCATTAAATATTCTCTCTAGATCTTCTTCTTTCTTTAAAAACATCGTTGGCATTTTTGTTGCAATTGTAAAAGCACTTCTTGGATAACGTTTTACAACAGCTTCTTTTATTACTGATTCACTTATAAAGTTATGATACATATATGCAGTATCAAAATAGGTAAATCCTCTTTCTAAAAATATATCTACCATATCATTTACTTGTTTATAATCTATACTAGACTGATCTTCCTTATTTGTAATTGGTAGTCTCATAAATCCAAAACCTAATTTCTTTTGCCCCATAGTTTTACCCTCCATTTATTCTCTCTTATTAATTTAATTTGTACTATTCTCCAATAATTTTCACCTAATCTCAATATACTACTTAGAGTTAACTCTAAGTCAATATTTTTTTATCAAATTCTGAAAATTAAAAGGTAGCAGCGACATATTATCTAGCCACCTCTACCTTATATTAAACTTTTACTTAATAGCAAAAGTTTATAATATTATTTCTTAGCGAGTATATCTTTAATCATCTCTAAGTTATCTGTAAGATTACTTAAAGCTAATGCTACTTGTCCTAACTTATCATCGCCTTTAACTATCTTATTCTTTATGAAAATAGATTTTATTTCATCATAACGGTTCTTTTCCTCAGCTGTCATGCATCCAGTAATCTCTTTCCACTTAAGCATATTAGCCTCTGCTCCATTAGTTAAGGTTTGTGAGTCATTTTCATAGCTTGCAAGTATTCTCTTAAATAGCTCTTCATCGTTCATTATAGGAATGATCTTTTCTGCTATCTTATTCATATTTCTATATGACCCTTGAAGCTTAAATGGTGGTTCATTTCTATACTCATCTGCTTGTGCTGCTGAGTATATATACTCAAGATTAACTTTTAAAACAATATCTCTAACCTTAAATAGCTTCTCAATAACACTAACATATTCATTAATTTCATCCATTGAATAGTTACCTTCAAAAGATATACCTTCTTCTGACGTACCTTTAGCCATTTGAATAAAGTTATATAAATCCCTTTGACTTCTATTTGTTAATTTTGAAAGTATAGGATTTGATGTAACACTATTTTCAATATAACTAAGCTTAAATGCCTCTTCATTTTCCATAAGCATATCACCAAGATTATATACATCAGCTCTATTAGCAAGCATATCTGGAATTTTAAACTTTTCTCCGCTTTCTGTATAAGGGTTACCTGCCATTACAACAGCCACTTTTTTACCTCTTAAGTCATAGCTTTGGCTTACACCGTTATAAACACCTTCAATTTTTCTTTGACCATCACATAAAGATATGAACTTTTGTAAAAACTCTGGGTTACAATGTTGAATATCATCAATGTATATCATAACGTTATTACCCATCTTTAATGCTATATTAAGCTTTAGTAGCTCTTCTCTAGCACCAGAGTTTTTAGTTGTTTCAGGATCTAAGGATGTTACTTCGTTACCTAATGCTGGTCCATTAATCTTAACTAAAATTATACCAAGCCTACTTGCAATATATTCTATTAGCGTTGTTTTACCGTAACCTGGTGGTGATAATAATAGTAACAAGCTCATTAAGTCAGTTCTCTTATTTTCAGATGCAACTCCAATCTGTTTTGCTAGGTTATCACCTATTAAAGGTAAATATACCTTATCAATTAAAGTATTTCTTACAAAGGAAGTAAGAACTTGTGGCTTATAGTCATCTAAATGAATTTTATTTTTGAAATCATTTATTAAACCTTTTTTAATCCTTTGGAATTCTATAAAGCTCCTTACATTGCGCTCTTTAAATAAAGTAAGCTTATGGATAAAGTTTGTATAAGATAATTTATATTCTCCACTATTAATTACTGTGTGACTTCCTATTAATCCAGTCACTTTTATTTTTGAATCAATATATATTACCCTTCCAATAGTTGTATCACTTTCCATAAGTAAAACAACAACTTCTTTAATAATACTTAATACTTCATTCTCTGTTAATGAATTAAATAAATCCGTGTTTAACTCAGCATTATTTTCATTCACATTAATCATGCTAAGCCTATATGAATTAACGAATTCATTAATTAAATAATATAAGCCCTCCAAATCATTTCTACAACTTTCAATAGATGATAAAAAAACATCCAATATGTTCTTATCTTTTAAGTACTTCCTAAACATGTCATATATACTTTTGGCTTCCTTACTTACTACAAACTCTTCGCCTCTCATTATCTCATAACAAAGATATTCAGCAGCTTCATGTATATAATCTTTACCAAATATAGAAAGCACCTTAACTTCTTCTGCCATATTATTTTCAATGTATGGTAAGTAGTTTTCTAAGCTTGGAGAAGAATAAAAAAATAAGCTAACCTTAGATAGTTCTTTTAAACGAGTCCTTAACATTTTCTTTGTATCTGAATCTATCAAATATTTCCAATATACTCTTGCTAAAGCTCTTGCTTCACTTTTATAAATTAACAAGTCAATATTATTGTGAAGTTCTAATAATGCCTTTAATATTTTGGCACTATCCATATCATGTACACCTTTAGTATATCCTTCATCAAATCTAGATTCCATAAACCTTTGAACTAATGAAATTAATTGTACTTCTGACTTTGAGTACAATGTATCTAAGCTTTCAAATTCACCATTCTTAGCTGCCTGAAAAACTAAATATGCTAGATACTCTCCCCTATATACTTCATCATTTTCTGATACTATTGTCTGATTAAATATATAATTATACTTATCAATATTCTCACTCTCTACCTTATCCCAAAAATCTGTACCTGTTATATGATAATATAAGCCTTCGCCCTTTTGAACTATAGATAAATCTATAGACTTAGTATTAACTGAGAACTTATGATTTCCTAGTTTAATAATATTTTTACCATCTACAAATAGTTCTTGTCTATCTTTAAACTCAGTTATTGATTCTTCTTTTATCTTTTTTAACTTTGAAGAAATCTCATCAGCTTTTACATTATCTCCTAAGGTATTCAATGTTGAAATTATATCTCTAACCTTTTCAACCATAATATCTGTAGAAAGGTATCCATTTATTTCTTCAATGGATTTAAAGTTTTTAAGTCTATTACTAATTCCACTTAATATACGCTCAGCAGCATTAAACTGGCTTATTATCCTTTTGTTTAACCTATCTGAAATAGATAGCTTTTTGCTTTCAAAGGTGTTATAAAGCTCTTCTCTCTTTTCAGCAAGCTCTAGCACATAGTCATCAAACTCTGAAAATTTCCCTTCAAGTTCTTGAATCATAATTAATACTTTATTTAAATATTCATCACATTTATCAACTGTATCACAAATATCTAAGTAATTAACTACTGATTGGCTTAAAAGTTTAATTTGAGATTGAAATTGTGTTGTCATTTCACTTTTAGTAATTTGTTCAATTCTATTAATTAATCTAGCCTTACCATTATTAATTAAAGAAAATAACGATGATATCTTCTCTATTATTTCTGTAGTAATAGTTGGATCATCTATTTTAAAGTTACTAATAATCTCAATAAGAAGTTCTAACCTACTAGAAGTTTCATTAATTTTTTCTTCAAGGTCTTTTCCGTCCTTCGATTTATTAACCTTATCTATTTCTTGTTGCAATTCATTTACTTTATCAGCATAAGGTTTTAAGCCTTCTGGAGTAATCAAAAACTCTACACATTTTTCAGAAAACTCATCATATTTTTCTTTAACTTCTATATCAAGAGAATTTACTATATTAATATCTGTATATCTTAAATCTCTTAATGATGCTATTCTCCCTCTAAGACTTCTTATTTGTGCTAATGCTTCAACATACTCATTTATTGTATCAAAGGAACCATACTTTATTTTTTTTAGCAATTCTTCTGAATCTTTACTTACAGTTTCTATTTGCTTTTTTGTGGATGTTTTTATTCTTAAAACTTTTTCAAACTCTTCAATTGCAAAGGTTGAAGTATCCTTAATTTCAGAAAGAATTTCCTTTATATTAAAGGTTTCATCTTGATCTATCCAAAAATAAGAATCAATTACTCTTTCACATTCCTTTACAATATCAGCATAAATACTTTGGTAACCTTCCTTTTTATCAATAAGCTTACAAATACCTTTTGCATCTGCCATTGCATTGACTATATCTTTATTACCAATTTTATACAAAGCAGAATCTTTATTACCTTCAGCTATATAATCCTTACCGACATAAGGAGTTTGCCATATTTGAACCATATGATTTTTTCTTGGCTCATTTTCACTTTTAAATACAACCATTTCACCATTGTCAAAATGACCATATCCACTACAAACTATTGGTGTATCAATCTTTTGTTCTATAATATTATAGGAATAAATTAAATATTGACCTATCTCAATGTTATAGAAAATATATTGAAAGTCTTCACCATTTGAAGATGTTACTCTTTCGTCAAATATACAATTACACCCTTCTACATCAAATACTTTATACTCTCCACTTTGAAGATAGTATCCTTCTGGAAAGATTATTCCATGATGACCTGGTAATAAAATTGCTGTATCTTTTATAGAATCAATTCTTACAACATTTTTTAACTTATTATTAAAGATAAAATACCTAAACTCTTCTTCTTTATAAGGCTTTATCTTTAATATTATTAATTGTTCTAGATCAGAGTAATAAATTTCTGCATCATCTAAAGTTTGATCTTTATCTTCTACTGGCTCTGAATATATTCCTTTTCCTGTTGCAGTATTATCCTCAACCTTAATAGTCAAGTCACCATTGATAGTTTCAACGAATACCTTATCCATTATTGATATATGAGGATATAAACCGCTCCTTTGGTCATCTCTAGTAGCTCTTACAAAGTTAAATTCATTTTTATTTCTAAATCTAACCTCATGTTCGCTCCTACTATCAATATATATTAGCTTACTACCTTGTATTTCCCACTTAAAAACTTTAATATCTGTAGGACTCTTCCCTGTTTGAAATATCATATAAAAATACGGATCTTGTATAGTGAACTTCGTAAAGAAGGTGTTTTTATAATAATTATAAAGCTCATCAAAATCCTTTAAAAACTCATCATTACCTATTAAATCAAGAGATTGCTTAATGAATTTCTTTTCACTATATTTATAAATTGAAAATACATCATCAAGCTCAACCTTAGATTTAAGCCCAATATGAACATTATATCCAAAGATAAAATAATCTTTTATAGGAGCCATATCTCTAGGTATACAGTTATTATCAGTTATTATTCTTTCGCTTCCAAGAAGAGTAGTTTCAATAGAACCAAATACATCTTTTCTAACCTGATTTAATTTATCTACACGGACTTTTAATTCTGTTCCCTGATTTAAAAGTCTATTTTTAATAACCTCATAAGACCCATTTTCCATATCCTTTTCATCTATACTACTCAAAGCTATTCTCCTTATTTACGTATAGTTTCTATAGTCTTTGCTGGAAAGTTAGCAACTCCTGCTTTATTAACTGTATCTAATAAATTGCTTAACACTGCTTTATCTTGTGCATCCGCACTATTCATCATTTTATTAATAGCTCCAGCTATAGAAAGATTTTTAATATCATCTGAAGTTAAGTTAAATCTATCTACAAATTCACTTAATTGCTTTTTAAAGTATTCTGGGTCACCAGTTATAAATGTTTCTTTTATATCTGTAAGAACATCACTATTATTTACTAATCTATCATAAGACTTACCTTTTGCAATAGAACCGATAATTTGATCAAAGAACATAGTCTCTCCACCAACAATATCAATCTTAGCTGTCTTAAGAGCTTCTCTAATAACTGAAGCTTGTGATTCAGCAATTTCTCTTTGAATATTAATGCTAGCAAGCTCAATTTCCTTTTCTTTTTCAAGATTAAGTTTAAACTCTTCATGTTCCTTACCAACTTCATCAAGAGCCTTCATACTAGTAGCTTTTTCCTTAATACCTTCTGCTTCAGCCATATATTTCTTCTTTAATATATCAGCTTCAACAGTTCCATCTTTCTCCTTAACATCAACCATAGCCGTTTCTCCCTTAGCTTGAGCTAATGCTTTTGCTTCAATTGCCTTAGCTTCTGCTACTGCCTTAGCTTCAGTAACTTTAGCCTCTGCTATACCAACAGTTGATTCCTTAAGAACATTTGCATCAACAAGAACTTTAATTGCTTCTGCTTCTTTTTGTGAAGCTTTATATTTAGCATCAGCATCAATTATTGTCTTTTCAGCGATTCTTTCAGATGCCTGTTTAGAAGCTTCAGCAGTTTTAACTTCAACTATTAAATTAGTTTCAGCTTCTTCTTCAGCCTTCTTAATAGCAACAGACTTAACTCTGTTAGCTTCAGCAATTACTCTAGTATCTTTAATCTTTTCCTCTTCAACAACAGTATCCTTCTCAACTGCCACTCTTTCTCTAATAATAGATTGAATATTTTTCTTTTCTGTTTCTACTTCCTTTTGTTTAGCGATATTAGCAAGCTCAACAAGTTTTTCTTTTTCTGTTCTTTCTAGCAATTTTTTCTTTTCAACTCTTTCAGTTTCAACTGCATCTGTACTTTCCTTAGATTTTAAAGCAATAATAACTTGTCTTTCTTTATTTTGCTCTGCAACTTCAATTTCCTCTTCAGTCTTAACTCTTGCCATTTCTGCTTTATATCTTTCCTCTTGTCTTACCTTTTCAGCTTCTGCCTCTTCTCTAGCAGTAATAATAGCAATTTCTCTTTTTTGTTTAGCTTCTGCTTCAGCATTTTGCTTTTCAAGTTCTAAAATAGCTTCTCTTGCTGATACATTTTGCTTCTTAATAGTTTTTTCTTTGTCTCTTTCAATTTGATTAGCTAAAATAAGCTGTTCTGCAGTAAGCTCTGTTATCTTTTTAATACCTTCTGCATCTAATATATTGTTACTATTTAACATATTAATATCAGTTTGCTCTAAGTAATCAATAGCAGCATCATCTAAAACGTATCCATTTAAGTCAGTTCCTATTATTTGTAGAATTTCATTTTTAAAAGTTTCTCTCTCTGTATAAAGTTGAACAAAATCGAACTTTTTACCTACAGTCTTTAAAGCTTCAGAAAACTTAGCATCAAAGAATTCCATTAAAGTCTTTGGATCTGATGCCTTTTGACAACCTAGTAATTGAGCTACCTTAAGTACATCTTCTCTTGTTTGATTAACTCTAACGAAGAAAGCTACTCTAATATCTGCTCTTAAATTATCTTTACAGATAAGACCATCCTTACCTTCTCTTGCAATTTCAACTCTTTTAACTGAAACGTCCATAACTTCTACTTTATGTATTATCGGAACTACAAATGCTCCACCGAAGCTTATCATTGGTCCACCAATACCATTTCTAACTATAACCTTACCTTGTTCAACCTTATGAAAGAATCTCGAGAATAACGCAAGTAACCCCCCTACAATTATTACAATTGCTCCAACACTAACTAAAATAACTTGAATCTTATAATCCATAACTCCACCCCTATTATAACTTTTTATTTGTTTACATATACTTTTGCAATGTAGTATATATTTTTCTCATCGTCCTTCTTAGTAACGAAGGCTTCTTCATTTTTTTCAAATTTATCTTCAGTAAATTCACATTTAACATTTATTAATATTGATGCTCCATCTTGCTTTACTTCAGCTTGTCCTAGACGTCCCTTTTCTAGATCGCAGCATAAACTTACTAAATGTCCAATTACTTTTTCTTCATCCTCTGTTCCCTTATAGTACATATTTTTAAATAATCCCTTTAACGGTAATGATATTAGCTTTGTTATAAATAAACTAATTATTAATGTAAGTATTAATAATAATCCATTTATTAATCCTCCAGCTTTAATAGGCAACAAATAAAGTAGCATTGATAATATCCAAAATACTAATGATAATATGCTTAAAATTATCATTAATGGTATTTCTTTTAGATTGAAATAAGCTAAAATTCCTTGAAGCCCATCTAAACCATCAGTACCATTTGCAATATCAAAATCTATATCAAAATCGAAGAAATCAATATCTATAATTCCCAATATTACTGTTAGCCAATAAATTAGAACTAGCATCAATAATACAGTTGGTATAATATTCACTCCAGTAAAAGCATTATTTATTAATTCACCCATCCCTCTCCCCCTTTCCTTATATGTAAATTTTAACATTTATGTTTGTTATAAACAACGAATTATGATAAGTTTGTTAACATATTTGTCATTATTGTAATAAATAACCATAGTTTTGCTTTTGTGTAAAATAAATAGAGATACGTAAATAACGCATCTCTATAATTTTATCCTTATTCAATTAATAAACTAAAACTAAATCCATTAACATATTTGTATAATAAGTAAAATCTTTTATATTTAAAGGTTCCATAGCAGATAATACTCCTTCAATATATGTAGATATATCTTCTACATATTTAAGTAAGTATTTTTTACTATTTGTATAGCCTTGAATATAATCATCACTCTTTAACTTTTCTGATATAGGCTTTACAATACCATCAATAGCATTAAGACGTCTTCTATTTCTAGCTTTAAACTCTTCATCAATGGGTAAGTTTAATATAATTATATTTCTTAGTTCATCGCATACATCTCTTAAATTATAAACCGAATCATCTAAATCTACTGCATCCTTTTTGCCAATAATCTTTGTAATCAACAATTTATCCAAAATTAATCCCTCCCATTCTAGCTCCTCCTTATTTTATTTCATTTTTATAAATTATATCATTTATGCTTAAAATCACAAATAAAAAAACAGAAAGGATTTTATAATTAACTAAATTTCACTTTATAATCTTTCAACTATTAACTATTAATAATACTAATTTCATTACAAAAAACAGTAGTAAATATAATTTTAATTACTACTGTTTGATAAAAATATTAATTTGGATTAAATAACTATTCATTAACCATTATTACTCTTTTGGCAATGCTTGCAGCGTGATCAGATATTCTTTCAATATTTGTTAATAGATCTAAGTAAATTATACCTGAATCTATACTACAGATATTTTTGTTTAATCTTCTCATATGCTCATTTCTATAAGCTTTATCTAACTCATCTACGGTTTCTTCTAAGATAATAACACGCTTAGAAATATTTACGTCATTTCCTTTCATAGCATCTAAAGCTAAACTATAAGCTTCTAAAGTTTTATTAAATATATTTTGTATTTCGTCTATAGCTTCTTCTGAAAAGTTAACATTATTATTAATAGACTCTTGTGCTAATTCAGCAATATTTTCTGATAAATCTCCAACTCTTTCAATATCATTTATTGTATGAAATAACAAATCTAGTGATAATCTCATTTTTTCGTCTAAAGCTTTATTTGAAAGTTTAATTAAATAATTTATAATTTCTTTTTGCTGAGCATTTACAAGCTTCTCTTTTTCAAAGCTTTCATTTATACTTTTTGAAGATTGATTGATCAAAGCAATTGTGGCACTACTAAAGCAATCCTTCGCTTTTCCTCCCATTCTAAGGGATTCTCTAATTATATTACCATAAGCTATAGCAGGTGTTTCTAACATTCTAGTGTCTAAATATTTTGTAATAGTATTGTCAAATTCTTCATCACCAGCTTTATCAGGTATAATTAACATAGCTAATTTAACTATAAATTTAGAAAATGGAAGTAGTAATATTACATTTACTATATTGAATAAAGTATGTGAATTTGCTATTTGTCTAGCTGGATCTGTTGGATTTAAATATTGAACCACCATAGTTATAGGTTTGTTTAATATAAACATAAATAAAATTGTTCCAATTACATTAAAACACAAGTGCATAGTAGCTGCTCTTTTAGCATTCTTATTTGCACCTACACTTGAAATAAGCGATGTTGTACAACTACCTATATTATCTCCATATAATATAGGTAATGCTGCTTGTAGTGGCATTAATCCTTGTGAAGATAAGGCTATTAATATTCCCATAGATGCACTAGAACTTTGTAATATTGTTGTCATTAAAAATCCAGCAATTAAAGCTAAAATAGGTTGATGTGCCAGTTCCGCTAATACCTTTCTCACAGCTGGATATTCAGATAATGGAGCTACTGCATCCTTCATAAATCTCATACCTATAAAAAGAATGGCAAAACCTATTAGTATTTCAGATATATTTTTTAGCATAGGTTTTGATTTTGAACCTATCATATATAAAACTATCCCTATACCAAGAGCTATAGATGACAATATGCTAACATCAAAGGATACAAGCTGAGCTGTAACTGTTGTTCCTATATTAGCACCCATTATAACGCCAATAGCTTGATAAAGACTCATTATCCCTGCATTAACAAATCCAACTACCATAACAGTTGTTGCTCCACTACTTTGGATTATACCTGTTACTACAGTTCCTACTAGGACTCCCATAACTATGTTGCTAGTTAAAAGTCCAATAGCTTTTTCTAATTTAGGACCAGTTGATTTTTGAAGTCCTTCTCCCATAACGCTTATTCCATAAAGAAATAAACCAAGGCCTCCTATAAGACTAATTAATATATGCAAAATATGTTCCCTCCTAAAAATTCAACTCTTCTTATTTTCCTTTTTATGAGGTTACTCTATACATGTCTTTTTAAAATTTCATAATTATTATTTTTCAAACTTTATTTTTTATATCAACAATTAAATATTCAGACTTCGATCCAGTTCTTATAGGATAATTCCATCCTGATATTCCAGAGGAAACTATGACTTCGTAATTTCCAATCTTTTCATATCCATATTCAAGTTCATTAAAATTAAATAATTCACTTATTAAGCCACAAGGCCAAATTTGACCTTTATGAGTATGCCCAGATAATTGTAAGTCATATCCTAAAAAGCTATTCTCATCTAGATTTGATGGCTGATGATCTAAAAGTAATATAAATTTATTTTTATCTATATTAGCAATTAAATCTTCACTACTTTTCCTTCCTTCTTCTTTTGAAAAGCCCTCATCATCTCTTCCAATAATAATAAACTCATCATTTATCTCATAGCTTTGATCTACTAATACACGAATATTATTTGATGATAACTCATTCCATAACTCACCTTTAGTATAGCTAGGAATCGAAGAGTATCTAGCATCATCATGATTACCATATACATAAAATACTCCAAACTTACTTTTAATACTCCCAAGTATCTCTGCAACCTCCTGCATTTGTTCTAAGTTAGTTTTTTCATCTACAATATCACCACAAAGCACTACCATATCTGGAGCTGACTTTTCAATTTCCGCACAAGCCTTTTGGAGTTTTTCACTATTCATAACAGTTCCATAATGAAGATCAGAAATCATAGCAACTCTATATCCTTCTTCTCTTATATCTTTGTTTGTATATATCATATAGTCACTTTCTACTATATTATTCATATTCCAATATCCATAAGCTAAGATAATTACAGATACTATAATAGGAACAATTCCACTATTATAAACTATCTTCCATTTATAATATGTTATGTTCCTTCTTCTCCCTACTAATTTAAATATATAATTTATAAGATCCATTAATAAGGATATAGTTATAATATGTAAAACTGCAACTACCCCTACTCCAAGGTCTCTTAAAGAAAAATACATAATGATTATTACAATAGCTATAATTATCAATTTTACTCGTTTCTTTTTCACATTTATCTTTGATATACTTATGGCTCTTGCAATATAATAGTACAAGTAAATACTAACTATAATCATAAGAAATGCTGGCAAAATAAAATATAATATATTCATATACTTACCCTCCCCTTAAATACTCAATACTTTATAATTTTTACTTATATAAAGAAAAACTATACATCCTAAAGCTAACTTTTAGTCAATATTTTATAAGATAATAAAACAAGGCAGTAACAACTATACTTAGTTATTACTGCTTATTCGTTAATTATTTTAACATCATTTTTGTAAACTGCTGCATATCTCCTATTTTCTTTAAAACACTTTCTACATTCTTCTTTATTAATCTTTACAAATATTTTGGTCCTACTTAATCCAGAAGCTTCTATATTTTCAACTTCAAATATTTCTCCGATAAAACTTTTATACCAACATTTATTTACACCTTCGCATTTTTCTATTTTAACTTGCATAAGATTCCCTTCCTATATAAATTAATATAATTTTGTATTTATAATTATTGTCCAACTTATAATTTTTAATCATAAAAAGGAAAAATACTTTTAAAATGTAGCCATTATTATTTATATATTGAAGTTAATTACAGTTAATGCTAAACTTAATTTGCATGTGTATATACACAGTTATGAGGGGGACAGAAACATGAAATTCATAAAAAAATATTTAAATCACATCTTTATAGATGGTTTAAGTGGCATGGCTTTAGGACTATTCTCTACATTAATTATGGGAACCATATTGCAACAAATAGGGAAACTCATTGGTGGAGATATAGGTAACCTTACTTTTATTATCGGTAAAGTTGCAGCTGCTTGCACATCTGCTGGTATTGGTGTCGGGGTAGCTTATAAATATAAATCATCACCACTTGTAGTAGTTTCTGCTGCAGTTTCAGGAGTTATTGGAGGTTATGCTACAAAAATACTTGCAGGAAGTATTATGACAGATACAGGTGCTATTATGTTAGCTGGTCCTGGTGAACCATTAGGTGCTTTTATTGCTGCATTTGTTGCAATAGAAGTTGGAAATATAATTTCAGGTAAGACAAAGGTTGACATAATTTTGACACCTCTTATAAGTATTGCTTTTGGTTCTTCTATCGGCCTACTTGTTGGTCCACCAATCTCAAAATTCATGACTTCACTTGGTAATATAATTATCTTCGCAACAGAGCAACAACCATTTATTATGGGAATCCTTGTAGCAGTTATAATGGGAATGTTATTGACTCTTCCAATTAGTTCTGCTGCTATTGGAGTAATTTTAGACCTTAACGGAATAACTGCTGGTGCAGCTGTAGTTGGATGTTGTTGTCAAATGGTTGGATTTGCAGTAGCAAGTTATAGAGAAAATAAATTTGGTGGTCTACTAGCTCAAGGTATTGGAACTTCTATGCTCCAAATTCCTAATATATTTAAGAAGCCAATTATATGGCTACCATCAATTATATCAAGTGCAATCCTTGGACCAATATCAACTACTGTTTTAAAGATGACAAATAACGCTACCGGCTCAGGAATGGGATCTGCTGGCTTCGTTGGACAAATCATGGCGTATGAAACCATGGTTGAAACTATCAAACCTTCAATAGTAATTATAGAAATTGTCTTAATGCATTTTCTTTTACCAGCAATTATAACCTTATTAATATCTGAATATATGCGTAAAAAAGGACTAATTAAATTAGGAGATATGTCTTTAAAATTATAAAAGCAGAGTTAAAACAAAACTCTGCTTTTATAATACATAATAATATATTATTATACTTACTATTTATTATCACTATCTATTCTTGTTAACTCTTTTAAAGATATATCTAATGCTTTAACTGAATGAGTTAATGCGCCTGATGATATATAATCCACACCTGCTTCTGCATAAGCTCTTATAGTCTCTAATGTAATATTTCCTGAGCACTCTATAGTAGTTTGTTTATTAATTAATTTAACCATATCACCTACCATTTCTGGCGTCATATTATCAAGCATTATTATATCAGCTCCAGCTTCAATCGCTTCTATAACCTGCTCCTTAGTTTCAACTTCGACTTCTATCTTTCTTACAAAACTTGTACTATTTCTTGCAGAGTTTATAGCTTCTTTTATTCCACCTGCATAGGCTATATGATTATCTTTTAATAAAATTCCATCTGATAATGAAAATCTATGATTTTCTCCACCGCCAATCTTTACTGCATATTTCTCAATATATCTAAGTCCTGGAGTTGTTTTTCTTGTGTCTAAAACCTTAGTGTTTAGTCCAGAAACTTCTTTTACATATTTATTAGTTATAGTAGCAATTCCACTTAATCTTTGCAGTATATTAAGAGCTACTCTTTCTCCAGAAAGTATTTTTAGAGTACTTCCATTTAAAGTTCCTAATAGCATACCTTTACTAACTTTTTCCCCTTCTTTTACTAATGGAGTAAATTCTACTTCTCCTAATAGTTCAAATACTCTATTAAAAATAGGAAGCCCACATATAATTCCATCTTCTTTACAGATTAGCTTTGCCGTTGCTAAAGAGTTCTCTGAAACAATGGAATTTGTAGTTATGTCTCCATATGGTATATCTTCAATTAGTGCTCTATTTATAATTTCATCAACAATTAAATAATTTATCATACCTATGATCTGCCTTTCCTTTTACATAGTTAATTAAAGGTTTCATATTAATACTGTCACTAAAACTATTAACTTTATCTAAATTAATAGTTATTTCATTTATCTTAGAATTTATATTTTCAGCAGCATTTTCTCCAAATACTAAAGCTTCTAATAATGAATTGCTAGCTAATCTATTTGAACCATGAACTCCTGTACAGCTTACCTCTCCTACTGCATATAAAAATTCAATATTAGTTCTACTATACAAATCAACTTCAATTCCACCCATACAATAATGATGTGCTGGTGCTACTGGTAGTAAATCTGATTCCATCTTTAAACCTCTATTTAAACACTCTTCATAAATATACGGGAATCTATTAGTTAGATATTCTTTTGTAAATCCAGTCATATCTAAATAAACATAAGGCTTATCAGGAGTTTTTTCTATTTCCTTTAATACTGCAGCAGAAACAACATCCCTTGGTAATAAAGAGTCAATAAATTTTTCTCCATTTAGATTTACTAAAACTCCACCTTCACCCCTTAAAGATTCAGAAAGTAATAATCTTCTTCCTTTATTTTCTTTTTCATACAACACAGTAGGATGTAATTGTAAATACTCCATATCTTTTAATTTTATATTATGCTTAATTGCTAAAGCTAGTCCATCTCCAGTCATTGAGGCGAAATTAGTTGTTGAATTAAATAATCCACCAATTCCACCAGTTGCTAATACTACTGCTTTTGTATTAACTTTAATTAATCTATTATTATTTATAATAGAAGCTCCATAGCATGTATTATATTCGATTAATAAATCAGTAAGTGTTGTATTTTCCATTATTGTAATATTACTTTTATCTTTAACAACCTTTATTAACTCTTCAACTATAGCCTTACCTGTTTGGTCTTCACAATAAACAATTCTATTTTTACTATGTCCACCTTCTCTAGTATACTTAAGCTTTCCATCTTTCTTTTCAAAAGGCACTCCTAATCTACTAAGGTTTTTAATATTTTTTATTGAATTCTTTCCAACTTTAGAAACTGCCTTAACATTATTTTTATAATTACCAGCTTTAAGCGTATCACTAATAAAGCTTTCTAAGTCATCTTCTCCTAAGATTGTAGTTACTCCGCCTTGAGCTAAATAACTATTGCAATCTCTAACACTATCCTTTGTAATCATCAAAACTTTTATATTTTCATTTAAATTTATTGCAGTATATAATCCTCCAACGCCTGTCCCAACAATTAACACATCATAATTCATAATTTACTTTGATAATAGGTGCATATTTTCTAATGCTCTGGACGCTTTTTCTCTCATCTCATAGTCTATATGCACTTCATACTCCTCATTTTTTAAACAACTATATAAATTTTCTAAAGTTATTTTTTTCATATTTGGACAAATCACTGGAGTTTTCATCGTAATAAATTTCTTATTTGGACTCTTTAACTGCATTTCATAAAGAACACCTTCTTCAGTAACCACAATAAACCCTTCAGCATTAGATTCTGCACTATAACCTATTAATTCAGAAGTACTACCAATAAATGTAGCTAAATCTCTAACGTTCTTTGAACATTCTGGATGAACTAAAACAGGATAGCTTGGATTCTCTGCTATAACTGCTTCCATCTCTTCTTTTTCTATTCTTTCATGAGTTGGACAGAATCCATCATATAAAATGAACTTTTTCTTTGGTAATTTCTCTTGAAGATAACTACCTAAATTTCTGTCAGGAAGGAATATTATTTCTTCTTCTTCTATATTATTAATTATTTTTTCAGCAGATGATGAAGTTACAGCAACATCTGATACTGCTTTTACATCAAGATTAGAATTTATATATGTTACAACCTTTGCATTTGGGTGTTTACTTTTTAATTCATCTAGCTTATACATTACAGCCATATCTGCCATAGGACAAGTAGAGTCATTTACTGGAATAAGTACCTTTTTATTTGGAGATAGTATCTTTGCGCTTTCTGCCATAAACTTTACTCCACAGAAAACAATAGTTTTTTTAGGACTTTCCATAGCCTTTTTACTTAAGAAATACGAATCTCCAACTATATCTGCTATTTCTTGAATTTCTGGTCTCTGATAAAGGTGAGCAACTATTAGTGCATCTTTTTCTTCTTTTAATCTAAGTATTTTATCAACTATATTCATATTTACACTACCTTTCATTATAGTATACTTGTGTATATACACAAGTATACTATGCTGTTTTACTTTTTACAATACTATTGATAACACCTATATAATAAAAAAATAAGATACAACGAGCTTCTCATTGTACCTTATTTTTTATAAACTTGTTATAGTATTTATATTTTAAATTTTCTCAAGGATTATATTTAACCAAATAAGATTCGTTCTTCCCCATAATGAATCACCAGTTTTATAAATAGTTTTAACTTTGTACTCTGTGATATTTCTAATCATTTTTTCAAAGTTTTCTTCTTTATAACAGTTAAAATATCTACCTCTCTCATCAATGTATTCATTATCTCCATATTTAAATGATAAGTAAAATACTGAACCTTCATTTAAGTTATTAGCAAGGCTTCTTAGCACCTCTTCAATATTTTCTCTTCTAACATGAAGCAATGATGCACAAGCCCATATTCCATCAAATCTTTCTTTTGATTTAAAATCTTCAAATTTACTTACTATAACTTCTTGATTTATCAATTTTTCTGCTTCTCTTGCTAGTTCTATAGATCCATCAACAGATGTAACATCATAACCAGCATTTTTGAAGTACAAGCTATCCCTTCCTGAACCACATCCAAGATCTAGTAACTTACCTGAAGGTTTTACCATATTTAAAAACTCTTTGTATATTTCAGTAGTTTTTATATTTTTTGTAGTTTCAAAATATTCTTTTGCATTTTCATTATAATAATTTAAAGTTTTATAATTCATCTTACCACCTTGTTCTTTTGTATAATATTAAATTAGTTTTATTTATAGTTTCTTAATAAAAAAAGTAGTACTACCAAAAGTTAATACTACCTTAAATTAAATCTTATAATAAAAAGATTGATAAAAACCCTATTCCATTTAATATTAAAGAAGTCTTTCTATCACCTTTTTTATGTGCATAAATTGATAATCCTAAAACTGATATTAAATATAAGTCTACTAGCAAATTATAATCTATTCCTAATATTATATTTTCTATATTCAT